>NZ_PJBW01000009.1:0-105033 GCF_002836085.1 Olleya sp. 1-3
ATGACGTTGTGGTTGTGATAGTAGTCGCGGTTATGATTCCTGTTCCGGTTATGGTTGTGTTTGTGGTTGTGGTTTTAACTATAGTTGAATTAGTGCTTGACGTCAATCTGAATTTATTTCAGATTCTCATTATTTGAAGTTATCGTGTCGCTTAGCCTGTTGCGTGATACTGAAACATGTTAAGTCTGACGTTGTAGATATAGTTATGCTTAAGCTTCAACTGAAATCCTGATGCTTTTGGCTTTATTTCCGCGAAAGCGATATTATCTAAATTGTAACCTGAGAGTTACTAATTTACGATTTTAAGTTAATGATGTAGTTATAACATAATCCAACGGTTATGGCTATACCAAAGCTAAGGAGTGTCCCAATCAAGATATATTCGGTTAATTTTCGGTCTTTCGCTTTTGATAAATCTCCGAATCTAAACACTGATTTTGCTGCTATTAGTAAACCTATGGCGCTCCATTGGTTTATGATTATAAATCCAAACACAAATAGGCGTTCTAGTATACCAATGTATTTTCCTGCTTTTTCTAAGGAGTCGTTTGCATCATCTTCGTCTAGAATCCATTTACTCATTATTAAGCGCATTATTACGGATGCTATGGATGTTATAGCAATTAGTGATAGTAGTAATGCTAATGTGTTTTTAGTATATAGCACGTCTATATCTAAGCTGTATGAGGTGTATGCTACAGCGACTAATATTATAATTATTAGATGTGCAATTTGGTCCATTAAAAATAGACGTCTAACATTTATTTTAGAGGTTAAGTGTAATTTAATTAGATCTATAAGATAATGCGAAACGACTATAGTTGTTATTCCTAGCCAATACGTGGTGTCAAATTGTAGTATAACTAGTAAGGCTATGGCATGAATTAGAACGTGATAGTATAGGTATTTGGATTTGTGTTTTTTTAATATTTTGTCTTTTACCCAATGGTCTGGCTGAAGCACAAAGTCGCCTATGGCATGTGCTAATACCAATTTAAGTACTAGTAGCATCATAACTTTATTATTTGGTTTTTGTAGTAGTGGTTTAGTTGCATAATCTCTTCATAGCCACCGCGTTTTAGGGCTGCACTGATGTTACTTTGAGATTTGTTTAATAGGTCTGCTATTTGTTTCTGGTTTTTTGTTGGATGCTCTAATACGGCTAATATTACTGTTGCTACTGTACTGCTCCAATTATTGGCGGTTAATACTGCTAAATTAAGCATGATATTTAACGGTTGATCCCAATCTGGAGTATTAGATTTTATGCTTAAGGTTTGCTTTTTTAGAGTTTCAAAAGCTTCGCCAGAGTTTATGAAGGCAGGACCATTGGATTCGGCTATTTTTTTAGCATTATGGGTTTGTTGTCCCAATCCGATGGCGATTCTGACATCATAATTATCGTTTTTCTTAATGGCTGCCTTTATGTGTAACGCTGCAAATAAGGCGTGTTGTGGTGTGGTAACCAACTGAAAACTATCGCCTCTATAAATGTCCCACTGGTGTGGTGCTTGTCCATATTTGTCCAAGGTTTGCTTTAATATATCTAACCATTGCACAACATTACCTTGTCTAGAGTTGATAATATCTCCTGTTAAAACTGCTACCATTTTGATTACTTTTTATAAATGTATCGCTTTTTAAGCAGATATGCAATAATATATGCTTAAAAGCAGATAATTTAAAATATCTGCTTTAGGGCAGATATTTTGGTTTCTAATATCATTTTATAAAAAACTTGATACCGTCATAACTACTAATGTAAATACAATAAGGGTTATAAATAGTGGCATTACAAATTTAATCCATTTGTTAAAGCCTACTTTTACCACTGCCAATGAGGCTAATATTAAACCTGTTGGGTTTATAAAATAAAATAAGCCTAATCCGTATTGATACGCGTTTACAACAATTTCTCTTCCTACACCAACACTATCTGCTAAAGGCGACATGATTGGCATTGTTAATACTGCCATACCAGAACTACTTGGTATAAAAAAGGATAATCCTCCGTAAATTGCGGTCATGGCGCTTGCAAACACACCTTTGTTCATGCCCTCCGTCATGGAACTAGCATAATATAATAACGTATCGCTAATTAATCCATCAGCCATAATTACAGTTACACCACGTGCTATACCAATAATTAAAGCGACTCCTAATAAGTCTCCTGCACCTTTTACAAATGTATCTATAAACTCTGTTTCTTTAATTTTTGCAATTACTCCAATTAAGATAGAACCTACTAAAAAGACAGAGGTCATCTCTACAAACCACCATTCTAAAGCCACAACGCCATAAATCATGATTATAAAACACAAAGCAAACACTATTAAAGAAAGACGTAAACGGGTTGTGAATTGTACGGTTTCGGTTTTATGAGAGAATAATGCTGCTATCTGTTGTTGCTGATCGTAAACTACAGATTTTGTTGGGTCTTTTTGTACGCGTTTACCATATCTAATAATATACGTTAAAGCAATAGTTAAACAGGCTAGTAGCATAAAAAGTCTTCCGCCAAGTCCTGTTGTCCAACTAATACCTGCTGCGTCACTAGCAATAATAGTACTAAATGGATTAATTGTTGAGCACATAGTCCCAATAGCACTCCCTAAAAAAATAGAGGCAATACCAACCATAGCATCATATTTTGCTGCTAAAAATACTGGAATTAAAATAGGGTAGAAGGCAATAGTCTCTTCAGCAAAACCAAAGGTTGTTCCTCCTGCTGCCACTAAAACTGTTACTAATATAATTAAAATAAACTCGCGTCCTTTTAAGGCTGTTGCTAATTTGCTGATTCCAGCATCAAACGCACCTGTACTATTTATTATACCTATTAATCCTCCGATAATTAAAACAAGGAAAATAATGTCTGCCGATTCTATGATCCCTTTTATTGGCGACTGTACAAAATCGTAAAAATCTTGTGGTTGCGCTTCTAGCTCTTGATACGTATTTGGTATGTTAATAGGTTTGTTAATGTCTCCATTAGTAAATTTTTCTAAAGGAATTTTAATATTCAGCGTTTCTAAGGTTTGTTGAGTTGCTGGTAATGTTTCAGTGTTTTCTAACGCCACTCTTGTAAATTGATTCGCGTCTTTATTATACCCCAAAGTTTGGTACTTACCCGCAGGAACTAACCAAGTTAATAGTGTTACTAATCCTGCTATGATTAGTAAAATGGTTTGTGCTGAAGGGAATTTTATGTTTTTCATCTAAAAAATAATTATCTTTTTGAGGTAAGTAAATGGTTATTGTTCTAATTGTATTTGAAACAAACACGCTGGCTGATTATGGTAATGGTCAGGCAAACCATCTGTGTTTTTTAATTCAAACATCCCTAAAAAATCAAATCCTGATTTTTTATAATAGTCTATTAAATCCGTGTTGTTTCCTAAAGTGTCTAATCTAATATAATCTATCGCGTTAGTTTTTGCATAGTCCTTTGCCCAAGCCACAATTTTAGACACAAACTGTTGTCCTCTAAATTTAGGGTTAGTCGCAATACGATGGATGTAAATAGCATTGTCATTTTTACTGGTTTCCCAAATTTGCTCGTCTTTAAAGGCAATTGCCCAAACGCAAGCCACTGTATTGTTGATTATGAGTTTAAATTGGCGGTTTTCTTTAATTTCTGAAACAACCATTTCGCGTTCAAAATCAGGCCAAACCACAACGGTTTTCTTAGTTTTTTGATAGTCTGAGGCTATTTTGTATAACTCAAAAATAGTGTCAATATCCGTTAATGTGGCGTTTGTAATAGTCATTTAATATTTAGTAAATAAGTTAGAGTTATTAAAGATAGTATTATTTTTAGCACTCTGTTACACCTAATAATGGCAGCAAAAATAACAAGATATGAACGTGAATATCCATCAAAGTTGGAAAACTTATTTACAAACCGAATTTG
Organism: Olleya sp. 1-3; assembly: GCF_002836085.1. Lineage (NCBI taxonomy): Bacteria > Pseudomonadati > Bacteroidota > Flavobacteriia > Flavobacteriales > Flavobacteriaceae > Olleya > Olleya sp. 1-3. Next base: position 3,914 of record NZ_PJBW01000009.1, read on the forward strand.
ATAAGTCTTATTTTAAAGATTTAACGCAATTTGTAACTAAGCAATATCAAGAAGCGACTTGTTTTCCGCCTGAAAATCAAATTTTTAATGCTTTTGAAACCTGTCATTTAGACGATTTAAAAGTTGTTATTATTGGTCAAGACCCGTATCATAATTATGATCAAGCCAATGGTTTATGTTTTAGTGTTACAGATGGTGTTAAACATCCACCATCTTTAGTTAATATTTTTAAAGAAATTGAAACGGATTTAAATATAAGTTATCCGTCAAGCGGAAATTTAGAGCGTTGGGCTAAGCAAGGGGTCTTTTTGCTAAATGCGACGTTAACGGTTAGAGCGCACGAAGCGGGGAGTCATCAAAAGGAAGGTTGGGAAACTTTTACAGATGCTGTAATTAAAACGATTAGTGACCAAAAAGAAAACGTGGTGTTTTTACTTTGGGGTGGTTTTGCTAAGAAGAAAGCTAAGTTAATTGATGCTAAAAAACATCATATTTTAACGTCTGGACATCCTTCTCCTTTAAGCGCTAATCGAGGATATTGGTTTGGTAACAAACACTTTAGTCAGACTAATAGTTTGTTAGCATCCGATGGCTTGGATTTGATAAATTGGTAAGGTGTTTTTACTATTATTTGAAATTATTACAGATGATGTGTTGTTGCAGCTCTCCTCTTAAATTTAAGCCGAGTCATGAGTTTCAATTTCTTAATTAAAAACAAATTGTAAGAAAGAGGAGTTTAAGTATTCATACATAAAAAAAGCCTCACTAATAAGTGAGGCCTTTTCAAATTATAAATCTTCAACAAGATCTTCATATTTCCATTTTTCAGGAATAATATTTAGAGCAAATAGCTCGTCTTGAACTTTTTTAACGGTTTGTTTTGAGATGTTTTCTTGTGACCATTCTGTTAAGCTTAACCATTCTTGAACATCTTCAATTTCTTGTTCATAACGGTTGGCAATCATACGGTCTATACTTGGTATTTCTTTAAACTCTTTAGTGGTTGCATTTACAATATCTAAAATAGCTTTAACGTCTGCTTTATTGGTTTTTAAAAAGTCTTCTCTTACTGCTATAACAAAGCATGGCCAAGGAGAAGGACAGTTATCAACACGTCTAAAAGTACCATTATCTACTAGTGGTTTTGTGGTAAATTTCTCCCACATAAAGTAATCGGCTTTTCCTTCGGTTAAACCATCAACAGCACCATCTAAGTTTTTTATAACTTCAAAGTTTAAATCTTTTTCTAGATCCCATCCATTATTTTCAGCATTAATGTACGCCATTAAATGTGATCCAGAACCATATCTGCTTATTGCTGCTTTAGTTCCTTTTAAATCTTGAATGTTTTTATAATCAGATTTTTCAGCCACATGAATTCCCCATATTAATGGGGTATCTACAAATACCTGAACAATTTTAGATTTGTTACCTGCAATAATATCTTTTATAATCCCTTCAGTAAGTATAACTGCCATATCAATGTCACCATCGCGTAAACCTTTACACATAGCGCCTGTACCGCCAAAATAATCTTTCCAACGTAAGTTGATATCTTGCTCTTTAAACTCGCCATTTTTTAAGCCTAAATACCAAGCTAGGTTAAAATGTTCTGGTACACCACCAATATTAATCTGCTTCATCTTATTGTACTAATTTGTCTAAAGTATATTGTATTAAGTTCTCTACTACTAATTTAGAATCTTTACTAAATTCTCCTGTAGCACGATTAGCAATTATAGCATTCATGGATACTGCTCGATGCCCCAATAAGCCTGCTAAACCATATATTCCGGCTGTTTCCATCTCTAGATTAGTAATCGCCTGATTATTATAACTAAAGGTAGCTAGTTTATCATTAAGATCATTGTCTTGGATTGATAGTCTTAAAATACGACCTTGAGGTCCGTAAAATCCAACATTAGTTGCTGTAAAACCTTTTGTAGTTTGATTAGAGTCTAACTTAGCAAATAACGCTTTATCTGCAGTTACTACGTAAGGCTTAGATTTGTCCTCAGACCAGTCTGTATGGGCTATTAAAGCATCAGACACATCTGTTTGCTGGATGTGTTTACTATTATAAAAATGAAGTAAACTATCAAAACCACATGCTTTTTCGCTAATTACAAAAGTATCAATACCAATATTTTTCTGAATAGATCCAGAGGTTCCGATACGCACTATATCAAGTGATTTATGTATTTTATTAATTGTTCTTGTTTTTAAGTCGATATTAACAAGAGCATCTAATTCGTTAAAAACAATATCTATATTGTCTGTTCCAATTCCTGTAGAAATTACAGTCATACGCTTACCTTTATAAAGGCCTGTTTGGGTATGGAATTCTCTTTTATGAGTAGAAAATTCGATTGATTCAAAATATTTTGTAACACCAGGCACACGATCGGGATCTCCCACCGTTATAATTGTGTCTGCGATATGTTCTGGTAATAAATTAAGATGGTAAACACTACCATCTGGATTTAGAATTAATTCTGATTCTTGTATAGCCATTAAATGGTTTGTATTAATTTATTCTCTTTTTTATTGTATTGGAAGTCCGCTTTATTTACGCCTCCAAATTGTAGATTGGTATCTATTAATTTATAGAAGTTTTTTTGGTCTTCTATAGCCAAATGACCATTTCTGTTTAAAGTTAATGTGTTTTCCGTTTCGTCATAAAACAACGCTAATCTATCAATCATTAGTTTTAATTGTAAATCCCCAAAGCCATAGTAACCTTGATAATGTAAACAATAACCTAATAAGTGATTACGGGACGTTACGCTGTGTTCTTTTATAAGTACCAAGGTGTTAAATTCTAAAGTATTTAATCCACTTCTAGTATCCGGAAAACGTCTTAAATGTGCTTTTAAGCAATTGCTTAAATATTTAAAACTAGAGGGTCTTATAATTAATTCTTTTAATAAATTATGGTCATGTTCGCAATAAATACGCCACGCTTTTTGGGCTGTACCAATATCATCAACATTTAACTTAATTCTATTATTATATTCTTTTAAAAGTTGCTGTTCTGATAAATCAGATAATGCTTTAAGTTCCTTTTCGCCTTCAATACGCCCACTACAAACTAAATAGAGTGGAAGCTTGATACCTTTTTGTTTAATTAAACTAATAGCAGCTACTAGATTAATATGGCAGAATAAATCATATTCAAACCATAATACAATATCTGTGTATTTTGAAACATCGTTTAGTTTATCAAACTCGGTTTTAATACTGTCAATATCATATTCTAGCGCATAAGTCTCCTCAAGAAATGCTTTTCTATTTTTAAAAAATTCAGGTGTATCAATCTCTTTTGCGGTTGGACCTTCACAAAGCATTTCGTGCCAAGTTAAAGTATCTCCTTTAAAGTTTATTTTAGATAAATAATCTGTTAAGCTAGAACCGTTTGTGATATGAAGACTGTTTTCGCTCATAATTATCCGCCAACCCGTTTTACATTAAACCCTTTTTCTTTTAGCATTGCCATGATTTTATCACGGTGATCGCCTTGAATTATAATTTTATCATCTTTAAAACTACCACCAACACTCAATTTTTGTTTCAGCTCTTTTGCCAATAACTTAAAATCTTCGGTTGCACCTGTATACCCTTCTAAAATGGTAATAGGTTTGCCTTTACGCTTTTCGTATTTGCAAAGTATTGGGTCATCTTGAAGCCATATATCACTCTCTTTGTCTTGTTTTTCAACAATTTCAGGTTCGTGTTCTGGGAAGAGATTTTTTAATTGATCTTGTAAATCCATTTTGTAGTGTTTATAGTTCACATTTACAGTCTCAGTACCACAATCTATTGTGATTGTGACTGAGACTGTAAACTGAATACTATTTTTTCAAACCTAATTCTCTTAAACGCTCGTCTAAAAACTGACCAGCAGTAATATCATCAAACTGTTTAGGGTTTTTGTCATCCACGCAGCTGTCTAAAACATCAAGTTTCATTTCGCTTATTGGGTGCATGAAAAAAGGAATTGAGTAACGTGATGTTCCCCAAAGTTCTTTAGGTGGATTAATTACTCTGTGTATAGTAGATTTTAATTTGTTGTTAGTATGTCTAGATAACATATCTCCAACATTAATCATTAATTCATCTGGTTCTGCAATGGCATCAATCCACTCACCAGCATTATTCTGTACTTGTAAACCACGACCTTGAGCACCCATTAACAATGTAATTAGGTTAATATCACCATGTGCTGCAGCACGGACTGCATTGTCCGGTTCTTGCGTGATTGGTGGGTAATGGATTGGGCGTAAAATTGAATTTCCGTTATGGATATAATTATCAAAATACGTTTCTTCTAATCCTAAATGTAAAGCTAATGCACGTAATACGTATTTAGCTGTTTCTTCTAATCTTTGGTAAGCTTCTTTTCCAACTTGATTAAATTTAGCAAGCTCATTTACACTAACATTTTCAGGATATTCTTTAGCACGTTCAGCATCATCTTCTACATATTGTCCAAAATGCCAAAATTCTTTTAAATCGCCTTCTTTTTTACCTTTTGCACTTTCTTTTCCAAAAGACACATAGCCACGTTGTCCACCAATTCCTGGTATTTCGTATTTATGTTTTGTTTCTAATGGTAAAGAAAAAAAGTTTTTAATTTCTGTATATAAGTTATCTACTAAGGAATCGTCTAATAAGTGCCCTTTTAAAGCAACAAATCCTATCTCTTCGTAAGCTTTTCCAATTTGATCAACAAATTGTTGTTTTCTAACAGGATCTCCAGATGTAAAATCCTTTAAATTAACGCTAGGTATGCTATTCATCTTTATATTTTATAAGTGTAATATATACAAATGTAGCGAAAACATTGGAAAAATGGTGCTCATATTTTTTTTTAAAGCACTGATTTACTTCTGAGCAATTATTCTATATTTGACAAACGCTTTTATGAAAACATCAGCATTAGAAAAAACCAACATGACTTTTGACAAACAATCTTTAGATAATACTACGCTTTTAAATCTTTATAAGCGTATGCTAAAACCAAGATTAATAGAAGAAAAAATGCTTATTTTACTTAGACAAGGTAAGGTTAGTAAATGGTTTTCTGGTATTGGTCAAGAAGCTATATCTGTTGGTGTAACAGCTGCCATGCATAAGGATGAGTATATTTTACCAATGCATAGAAATCTAGGCGTTTTTACAACAAGAGACATTCCATTGCATAGATTATTTTCGCAATGGCAAGGAAAAGCTAATGGTTTTACAAAAGGAAGGGACAGAAGTTTTCACTTTGGAACGCAAGAGTTTAATATTGTGGGAATGATTAGTCATTTAGGACCTCAATTTGGGGTTGCAGATGGTATTGCTTTAGCTTCTAAATTAAAAAACAAAAATCAAGTAACCACTGTTTTTACAGGAGAAGGAGGGACTAGTGAAGGGGATATCCATGAAGCTTTAAATGTCGCTTCCGTTTGGCAATTGCCTGTTTTGTTTTGTATAGAAAACAATGGTTACGGTTTATCTACGCCAACTACAGAGCAATATAATTGTAAAGATTTAGCGGATCGAGCCATTGGTTACGGAATGGAAAGCCATATAATTGACGGAAATAATATTTTAGAAGTCTATACTAAACTTGTTGAGTTGGCAACAAGTGTACGTGAAAATCCTAGGCCGATTTTAATCGAATTTAAAACCTTTAGAATGCGCGGGCATGAAGAGGCTAGTGGTACAAAATACGTGCCTCAGGAGTTGATGGACGAATGGGCAACTAAAGATCCAATCGAAAATTATCAAGAATTTTTACTAAAAGAAGGCGTTTTAACAACTGACTTAATTTCAGAATTAAAAGCAAAATATATTACTGAAATTAGTGATAATTTAGATATCGCTTACGCGGAAACTGAAATCGTTTCTACTGAAAGTAATGAGTTAAATGATGTGTATCAAGACTTTGTATATCAAGAATTTAAAGAAAATAACGAAACTTCAGAATTGCGTTTAATTGATTCGATTTCTGAAGGATTAAAACAATCAATGGAACGTCATGACGATCTTGTTATAATGGGTCAAGATGTTGCCGAATATGGAGGTGTTTTTAAAATCACAGATGGTTTTGTAGCGCAGTTTGGAAAGGACAGAGTCCGTAATACGCCAATATGCGAATCGGCAATTATTGAGACCGCAATGGGATTAAGTATTGCCGGAATAAAGAGTGTTGTAGAACTACAATTTGCAGATTTTGTAACCTCTGGATTTAATCCTGTGGTTAATTATTTAGCTAAATCACATTATAGATGGAACCAAAAAGCAGACATTGTTTTAAGAATGCCTTGTGGTGCAGGAGTAGCAGCAGGACCGTTTCATAGTCAAACTAATGAGGCTTGGTTTACAAAAACACCAGGTTTAAAAGTGGTTTATCCTGCATTTCCTTATGATGCTAAAGGATTGTTGGCAACAGCTATTAACGATCCTAATCCAGTATTGTTTTTCGAGCATAAAGCACTATATAGAAGTATTAGACAAGAAGTGCCTACAGATTATTTTACTATTCCGTTTGGTAAAGCAGCTTTACTTCAAACTGGGAGTGATATTACTGTTATTGCTTATGGTGCTGCGGTACATTGGGCATTAAGTACTTTGGAGAAACATCCAGATATTAACGCGGACGTTATAGATTTAAGATCTTTACAGCCTCTAGATACCGATGCTATTTATGCTTCCGTTAAAAAGACAGGGCGTGCTATTATATTGCAAGAAGATTCACTTTTTGGAGGTATAGCTAGTGATATTTCCGCATTAATTATGGAACATTGCTTTGAGCATTTAGATGCGCCTGTAAAACGTGTAGCTAGTTTAGATACGCCAATACCGTTTATCAATCAGTTAGAAGATCAATACCTTTCTAGAGATAAATTTGAAGGAGAATTACTTAAATTAATGGACTATTAGCATAGTTTTAGCATTTAGGTACGATTTTTGGTTTATTTTGGTCAAATAAATAAACATGATGAAATTTTACATTTCTTTTTTTATACTTTTTACGCTTTCTGTAGCTTCCTATGGCCAAATAGACGGAGAGGGTGTTGGTTTGGTTATTCCTGCAGTAGAGAGTGAGGACCCAAAAGATGACCCAGAATTAATTATAGAACCTGCTCCTGAGACAGAAGAAGCACAGCCCAAAGATAATAGCAATACGGAAGTTAATGTGCCTAAAAAGGTGGTTGCTGCCGAAAAACCTAAAAAAGCATTTTCTATTTATGAAGAAGATAATAACTTCAGAAATCCTGCTGAGCTTTATACAAAACAATTAGACAGACAAATCGAAAGTGTTAGAGAGCGTGAACAATTACTACCTGAGGATACCAACCAAATTTTAGGTGAATTTAAAACAACTGCTAAAAAACTTAATATACAGTATCGCGATTTTGGTCAAGTCGATGGTGATTTAGTACGTGTTATAATAAATGATGATATTGTTGTGCTTCAAGAAATGTTGACAAACGGTTTTAAAGGGTTTAATATAGATTTTAATGAAGGTGTATTCAAAATAGAATTCCAAGCATTAAATCAAGGTCTTTATGGACCAAATACGGCAGAGCTTAGGATTTTTGATGAAAATAATAATATTATTATGTCAAATCAATGGAATTTAAGAACAGGACGTAAAGCAATTCTTGTTTTAGCTAAAACCGAAGAAAGCAAATTAAAACTTTTAGAACAAGGTTTTAAAGATGACGAAATCACTAATCCAATAGAAGAGTCTGTTAAAACAGATACAAAAACAAAGGAAGACACTACTAAAGCATCTTCCGATACTAAAAAAGAAGAGTAATCTAATTTGGGACTAACCCTAAATTATTAAACAGCTTGGCTTTGGTTGTAAAAAATTTATTTTTCAACTGTATTGCTTTTACTTGCGCTGCTATCAGCTTATTTTCTCTACTATTAATTAAAAACACTGAGCTTTCTCCAAAACTAAATTTGCGTTCTTCAGCATTTAATAATGTATTGTAGTCCGTTACAATAGTCTCAATTAATACATTTTGTGTTTGATAAGATTCTAACTCTTTAGTTACTGCCTCAATCTTATTTTTTAATTGCAATTGGGTATTTGATAGATCAAACTTAGCTTCTTGTATTTTCAATTTAGATAGCTTTAAATCACCTCTTTCTTTTCTTAAAAACAAAGGAAAGGCCACTTTTATAGTTGCTTTATAGTTTGCAGCATTAAAGGTGTTAGCTTGATTTGGTGTTTCACTTAAAAAATTATACTGCGCATTAATCACAGGTAACAGTTTGTTCCCTTTTAATTGTCTATCCACATCCAAACCATCAATTTTACTACCTAAGGCCAATAGTTTTGGATGGCTTTCGATATTAAAATTATTCAGCTGATTTAAAGATAATACATTATCAATCTCCTCTTCAATAATAGTAATAGGCGTTACAGTAGCATTAATATCCACCGGCGTATTGTTTATCCAAATAAAGTTAGACGCTTCTAGTCTTGCTTTTAACAACTTAACCTTTGCTTGCTCTAATTCTAAAGCTCTTGTTTTTACAATAATTCCGGCTTCTAGACTATCTATTCCCGCTTTATCACCTGCTAAAACACTTGATCGCACACCTTTAAATCTAATATCTGCATTTTGTAAAAAGCGTTCGTAAATTTTAGTTTCGTTATACGCTTGCAACCAATCAAAATAAGCTAGAGATGCATCGTAAATTACTGTGTTTACTAATAAATTACGTTCTGCTTCTGTCTGTGTTTTAAAAAACTTAGCTTTTTTAACATCAGCCATACGTTTGTTTATCCACATACCTTGACCTAAAGAAAACCCTATACCTGCACTAAATAAACCATCATCTGGTACGGTGTTTTCTGGGTTAAGATAGTAGCCAGAGTTTTCTTCAAAATTAGCTTTTAACTCAATACCGTACCAAGTTGGAACTTTAAAGGTAGCGTTTAGACGTTCGTAATACTCAGTGCTTTTAAAATCTTTTTCATTAAAATCCACTTGAAACTTTGGATCAAAGCCACCACGCGCTTTCATTAAGGCGGCTTGGCCTACTTCCAAGCGTAAATCTGCTTGTTTTGCAACAGGATGATATTGTTTAACGTAACCTAGATATTCAGTAAAACTTAAGCCTTCAATAGATTGTGCGTTAATTAAAAAAGGAATGACTAGTACTATGTATTTAAATATGTTTTTCATCTTTACTTTTTATCTGCTTTGCCTGTTTTTGCTTCGTTTGGCTGATAATAATTAGGAGGGAAGCCATTTAACTGTCTCCATAACTCAAACCAAATTGGTACATCTTCTAATAACCCAATAGCTCTTGCTCCAGAACCTACGCGTACTGCTTCTGGCCATTTATGTTCTCCTTCAATTGGCGCTAAAAGGATTCTAAATTTTCCGTTAGGACTAATAAAACGTTCTATTGCCACTACTTTTGCACCGTAAGTACCATAAGATACATTAGGCCAACCGCTAAATATAATAGCTGGCCACCCGTCAAACTGTACTCTAAATTGCTCATTTAAATGGACTAGAGGTAAATCTATTGGATTTATAAAAGTTTCGATAGCGATATCAAACTTAGATGGTGTGATTCCAACTAATTGCTCACCTTCCTTAAACGTTTCTCCAATACCAGCTTTTATAGCTTTGTTTATATAGCCATCTTGCGGTGCTTTGATATAATACATATCATTTCGCATAGAATAATTAGTGTACGCATTTTCTAATTTGGTGACTTGTGCTTCCGCATCAAATCCACTAGATTCCGCAGTAAATTTATCACTCTGCGCTTTGGATATTTTATCTGAATACTCTGCACTGATACGGTTTAATTCTACTCTTGCATTAATAACTTCATTCTGAGCAGCTAAATACTTATTCTCTTGTGAAATCAGTTTAGCCTGAGTTTCTTGCAGTTTTAAACGCTTTTCCTCGACATCTGTGACAGCTTTTAATCCTTCAGACTGTAATTGCTCTGTACGCGAAAATTGTTTTTCAGCAATATTTAAGTTGGTTTTTGAAGCTTGAAAATCGATGCTATCACTTTTAACCTTTAATTTAGATTGTAATAGTTTGTTTTCGGCTTGTTGTAGTTTTAACTGTCTTTCGTTAGCTAAAGCTGAAATACGATTATTTAACGCTTTAACTTTACCAGTATAAGAGATTACAGAAGCACTTTTAGCTTTAATCTGCTGTCCTGTTCTTTCGACTAAATTAGGATCAAAATATTCGTTTTTTATTTCAGAAATAAATAAAATAGTATCTCCTTTTTTTACAAAATCACCTTCTCTGACGTGCCATTTTTCAATACGACCTGGTATAGGCGATTGAATGGTTTGCGGTCTTTGATCTGGTGTTAGTGTTGTTACCAAACCTGAAGCAGTGATGCTTTGTGTCCAAGGTAAAAACAATATTATAATTCCAATAATGGCAAATATTATTAATAAGCGATTAAAATGCTTATAATGTCTTTTGTTAAATGCTTTTTGCACAGAACTAAAACGACTGATATCAACGCTTTTGTTGACGTTATTTGTTGAAATATTTAACATGCTATTTAGTGTTAATTATTTGACCTTTATCTAAAATAATCACTTGGTTAAGTGTTTGTTTCCAGATATTATTCTGGCTAACAACAACTAAAGTCCAAGGATGCTGTGGTTGACTTAAAAAGTCTACTATTTGCTGTGCTTCTTTAGCTTCAAATTGATCTAATGGTTCTTTCAGCATTAGCAAGCGTGGTTGTTTTACAATACTTCTTGCTAACATTATTTTTTTAGAAATTGTAAAAGACACCCCTTTTCCTTCTGGATATAACATCGTACTCATGCCATCTGGTAATTGTTTTACAAAGTCCTTTAGTCCCACATTTTGAATAGCCCAATCCAATTGCTTCGCAGTAATAGAAGTGTCTCCAAAGGTTATGTTTTGAAGTAGCGTCCCTTCAAACGGTGTTTCTTCTACTAAAATCTGTCCAATATTAGAACGGTAACTATTGATGTTAATACTAGTTAATGATTTATCGCAAACGTAAATACTTCCATTTGTAGGAGCAATAACGCCAGCAATTAATTTTAGCAAACTAGATTTACCAGAACCACTGTCACCTTGAATTAAAATCCTGTCCTTAGCATTAATTTTTAAGGAAATATCCTTTAAAATAGGAGTGCTGCGGTCTGGCACACTGTATGAAATATTATCAAGTTCTATATCAAAATCAGTATCAGTGACATCTAATATCTCGCCATCTTGAGACTCTAAATCTTTATCTACAATTTTTCCTAATTTTTCAATTGAAGTCAAAACATCATAAAATGTTTCTAAACCTAAAATTAGTTTTTCAACAGAATTAATGACTAATAATATTATAATCTCTGCAGCGACAAACTGCCCAATATTCATTTGCTGATTAAGTACTAAAGCACCACCAATAATCAAAAGACCGGCTGTTACTAAGACTTTAAAACCAATAAGCTGAATAAACTGAGTTACTAATATCTTAAAATGGCTCTCTCTTGCTTCTAAGTAATTAGTAACCAATTTGTCGTTTTTATTAAGGGCTAAACTCGTTTTTCCAGACAATTTAAAACTAACTATAGAGCGTGCAATTTCTTGCAGCCAGTGTGCCACTTTATACTTGTGGTTAGACTCATCAATACTTGTTCGTAATCCTTTTTCTGCTGTAAACTTAAATACAACGTATATTAAGATTAATAATAAAGCACCATATATAATAAAAAAGGGATGGTAAAAAGATAAAAGAATCAATCCAAACACGATTTGTAAAATAGCTGCAGGAAAATCGATTAAAACTTTGGCGATTCCTTTTTGTACATTAATAGTATCAAAAAAGCGATTGGCTAATTCTGGTGGATAATAACCACTTAAACCACTCATTTTCATTTTAGGAAAACGATAAGCAAATTCAAAAGAAGCTCTCGTAAATATTTTTTGCTGAATATTTTCAATAATTCTGATTTGCATCAATTGTAAAATTCCAACAAAAACAACACCTAAGGTCACTAAAACTACCAATACAATCCAAGATGTGCTAATCTGTGCAGCTTGTAGTAAATTGATAATAGCTTGAATCCCCAGGGGTAAGGATAGGTTAACTAAACCAGCAAAAATGGCGTAGAAAAACACTTGTCTAACATCTTTTCTGTCTAATTTTAATAAACCAATAAAACGTTGCCAAGCAGTTAGGATTTTTTTACTCATTTGTAGTAATGTTAAGGGTTTTGAATACTAAATCTTTAAAATAATTTGTAGGTGAATCAGAAGCTTTTAAGTCTGATATGGTTGTAAAGTGATCTTTTAAAAAGTGTTGATGTAAAGCACCATCTATAACCGTGCTTGCTAAACTAAATGCGTAAGGGTAGTTGCTGTCTATTGCTAAAATCATGTCATGAAGCCTAGTTACTAAACGTTTGTATACTAAAAAGTAACCCTCTTTGTTTTCGTTATCAACCTCTTTAGTTAAGTAAGATTTTGAGTATTCATTTATAACTATGCGCTTTAAAATAACCTCGTTAATATGTGAGAAGTTAGAATCTACTGTTGTAGTTCTTGTCAGTATATTTATGGCTTTATCAATTTTTGCAGTTGTGTTATCAATACTATTTGTTGTAAATACCAATTGATATTCTAACCAAGTCCAATACCAAGACGCTAAATAGATTAGTAATTTATGTTTACTCTCAAAATAGCGATAAATACTACTTTCATTAGAGCCAATTTTAGCACCTAATTTTTTAAAAGTATAAGCATCAAAACCAATTTCATCAATTAGTAGGATACTATTTTCTACGATGCGTTTACCTAAAGCAGAAGATTCTGGATCTTTAAGGTAAATTTTCTCGTTAATATTAATCTTTAGATTTGAAAGTAAAGTATGCATAATATTTAATTTGATTGCAAATATAATAGTAATACTATTAATGTTGAAATCGAATTAACTAAAAATTAACTTTCAATAAAATTTAAGAGGCTAGCACTGCTTAAAAGAAGTGTCGTTTGGTAGTTCAAACAATTCTAAATCAAAGTAAGGTACAGCAGCTAAAAAGTGATCAAACAAGTCACTCATTACGTATTCATAACTTTCCCAACGCTTATCCTTAGTAAAGCAGTAAATCTCTAAAGGAATACCTTGTGCGGTTGGTTGTAATTGTCTAGCCATTAGTAACATGTCGTTATTAATAGCAGAATGTTGCTCTAAATATGTTTGAATAAATTTTCTAAAAACACCAATATTAGTCAGGTTTCGTCCGTTAATTAAAACAGATTTATCAATAGTGTGTGACGCATTAAAGCTATTTATTTTATCCTGCATTGTGTTTAAATACACCGAAATGATCTCGATTTTTTTCAAACGTTCAATGTCTTCTGTATTTAAATACTTTATAGACGTTTGCTTGATTAGCATGTGTCTTTTAATACGTCTACCGTCAGAGTTTGTCATTCCTCTCCAGTTTTTAAACGAATCTGATATCAACGCATAAGTTGGAATAGTGGTAATAGTATTATCAAAATTCTGAACCTTTACCGTCGCTAAATTTATTTCAATAACATCTCCATCTGCACCAAATTTTTCAAATGTAATCCAGTCACCAATGCGGACCATATCATTAATAGACACTTGTATACTAGCAACAAATCCTAGAATGGTGTCCTTAAAAATCAATAAAATAATGGCTGTAGCAGCACCAAAACCTGTAATAAATTTCCAAAGCGAATCGCCTCCAATAATTACTGCCAATGCCAGACCAGCTCCAACAACCCAAGCAAATATCATAAATACCTGAATATAACTATCAATTGGTTTATCTCTTAATCTTGGTAAGGTTTTAAAGTAATTTTTAAGTGTATTTAATAAGCTTCTAACAATCCATAAACCTAATATAATCCCGGCAACTTGCATTAATTTTTCAAAAAACACATGTAGATTTTCAAAATCATTAAAAACTAAAGGAATACTTTCTATCGCTAAGTATAAAGCAGGAATATGTGCTATGTTTCTTGGGACGCGGTTAGCGATTAGTAAATCGTCAAAATTAGATTTAGTAGTCGATGCTACTTTAGCAGACAATAGCCTTAAAACCTTTCTAATTAATAGATCTAATAGTAAAATTACAACCAGCGTAACTATTAAAAGCACCAATAAATTTAAGTATTTAGAGGTTACTTTACTAACTCCTAAATCTATAAAATAATCGTAAAAAAAATGGGCGTATTTAATCATGAAATATGTTGCTAATTAGTACAAAAGTAATGTGTTTTATACGATTACTATAGTATTAAAAATTAAAGATACGTTAAAGTATCTCTTTTAGATTTTCTATAGGAAAAACAGCACCAGAAGGCATAGCATTTAATAGAATATTACCAACTCTAACACGCACTAATCTTAAGGTTGGACAGTTAATAGCACTTGTCATTTTACGCACTTGCCTAAATTTTCCTTCTGTTAAAGTTACAGAAATCCAAGTGGTTGGACCATGTCTGGCGTCTCTTATTTTTTGAGACCGTTCTGGTAAATCTGGTAATGCTTCCAATTTAAAGACCTTACATGGTTTTGTCATGTACTTTTTACCGTTAAAACCAATTTCTACACCGTCGCATAATTTTTGTATCGCTTCCGCGGAAATTGCGCCATCAACTAAAGCGTAGTATTCTTTTTCAATTCCGGATTGATTAATATGGTCACTTAATTTTCCGTCTGTAGTAAGTAGGAGTAGACCTTCACTTTTTTCGTCTAAACGACCAATAGGCATTGTACCTTCTGGGAATACACCCAACTCACTTAAAAAACGCTTACGCTGTTCTTTACTAGCATTACTAGAAAACTGACTAAGCATTTTATAGGGTTTGTATATTTTAAAGTGTTGTTGGTTCTCGTTTTCCAAAATAATGATTTTGTCGTTTTAAGTTATAATGCGGGTTTTGATATGTTTATAAATTACTACTCTAATTGATTTGTTGCTGCTGTCATTCTGCTCTACGACGCAGAATAAACTTTTAATTCCTCTAGTTACTATTACAAACAGATCGGTTAATGCGCTTCTCGATACAATTTTTCATACTTCAAAATCACTCGAAGTGACGTTGTGTTTATCGAAATGTTAGCTTCGTTTCCATAGTTTAATCATCTCGTTTGTCATTCTGCGCTACGACGCAGAATCCATTTTTAATTCCACTAGTTACTATTACAAACATTGCGTTCAATATGCTTCTCGATACAATTTTTCATACTTCAAAATCACTCGAAGTGACGTTATGATTATCAAAATGTTAGCTTCGTTTTCATAGCTTAATCATCTCGTTTGTCATTCTGCGCTTCGACGCAGAATCCACTTTTAATCCCTCTAATTACTATTACAAACAGAAGGTAACGCGCTTCTCGATACAATTTTTCATGCTTCAAAATCACTCGAAGTGACGTTGTGTTTATCAAAAGGTTAGATTTGTTTCCATAGTTTAATCATCTCGTTTGTCATTCTGCGCTACGACGCAGAATCCACTTTTAATTCCCCTAATTACTATTACAAACAGATCGTTTAATGCGCTTCTCGATACAATTTTTAATACTTCAAATTCACTCGAAGTGACGTTGTGTTTATCGAAATGTTAGCTTTGTTTCCATAGTTTAATCATCTCGTTTGTCATTCTACGCTTCGACGCAGAATCCACTTTTAATTCCTCTAGTTACTATTACAAACAGATCGTTTAATGTGCTTCTCTATACAATTTTTCATACTTCAAAATCACTCGAAGTGACGTTGTGTTTATCGAAATGATAGCTTTGTTTCCATAGCTTAATCATCTCGTTTGTCATTCTGCGCTTCGACGCAGAATCCACTTTTAATTCCTCTAGTTACTATTACAAACATTGCGTTCAATATGCTTCTCGATACAATTTTTCATACTTCAAAATCACTCGAAGTGACGTTGTGTTTATCGAAATGTTAGCTTCGTTTCCATAGTTTAATCATCTCGTTTGTCATTCTGCGCTACGACGCAGAATCCACGTTATAAAAAATATCCATATTCAAACCCCACTAACCATTCAAAATCTGAAACACTAAATCTTTAGTTAAAGGTTGCCCATTAGCCTTTTCACGAATCAAATCATAACTAAATCTAAAATCGCAACCCGTTTTGTAGGCACTACAACCATAAGCTGTTTTACCTTTAATAATAGTTCCTTTTTTACACTTAGGACACGTTTTGTCATCTGTAGTATTAGTCGCTTTAGTTTGCTTAGGCTCTAACTTCAATTTAAAATTATCGTCAAAACGTAGCAAACCTTCAACAGAAGTATCATTAATCTTAAAACCTTTCAAATTTACTGTAGATCCTTTATCTAATAAACGTTTGTACTGGTTTTCGGATATAGTCTTTTCACCAAAACTAAAAGGAAGCACAAAATCACATGTCTTACCATAGTTAGTGCATCCATAGGCGCTTTTTCCTTTTAAAATCTGTCCTGCTTTACATTTAGGGCATGCTTTTCCAACAATGCCTTTAGCACTAGCTTTAGCACTAGCTTTAGCTTTTGGTTTAGCTTTGGTTGCTTTTTCAGATTTGTTATTAGTGTAACTAATTTTGGCTTCTACTTTTTCGCTTCGCACTTCGTAGACCAATTGATCTACCATATGCTTCATGTTTTTTATGAATGCTGAAGCAGAATATTCGCCTTTCTCTATATCTTTTAGCTGTTTTTCCCAAAGACCAGTCAGTTCTGCCGATTTTAATAAATCATTTCTAATAATATCAATCAACTGAATACCTGTTACAGTTGGTAGTACTTGCTTTTTATTACGTTTTATATATTTACGTCTAAATAATGTCTCGATAATATTGGCACGGGTAGAAGGTCTTCCAATACCGTTTTCTTTCATCAAATCTCGCAACTCATCATCATCCACTTGCTTACCTGCTGTTTCCATTGCACGTAATAAGGTGGCTTCTGTAAATTGATTTGGTGGCTTGGTTTGTTTTTCTAAAAAACTAGGTTCGTGTGGTCCTTTTTCGCCTTTTACAAACGTTGGTAAAAGACCAGTTTCACGGCTAGAACTGTCTTTAGTTTCAAACACAACACGCCATCCTTTTTCTAATATTTCTTTACCTGTAGTTTTAAAGTTTACACTTTCGGCTTTACCAATAACTGTGGTATTTGCCACTTTACAATCGTCATAAAACACAGCAATAAAACGACGTGTAATAATATCATACACTTGTTGCTGATTGTATTGCAAATTACTTTGGACCCCCGTTGGTATAATCGCGTGGTGATCCGTAACCTTTGCATCATCAAAAACTTTTTTTGATTTTTTTATCTTCTTTGTTAAAACTGGAGCAGTTAATGTCGCGTATTTAGTTAGGTTTTTTAAAATCCCTGCTACTTTTGGATAAATATCATTTGGTAAAAACGTAGTATCTACTCTTGGATAGGTGACCACTTTCATTTCGTACAATTTCTGTACTATTTTTAAAGTTTCGTCTGCCGAAAATCCAAATTTTGTATTACAATAGACCTGCAACCCTGTTAAATCGAATAGTTTTGGCGCATATTCATTACCCTTTTTCTTTGTAATTGACACAATTTCAAAATCATGTGCTTTTACAATATTGGCTAACTTCTCACCATCTTCCATTTTTAAAAATCGCCCTTCCTCATAACTAAATAAGGTGTCACGATACATGGTTTGCAGTTCCCAATAGGGTTGGGGCTTAAAATTTTCGATTTCTTTCCAACGGTTTACTACCATTGCTAAGGTTGGTGTTTGTACGCGCCCAACACTTAATACTTGTTTGTAACCACCATATTTAACAGTATACAAACGTGTGGCATTCATACCTAAAAGCCAATCTCCAATTGCTCTTGAAAACCCAGCATAGTACAAATTATCATATTTAGAACTCGGTTCTAACTTCAAAAAGCCTTCTTTAATAGCTTCTGTTGTTAGAGAGCTAATCCAAAGGCGTTGCACTTCTCCTTTATAACTAGCTTGATCTAAAACCCAACGTTGTATTAATTCTCCTTCTGTCCCGGCATCCCCACAATTTATAACTACATCTGCTTTATCAAATAAGCTTTTTACAATTCTAAATTGCTTTTGGATTCCTGAATCTTTGGTAACTTTAGTTTCAAATTTTTCAGGAAGCATTGGTAAGTTGTTTAAATCCCAACTTTTCCAATACGGTTTATAGTCGTTTGGTTCTTTTAAAGTACATAAATGGCCAAACGTATAAGTTACTGCGTACCCATTACCCTCATAGTAACCATCACGCTTTGTGTTGGCACCTAATACTTGCGCAATTTCTCTTGCTACACTTGGTTTCTCGGCAATACAGACTTTCATGTGGTGGTATCTATTATTTTAAAAAAGACGCGTGTAACATTCTTGAAAACCAACAAATGTATTGGATCATTTAAATGAGAATGACACTTTTTACGACTAAATTTAGAGTTGCAAAATAAGTGAATTTGTTAAGGTAATGAAAGGGTTTTGTAAGGAGTTATTAACGAAACCTTTTTAAGCCCGTTTTTGTTCAAGTAATCACAGAAATTTAGTTATTTATTACGATTAAAAATCTTGTTTTTAATAAGTACAATTCGTTGTGTTATTTTGGTTTTATTAGCATACCAGTTAAAACACGCCATAGTTGCAATTAAAGTTATAAAAGCTAAAGTTCCTAAAGCGCCACCGTATCCATTAAAAAAGTGGCTTTTATTAACGTAAATTACACTAAAAAATACACCAGCGATAGCTAATAATAAATAGTTTTTTGAGCCTTTCGGCGAAGCCATGCCGATAAAAGATGTTCCGATAAAAACAATAGGAATTGTATTGGTAAAGTAACTGCTTAGCACGTTTGGAAACCAGTAAAAAAACAGGCCAACAATTAGAGCTAAAACAGCGGATGCCCTAACAGCGCCCTGATTTAGCTCCTCACTAACATAATAAGTTAATGTCGCGCCAAGTATTCCGGTTATAGCTAAAATTATTAAATTCATATAAATAAATAATAAAGTAATGAAACCATAGAAACGCCAGCAAATGCTAATGCACCTAACTTACCACCAATACCCAAGAATAAATTTTTAGACAACATAAAAAGCCCCCCAGTAATTAATCCTGCAACTATTACAAATGTTATTGTCGGAGTGATTTCAGCACTAGACATACCAACAAAAGCACCACAATATATGGCACCTGGTATTTTTTTTATGTACATGGATTGCTTATTCAATACAGGAACAAATGAAGCTAAAGTGCCTGTAATTCCGGCAGATAAAACACTACTAAAACCAAGATGAATGTTTAGTCCGTAACAAAACACTGCGCCAATAGGCACCCAAATAGCAACTCCTATTTTCTCGTAATCGTAAGTATCATGGTGTAAATCCAAATATCGATAAGCAAAAAACACAGCAACAGTAATAACGATAATATAAAACAGTATTGTAAAATTAGAAGCTTCGTATTTTTCTTTAGCTATCATAAATAAAAACACCATTTGTATAATTAATAGTGTAATTATGGTAAACGATCTAATGTTTTTATGCTTTTTCATTAATAAAACAAAGGGTGCTATAAGTTTACGTTTAGATAAATGATACGCTGTTTAACTCCATTTAAAGGTCAAAAGTAATTGTAACATATAAGTGTTTCACAAAATTAATTTAAAAAAACGAAAAAGCCCCAAAAAGGGGCTTTTCATTCTGCTTAATAAAGCCTTAAAACTTATTTTATCCCTGTTACTGTATCATTTTTTGGATATTTAATACTGTACATAAACGAATTTACAACGGTTTCTCTTGCACCAACCTGTAATGTCCATAATAGTTTACCCACATCCTCAGTATATTCAGCTTGACCTTTTTCTTCTAAAACCACTTGGACATTTTTGTTTTTAGAGACAGGTATCTGATCTAAAATTTCGATAGTAATTGGTGTTCCTTTTTTGTTTTTTACAACAATATCATAGCCAATAGTTTCTTTAGTATTACTGGCAATAAATTTAGAAGACCTATAATCTTTTATAGGTGTGCGCTCCACAATAATACTGTTATCACGTCCCATAGATATCAATAATGCTTTAGCTGTTACTTCTGGATTAATAAAAGTAGTCCCCACAAAAGCACCTTCAAAAAAGATATTAGCTTGTCCAGCAACTAAATTATACTGACTCCAATCCGTTATTTTAGCTAGTAAAAAGGCACCTCTATCTAATTTAGGAACCGTGTGATAGATGTAATCTGTATTTAAATCAAATGCTTGTAGTGCAACTAAATTTTGTTTTCCATCACTAACAATGGTGCGTTTACTTAGAATATTAAAGTCAATAGTTAATTGATTTTCAGAGACACTTGATTGGTCAACATACCCGTTAGATTTTTGTCTATAGGCTATATTTATAACTTCAACTTCTTCCATAGCAGCATCTTGTTCTTTCTTAAATTGTTTTTGATAATAGATGTTAGCATATAATGGATTTAAAATAGGTCTATCGTTGTTTTGTGATGGATTCCCGGTACTAATAGTTAATGTTACATCGTTCCAATCTAAACCTGTATTTTGATAAATTCCTGCTTTGTATGTTAGGCTAACTTTTTCGGTAATTCCTTCTGACCTTAAGTCATATAAAGGTTTCCACCCAACATTACCAACACTATATTTACAATCTAAAACTACTTTTTCTACTTGTTTAGATTCTATTTGTAATACGATGTTACCACTAGGTTTATCAAATTCTGCGCTAAGCTCTTTTAATTGCTGGTTTAACTTTATAGCTTGTGCTCTAATAGGTTTTTCTGATGTTTCTAATGCAATCAGTTCTTTTTTTATCTCTAAATATTTAGCACGATACACATTACTTAACTCTAAAACTTGTTGTGGTGTAAAGCTAGAATTTCCAGAACCTAGATCTTGATTTTTATTAAGTATTTGCTCCATACCAAGTAAGCTATTGCGTTGGTGTGACATCCATAGTAAATTACTATTTAAAGCCTCTAATTGTGTTTTTAAGGTTTCAATCTCTTTGTTGTTTGGTTTTGAGACTAAATAATTAGTTTCATATTTGGCAGAGATCAATACTGTGTTAGAATTATTAAACAAAACCTGCAAACTAGAAGGATTTATACTTGTAGAAATACCGGTTAACACAATATCTTGTCGTCCTATTTTGGTTGTAAATGACGCTTCTCTTTTTATCTCAGCATTGCTTTTAAATACTTTTACGGCTTCTATTTTTGAAGGTACTTCAGTTTGTGCGGTAACCAATGTGGTTAGCATTAAGATGCATAGTGTAAATATATTTTTCATAACGTTGTTTTTTACGAAGCTATCGTAAATACAAACAAAAATTAAGACCAATGAGTCAACCTAAAGTTTGAGTGAGTCAACTAATACTTTTAACAAGGCTACAACATTCGCTAATAAGAATTTAGAATGTCAATTTTATTATTTTGCACTATTAAATTGTATTACCAAGGGACTACAAAACATTTTGTTAATTCCCCATTAGGGAATTTTAACCATAATAAAGGCGCATATTTTTCGGTTTCGTAAATAGTTAATTGTGGGGTGATTTGTTCTAAAGTTTGCCAATTTACATTAACATCTAAATCTAATAACCAATCTGTCTTTTCAGGTTTAAAAAACTTACAGTTAGAAAACTCAGGTAACGCTTTGTAATTAAAATAAAACCCATAAATACAGTCGTTATTTATGGTTTTAAACGTAACAGAAGTTCCGTAAGGCACAAAAATTTGCGCTTTAAAATAGATTAGTTGTTTTACGGTATTGCTTTCTAAATTTAAAGACTCCAATAATGGTTTAGTCGCAGGGTTAAAGAGTAGGGGAAGCTGTTTTATTTTTAGTTTATTCAGTTTTTCTAATAACGAGTCACGACGCATTGGTCCAATTAAACAATCAATTTCTTTAGGACCTAAAGTAGCATCATATAAGTAGTATTTAAACTGTATTTCTAGATGAAATGGCATCGTTTCATCTAGAAATAAGCAGTCCAATTCGCCTATAGTATGGTTTGCATTTTCTTGGATTTGTATGTTTTCTGCTATAACCTGAATGGATTCAAACTGATTTAACTCTTCAAACACAAATTGCTCGACACGCTGCCCTAGTCTTATGTTAGGCCTGACATCACGATTAAACACAAACGTTTTATCTAATTGTTTTACAAAGGGTTGTATTCCGAAAATTTCAGAATAAAATAAATGGGGTGTATTATAAAAGCCACTAAATTGGGCTTGAAAAAGATCTGAATTATGACTCATAGTAAGGTGTAAAAGTAGACATAATAATTTTTTTTACATATTATTCGTTGAAACCCTTTAATTCGTTGTATTTTTGCACATCTTAAAATCTAAAAATTTACACTTAATTAATGTCTGTTAAAACCCTAGAATTACAAGAACGCACAGAAGGAAAAAGTCTTTATAGCTACCAAAAAGGGGCTATTGATAAGATTTTTAAATGTTTTGAAGAAGCACAAGAAGATTATCACTTGTTATACCAATTACCAACGGGTGGTGGTAAGACGGTAATTTTCTCTGAAATTGTTAGACAATACTTAAAGACGCATAAAAAGCAAGTGCTTGTTATGACCCACCGTATTGAGCTTTGTAGACAAACGTCTAAAATGCTTACCGAGTTTGGTGTAAGTAATAAAATTGTAGATAGTAAAGCAGATTTAAGTGATCAAGGCGATTTTAATTGCTTTGTGGCAATGGTAGAAACACTTAATAACCGTTTGACGGATAATAAACTAGATATTTCAGACATAGGTTTAGTTATTATTGATGAAGCGCATTATAACAGTTTTACTAAGTTATTTAAGTTTTTTGAGAAATCGTTTATCCTTGGGGTAACAGCAACACCTTTAAGTAGTAATATTAACCTTCCAATGAAGGATAACTATAACGAACTTATTGTTGGAGAAACAATCCACTCTTTAATTGCTAATGAGTTTTTGGCTCGTGCCGAAATTTTCTCTTATAACGTAGGATTAACTTCTTTAGTTGTTGGAGCAAACGGTGATTATACCGTAAAATCTTCTGAAGATTTATATACCAATACAGATATGTTAACTAAGCTTATCCAAGCTTATGAAGAACGTTGTAAAGGTAAAAAAACACTAATATTTAATAACGGTATTAATACCTCTTTACACGTGTATGACACGTTTAAACGCGGTGGTTATCCCGTAGCACATTTAGATAATAACAATACAAAAAAGGAACGTAAAGCCATCCTAAAATGGTTTAAAGAAACACCGGATGCCATTTTAACGTCTGTAAGTATTTTAACTACTGGTTTTGATGAGCCTACAGTAGATTGTATTATGCTTAACAGAGCAACCAAATCATTAACATTGTATTACCAAATGATTGGTCGTGGATCACGTATATTAAAAGATAAAAACAAGTTTGTTGTTATAGATTTAGGTAACAACCTACACCGTTTTGGACCATGGGGAAGTGATTTAGATTGGCATAAAATATTCCGTTCTCCAAATTATTACTTAGATGGAATTTTAAGTGATGAAGAGCTTGAGAATAACTTTAGATATGAAATGCCGGACGAGTTGCGTGAGCAATTCAAAAAGTCTGAGCAGGTGTATTTTGATATTAAAAAATGCTATATTGATAGTATTAGAGCAGGAGAAAGCTCTAAAGTAGTATTAGAACGTTCGATCCAACACCATGCACATATTTGTACAGAAAACAGTGAGGATCTTTGGGATGCATTAGCATTAGCTAAGCTTTTAGGAGACGATATAGATTACCGTATTTCGCGTTATACAAAGTGTATTAGTAAAAGTACTTATAACTTTGTAGAATGGTTAAAAGACGATTACCGTAAAAAATTAAATGCGTATTTACGTACTAATTTTGATCAGGTTTTTGAAGAGATCAATGGTTTTCCACCAGAAGAATAAAATACATTTGACAGTATTCAGTCGCAGTTTGCAGTTGCTTACTTTTGTAAATACATTAAAATAACTATAGACTAATTACTATTAATTATGACTTTTAAAGATCTAGGTTTAGATAAAAACTATATAAAATCACTAAAGGAATTAGGTATTAAAACACCTACAGATATTCAGGCACAAGCCATACCAACGTTACTAAAAAAGTCAACTGATTTTATCGGATTGGCGCAAACAGGAACTGGTAAAACCGCTGCTTTTGGATTACCTTTATTACATAAAATAAATCCTAAAAAGGATACAGTACAGGCTTTAATTATTGCACCAACCAGAGAGTTAGTACAACAAATTAAAAAGCAACTGTTTAAGTATATCAAATATAACGATACTAAAATCTTCTTAGAAGGTGTTTATGGTGGCGAAAAAATTGATATTCAACTTAAAAATGTAGCTAGAACAACACATATTATTGTGGCGACTCCTGGTCGTTTAGTAGATTTGGTTAATCGTGGAGCAGTAAAATTAACAGATGTTAAAACTATTGTTTTAGATGAAGCTGATGAAATGCTAAGCATGGGTTTTAAAAACGATTTAACAACAATCTTAAGTTCTGTAGCAGGTCCAAAAAACACGTGGTTATTTAGTGCTACGATGTCTGACGATTTAAAAGAGATTGTAAAGCGTTATATCGCAGATGAAGCAGTACGTTTAGAAATAGACAGAAGTAGTATTGTTAATCAAAATATATCTCACTTTTTTGTTGAAACCTCAGTACACGAAAAAGCATCGGCTTTAATCCGATTATTAGAAGAAAGAGAAGACCAACGTGGTATTATATTTACTAAAACTAAGGCTGGTGCGCAAGCATTAAGACACCAATTAGAAACCGAAGGGTTTAATGTTGGTGCTTTAGAAGGAGATATGCAACAAAGAGAACGTGATAAAGTAATGCGTGCGTTTAAAAATACAACGTTACAATTATTAATATCTACAGATGTGTCTGCAAGAGGAATAGATGTAAATGATTTAGCTTTTGTAATGCACCACCAATTACCAGAACATATTGAGTATTACACGCACAGAAGTGGACGTACAGCAAGAGCTGGTAAAAAAGGAGAATCTATTGCGTTGATTTTAAGTAGTGAGCGTAATGACCTTAAAAAGGTAGAATCTACTTTAGGGATTAAATTCAAACAATTATCGGTGTAAGTATAGTAACCCGATTATATAATAATCAAAACACGCTAACTACAGGTTTAATATAACCATAGTTAGCGTGTTTTTTTGTACAAGATCTTTAAAACAGATTCGCGTTTAAGGCAAATCCTCCGGGTTGTTATTTTTCTATATAATAATTGCACTAAACTTTTCTGCTTCACCAAAAACTAAAGCATAAAAAAAGCAACTCGAATAGAGTTGCTTTTTTTTATCAATTATAATACTACTAATGTGCATTCATTTTTCCTTTACGTTTAGAAAGTTGTCTTTCTAATTGGTTGACAACCTCACTAACACTTTTATGTAGTGTGTCTTTACTTTCTTCAGCATATAATCTTGGTCCAGGAGCACTTAACCTAATTCCCGCAATTTTCCCAGATTTATCGTCACTTGTATTTTCTAATTTAAAAAATACGTCCGCACGTACTATAAATTCGTATTTATTAAACAATTTTTGGATTTTTTCTGCAGTAAATTGCTCCAACTCTTCACTTGCTTTTACCTCGTCATATTCAAAATTAATATCCATATTCTTAAATTTTATATTTACCTAAAGATAGTAAAAATAGGTTTCCTTTTAACGTATTTATTAAAATTTTAAGACAAAAAATTAATGGCTATCTTTAGGGCACAATCAAATAAAACTATAAGTAATGCGTACAATTAAATCTTTAATTCTACTAACTGGTTTAGCTTTAGTCTCTTGTGGAGATTCTGGTACTTCAGGAGTAGAGAAGACTGCCGATTTTAAAATCGATTATGAAAAATTTACACTCGATAATGGTTTAGAAGTAATCCTTCATGAAGACCATTCTGATCCAATAGTTGCTGTAGCAACCCTAATGCACGTTGGTTCTAACCGAGAAAAACCAGGTAAAACAGGCTTTGCTCACTTTTTTGAGCACATGTCTTTTAATGATTCCGAAAACGTTCCGGTAGGTGCCAATCGTAAAATGATTCCAGAATGGGGTGGAAGTCGTAATGGAGGGACTTCTAATGACTATACTGTGTATTATGAAGTGGTACCAAAGGATGCTTTTGAAAAAATTATGTGGATTGATTCAGACCGTTTTGGTTACATGATTAATACGGTAACAGAAGCTGCTCTAGAACGTGAAAAGCAAGTGGTTAAAAACGAAAAACGTCAACGTGTTGATAACGCAGCTTATGGTTACACGGATGAGATTATTAGAAAAAACTTATATCCTCAAGGACATCCATATAACTGGACTGTAATTGGTGCATTGCCAGATTTACAAGCTGCAACTGTTGCTGATGTAAAAGAGTTTTACAAACAATATTATGGTGCTAAAAACGCCTCTCTAGTAATTGCTGGAGATATTGACATTGCCGAAACTAAAAAACTAGTAGCGCAGTGGTTTGGAGAAATCCCGAGCGGACCAGATGTAGAAGAGCAAAATATAGCACCTGTGGTTTTAGAAAACACAAAATCGTTATATTTTGAAGACAACTTTGCCAAGTTACCTGAGGTACGTATGGTATACCCAACAGTAAAAAATTATGATGCTGATAGTTATGCTTTAGATATTTTAGGCGAATTGCTAAGTGGTAGTAAAAAATCACCTTTATATAATGTATTAGTCGAAGAACAAAAACTAGCACCTCGTGTTGGAACCTACCAAAATAGTAGTGAGTTGGCTGGAGAGTTTGTGTTTAGAGTACGTGCTAACGCAGGGACGGACTTAGATCAAGTTAAAGCCGCTATAGATGCTGGTTTAACTAAATTTGAAACTAATGGTGTTAATACAGACGATTTAAAGCGTATCAAAGCCGAACTTGAAACAGGTTTATACCAAGGGGTTAGTACTGTTTTAAACAAAGCATTCCAGTTAGTACAGGATAATGAGTTTAATGGTGACCCTAGTTTTATTACAGAACGTGCTAAGTTAACTAATGCAGTTACTGCTGCGGATGTAATGCGTGTGTATAACAAGTATATTAAAGGTCAAAACTATGTTATGACAAGTGTAGTGCCAAAAGGGCAATTAGACCTAGCTATTGCAGATAGTAAGGAAGCAACCGTTTGGATTGAAGAAGTTAAAAAGGATGTTGCCAATGAAGAAGTAAGCCAAGGTGAAGAAGCAGTTTACGAAAAAACACCTAGCAAACATGATAGAAGCGAACCTGGATTTGGAAAATTACCAGTCTTTAAATCACCAACCATTTGGAAAGGCGATTTAGATAACGGAATGGCATTATATGGTATCGAAAACAATGAGGTGCCATTAGTACAATTTGACATTACTATTCCTGGTGGTCAGTTATTAGATCCTAAAGGAAAAGAAGGGGTTGCTAGCCTATTTAGCGATTTAATGATGCAGGGTACAAAATCTAAAACAGCAGCAGATTTAGAGGAAGCGATTGGTTTACTTGGTGCTAGTATCAATATGTATAGTGCCAATGAAGATTTTCATATTACGGGATCGTGTTTAACAAAAAACTTAGACGAGACTATTAAGCTAGTTAAAGAGATTATTTTAGAACCTCGTTGGGATGCTAAAGAGTTTACAAGATTAAAACAAGCTTTAGAAACAGGTTTAAAAGGTAGCGAAGCAAATCCTAATGCCATAGCTTCTAACGTCTTTAATCAATTAATATATGGTGACAGTCATCGTTTCGGAATTAATGGCTCTGGTACTTTAAAGAGTACTGCAGCGATAACTATGGACGATTTAAAAGCGTATTACAAAAACTTATCACCAAAAACTGCAACATTTCATATTGCAGGTGCCATTAATAAAGCGCAAACTATTAGTGCTTTAAGTCCTTTAAAAGTATGGCAAGGTGACGCAGTTACTTTACCAAAAATGGATGTTACGGATAACGGAACAGGAGGGACGTTATACTTTGTAGATGTACCAGATGCTAAACAATCAGTAGTTTATATTGGTAAATTAGCGTTATCAGGAACAGATAAAAACGCAAACAACCTTGATTTTGCTAACGAAATTTTAGGTGGTGGTTCTAGCGGAAAATTATTCCAAACCTTAAGAATTGGAAAAGGGTATACCTATGGTGCTTATTCTAGTATTGCTTCACGTCAAGCAGTTAGCCCATTTGCAATCAGATCTAGTGTCCGTGCCAATGCAACTTTAAAATCGTTAGAGATTATTAAAGACATGGTAACTAATTACAAAGACGACTTTACTGATACTGAAGTAGAATTAACAAAGAATAAAATCTTGAAAGGAAACACCAGAGCTTATGAAAGTTTAGGTGCACAATTAAGTATTTTAAGAGAGATTAGCAAGTATAATAAATCGGATAACTTTCTGGATAACGATCAAGACGAGTTAATTAATATGACTTTAGCGGATTACAAAGCTATTATTGACCAATATTTAAACGAGTCTGAAATGGTTTATTTAATTGTTGGTGATAAAGCCACACAATTTGAAGAAGTAAAGCAATTAGGGAAACCTGTTGTACAACTTGATATTTATGGAAATAAGATCTAACGTCTATTACCTAATATAGTGCTTTAAAGCCCAACAGTTATGTTGGGCTTTTTTGTGCGCTTTAACCATTTAAATGTGAATCTTATAACGGTCTCCTAAAATTGTATAATGCAATTACTGCTGGTTGTTGCCATCTTTGTAAAACAGAATAGTAACCCTTTAAAACATAAATTATGAAACTAATAAGTATTATAATCAGTCTGTTTTTTGCATCAACAATAGTTATAAATTCAGACCATACAAAAACAAAAAAAGATAGAGGAGAGGTGACCAAACAAGTACGCTATGATGGTTATGATGGCCGACTATTTTACTTTACAGATATAAAAGATAATATGATTATTATCGAAGATTTAAAAGCTAGTAATGTCCTAGATACCTATAATTTAGATATCAATTTACATGTTGGTGATGCCTTTAATTTAAAATTAAAAAACACCACAGAAGATAACATTTACAGCGAAATTGAAGTTATTTCCATTAACATCTTAAACCAATAATAACATGAAACATTTAAAATATATAATAATAGCAGTAGTCATATTTAGTTGTCAAAATACAATTAAAGCGCAAGTTCCGGATGTGGTTCAAACTGCTTTTGAAAACAAATATCCAGGCGAAACTGATCCAGATTGGGAAGTTGACGCACATAATAACTACGAAGCTCACTTTAAGAAAAAAGGCGAAAAGTATCGTGCAGATTTTAGTCCAAACGGACAATGGATTGAAACGGAATCTAGTATTAAAAAAGACGAATTACCAAAAGCAATCAGAACCGTTATTAAAAACAAATTTGGTAGCGAAGATATTACTGAAATCGAATTTGTACAAAGCGCATCTAAAGGTACTTTTTATGATGTCGAATTTAAACAAAAAGGAAAAAACAAGGATGTCGAGTTTAGAGCTAATGGTGACATTATAAATTAAACATCATATAAATTAAAAGCCCAAGAATTATGTTGGGCTTTTTTATGCTTTTTATTTAAGTAACTTTAAATTATTGAAAATACACAACAATGTCATGTTTCTTATAAATTGAATATTCTGTACCATTGTGCAATTATTTTCAAATACGCGATTTATGAAGTAGTAGTATTTTTAGCATATTTTACATTTTATAGGATACTAATTCAAATCGAAAGAATAAGAGTAAACGATATGTTGTTAAAAAGTCTATTTTACATAATATAAATTATAGAACATTTCACAACAATTAGCGAAATAGCGCGTTTGGGCGATATTTGACATAATTGCAGATATAATGTCGCAGACTTATATCGATAGTAATTATGTCAAGCTAATTGTGGCTTCGTTAGAATAATTTAGATGTGTAGTTTGTTAAATGCTATTTTACAAAATAACTTTAGCCTTTAGAATTTCTATTAATTCTTTAGAACCATATTTATAGATATCATTAATGTTAACTACAGTTATTTTATTATAATAAGTATTACCAAAAGTGTCTTTAATTGCTTGTAAATGCTTGTTTTCCATAACAATCACATGATCAGCTAAATCTAATTGTTCTTTACATATGTAGTTTGTTCCAAGCTTATTACAGGTGTTTCTGTTAGTTCCAGCAGAATCAAAAGATAAATTAGGATAATGTTTGCTAAAATAATCTTCGGCAGTTTTTGATCTATCCTTATTGGCAGAACATATAAATAGTATGTTTTTCATGTTTACAGTTAAGATACTTTTTTTATAATGCCATAAATCACGTTGTCATCCTCTTTTTCATAAGCTTTATACAAATAGGTGTTTTTATCTAAAATTTCAATGATTTCAACATAAATGAGTCTTCCTATTTTGTGTTTATCCTTTGCTAAGGGCAGTTTAAGTGTTTTTAAAGTATAAATGTAATCTTTAATCCATTCAATTTTATAGACTTGTCGTTTGTCTTTATCTGGACTTTTTTCAATTTGTCTATGCTTTCTTCTAATAATTTTAGTATTAGAATATGCTGGATTTTGATACTTAAATTCACCTTCATGAAATACTTTACATTTTACTTTATCGGACGCTTGTAATTCCGCAGTTTTATATTTGGAATTCACAAAATAATAAACAGATTGCCAACATTGGTTTGCCATTTTCATTGGATAAATTAACGTTCCATCTTTAAAATGTTGCAGACAACCTTGTTTCCAAGGTTCGTTATTATATGTGGTTTTCTCCTTATTTATTTCAATATTATAACGCTCGCCAGATTCATTAACGCAGTAATCAATAACGACAACAGCTACTTTATCAATATCATCAACAAACGTTTGAGAAAATGTGGTTTGTACAAATCCCAAAAGGATTATTATATTTAGATGTCTTAAAAATTTCATTCGGTAATTAGATTTATTTAAAAGATTTAAAAATATTAAAATTAATTTCTTATCACTTATTTACTGTTACATTTTTAATTGGAAGTATTCATAAATTACAAACTGTTTTAAGTTAAATATCTTTTACCTTGAAACAACAGAAGTAAAAACAAAGGACTTACAAAGAAATTAAATCATCCTTTTAACCATCACAAATTAAACTACCACCTCTCTCCTATTTTCAAATCTTTAAAGCTTCAAAATCTTAATAATTCAAAAAAACCAAATGACTACATAAATTATTTTGTTTAAACATTTTAACAAAGAATTAAACAAAATAATTAGTTTACAACTAAGACCTTAAAGTATATTTGTAAAAAAGTATTGTTATGAAAAATATTATCAACCTTTCCTATTGGTTTAATGATTGGTATGTTAATAGCAGAAATCCATTTCATTTTGAAGTGGATTTTTGATTTAAAGAACGCTGTAAAAAGTATAATACTAACACAAATACTACTTAAAACTTACCATTATGTTTGGATTATTTAAAAAGAAATCTGAAAAAGACAAGTTGTACGATCAATATCAAAAACTAACTAAAGAAGCGCATAGTTTATCTTCTACTAACAGAAAACTAAGCGACCAAAAGGTTTATGAAGCTGAAGAGATTATGAAAAAATTAGAGCAGTTAAAATAACAAAAAAGGAAGATTAAGTTGCTTTAAGATAAACATCAGTAGCAATTAACGTCAATTATATGCTGTTGTAATTTTAAATTTAATATGAATAAACAAGATTATAAAATACATATTATAGGTGCTGGAGTAAGCGGATTAATAGCTTCTAAAGTATTGGAAGATAATGGTTACAAATCAACTATAATTGAAGCAACAGATCGTGTTGGAGGACGAGTAAAAACAGATATTATTGATGGTTATCAATTGGATCATGGATTTCAAGTCCTACTTACAGCTTACCCAAGTGCTCAAAAATATTTAAATATTGAAGCTTTAGAGTTACAACATTTTTTACCTGGCGCTACCGTTTTTAGTAACGGAAGCAAAAAGACTATTGGAGATCCTTTAAGAAACATGACCTTACTTTTTCCGACTTTATTTTCGGGTATTGGAACATTACAAGACAAATTTAAAATACTGAAGTTAAATAGTCTATTAAAA
Organism: Olleya sp. 1-3; assembly: GCF_002836085.1. NCBI lineage: Bacteria > Pseudomonadati > Bacteroidota > Flavobacteriia > Flavobacteriales > Flavobacteriaceae > Olleya > Olleya sp. 1-3. The sequence goes on from NZ_PJBW01000009.1 coordinate 36,072, forward strand.
AATGCAGCATTGACTGAAATTTTTGATAAAACAGAACAAACAACGCTTCAATACTTAACAGATTTTGGGTTTTCTGAAGATATGATTACTCGGTTTTTTAAACCTTTTTTTAGTGGTATCTTTTTAGAGCCTAATCTAGAAACATCAAGTAGAATGTTTGAATTTGTTTACAAAATGTTTGGTGAAGGTTTTGCTGCATTACCAAAAGACGGCATTGAAGCGATACCAAAGCAACTAAAAGCCAATTTAAAACAAACGACTTTTAAATTTGACACCAAAGTAGAGTCTGTGGAGGATGGTAAAATTATACTTGAAGATAATACAGAATTAACAAGTGATTTTACAATTATAGCTACTGACGCTAGCAAACTTACTGGTAATAATAAACAGCCAAAGGTTAAATGGAAATCTTGCGATACATTATATTTTGAAACAGATATTAGAGTGATAGACAAACCGCTTATTGGACTTATTGTAGACAATGATGCGCTAATTAATAATATATTTTACCATACTAGCATACCATCTAATGCAATTAATAAAAAGGAATTGTTATCTGTTACTGTAGTAAAAGCGCACGGTTTAAATTCTGAATCATTAATAATGCGTGTTAAACAAGAATTGATGCAGTATTGTAAAATAGACACTAACTCTTGTTTAAAACATTATGCGATAGCACATGCACTACCAAAATTGGAGGGCTTAAAGTATGACATGTTACCGGCGGATACAAAATTTAGTGATCGTGTGTTCCTTGCTGGAGATACGCAACTAAATGGTTCTTTAAATGCTGCAATGCTTTCAGGAGAAAAAGCAGCATTACAAATTATACAAACAATAGACGGTAGACTATAATATAGGACTGTTAAATACAGTACTTTCAAAATAAATTTAATTACAATTACTTTAGAAATTAATTCAATGGACTATTTAATAAACATAATCAAAATTGCAATCGCACTTAGTATTCTAAACGTGTGGTTATTTAGGGTTAATAAATCTACAGCATGGCGTGGAAATAATGCTGATACTATGGCTGATGAATTTAAGGCTTATGGATTACCTAAATGGGTAATGCTGTGTGTTGGTACTTTAAAGGTGCTGTTTTCAATCGGTCTTTTAGTCTCATTTTATTATACTCAATTGGAAATACCGTCAGCACTAGGTATTACAGTCTTAATGCTTGGAGCCATTTTAATGCACCTAAAAATAGGTGATCCTATAAAAAAATCTTTACCTGCTTTTATATTTTTATCGCTATCTTTAATAGTAGCATTAGTACAATAATTAACTATAGATAGCTAGAAAATGGACAAATAGGTAACCGTTTAAAATCATAAAAACAAAAGATGGTAATGATAAAATAATTGAATCTTTAATTTTTAGTCTTACCATAAATCCTAAAAACATTTGAATAGTTAATCCTCCAGTAGCTATAATACCTACAAGGGGACTTATAAAACTAAGAAGAAGTGCAACTCCTGCGATAATTTGTAAAACTCCTGTTATTTTTCGTTGGGTGTCACTTAATTTAAAACGTACAAATTCCAATTTCATTTTATCTAAAAACAAACATCCGTATCCATAAAACAAAAATGATATTGCTAAGAAAATGATTAAAATAATGTGATAGGTTTTCAAATGGAAATGAATTAATACTAGATTACAGTTAATAGATTATTTAAGATATATAGTATGTAAGACATAACTGAAAGCCTTGCTATATTAGTATTACTAGTATTTATTTTTTGGGCGTCTAAAACAAATCTGAGGTAGGTTTTAACCATAAGATTTAGTCATGTAGATTTAATCCTTAGCTTGGTATTGTTTTAATACGTCTATTGAAGTATAGTCTAACGCCTTTTGATGTGTGCTTTCTAGTACAACAGGAGGTGCGACACCGTCTTTTTCCGCTTGTAACCATCGTGATATACATAAACACCATTTTGATCCTGCGACAAGTCCCGGAAATTGCCAATGCGGTATTGGCGTACTTAAATCGTTGCCTTTTAATTTTGTATAGGCTAAGAATTCGGCTGTCATTATTGCACTAATAATATGTGTTCCTGAATCTTCCAACATTGTTCTACAATAGCCATCCCTAAAATACCCTGTTGCAGGATTTGTACAACAGGGTTTTAATTCTGTACCTAATACATTTAGTTCCGTCATCTAAAAAGCTGATTCAGGTCTACCTATTAAGCGCTTTTCAATTTTTTTCTTCTTAGCAGTTAAACGTTTCATGATATCCATTAAACTTGTATCCTTAGATTTTTTGTAAATCTCGTTTAATGCTAATATTAGACGCTTTGCTTCTCTTGATGCAACCACTCTATCACTTGTAGACATATGGCTCATTTTTGCATGTTCAAATTCTAATGCTTCATTTATTAATTCCATTGCTTTCGTGTTTTGTTTATTCTTTAACAAAGATAATTAAACAAAGCTCGTATTCAAATAATTAACAATTGATTATGCTTATTTTAAGATTGGCTTGAACTATGTAAAAAAGAAAAAATAGCGTTATTCTTTATTTTATTTGTTCATGGTAGAAATAAAAGACCATTTATTCCGAAACTATACTACAACTTCAAACTTAATAATACATTCTAAAATCAAGTAGTTTGCATAATTTGTAATGTCTTTGATGCAGCTCTTCCACTACATCTAGCATATTATCGTCTTCTTTAAATAAATTAAAGAATGCGATGTCAAGATTTGAGCTAGTTACTCCTTGACTTTCATATCCGTACCCAGAAACTGCTTTTGCGCCAGTTATATCTAAAAAGTATTGGGCTTCTTCTTCGTCTAAATCTGTGACTTTAGCATTTGAGAAATGTAAAATTTTACCTTCTAAACGCCCTTCAAAAAGTTCAGCAATTTCTTGTAGACTGTAGTAATAGTCATTTAAACAAATGCTATTAGCTTCTCCTTCTATAACTAAATAAATAATTTCGTAGTCTTTAAAATTATGATCATCCAAGACCAATGCATCTAAACTAGATTCTAATCCTTCAATAGTATCGCAGGTATTATAAATACTGGCAATGCCATATTGCAATGTTAGTTGTTCTAGCTTTTTTTGTGCTTCTGTAACTTGATCAATTTCTATATCTTCCACTGCTTCTAGACAGTAAATAAAATAATCTGTATCTATTAATTCTACTTGTGGTAATTGCTGTGCTTTCTCTAACAAATCTTAGTATTTATGCGTAAAATATCAATTGCAAAAATACTGCAAAACTTTTATTTTTTTTAAGGATATTAGTTAAAACACAGGTAAATTGGATTTTGATAAAACTGTTACGTTTTATTTTTACTATCAAGATTCTCGTGGTTGACTTAAGCGTTTAAAATTTTACACTAAATAAATTCAGATGTAAAATAAAATCATAAACTCTTAGTATATTACAAGTTCTACTCGATTTCCATATCTTTATTTTTTTTAATAAAAGTTAAAATATAATGAAACAAATAACGATTAATTTTTATACTTTACTGTGTATATTCTTTGTGCTATCAAGCTGTAAAAAAGCCAATACAAAAAGCAATATAGAGGAGAAATTAAAAAATGAAGTTTTAGTTTTAGGAACAATCCATAGCGGTCATCTTACTGATAGTATTTACAATATAGACTACTTGCAAAGGTTAATTCGAGAAATAAAACCAGATTATATATTAACTGAAATTCCTCCAAATCTTTTTAAAACAGCTATGGATGGCTTTAAAAGAGATGATAGTATTTCTGAACCTCGTACGATGCGTTTTCCAGAATATGTAAATGTTGTGTTTCCATTATCAAAAGATATGGATTTTGAGATTATTCCAACAGCGGGATGGACACGATCTATGGCAGTGCAACGTGGACAAAAACTAAGAGCTATTGGTCAAGATACGTCTAGAATAGCTGATTGGGCTGCATATATAAAAGGAAATCAACTATCAGATTCATTATATAAAGCTAGTGGTAAAGTAAATGACCCCTATTTTATTCATACAAACACATATGATAGCATACAAGATATAGGACTACAAATTTATAATAAATTGTTTAATGAGGAGCTTGGTTTAGGTGGCTGGGAGAATATTAATATCGCGCATTATTGGAATATTGAGAAAGCATTAGAAAAACACCGTTATAAAGGGAAGCGTATACTAATTACTTACGGTGCTGGTCATAAAGGTTGGTTTTTGAGAGAATTACTTAAACGTGATGATATTGATTTATTAGAGATGAAACCATTTTTAGATGCCATAAACTAATGTATTGACTGTAACGTTTATATTTTAAAATATTTAAATTATAGGTAACAGTTAACCCTTTATAAATTAACACAATATTGTAATTTAGACGTATAAAATTTTTACCTTTGTAATTAATTATGAAGCAAGTATTACATAAAATAATGTCTTTTGCAATGGCTTTGGTAGTGTTACTATCTACAATGTCATTCACATTTAACATGCATTATTGTGGCGATACTTTAGTAGAAACAGCACTATTCCAAAAAGCAAAAGGCTGCGGAATGGAAATGATACAACCAGCAAAAGAAGGTTGTGTTATTACAAAAAAAAGCTGCTGTAGTGACGAACAGCTTGTTGTAGATGGTCAAAATGAGCTTAAGCTTAATTTAGACCAAATTTCTTTTGAACAACAAGTTTTTATAGCTTCATTTGTTTATACGTATATCAATCTTTTTGAAGGTGTCGAAAATAACACCTCTACGTTTGAAACGTATCACCCACCACTCGTCAGAACTCAAATCTTTAAGTTAGACGAGACGTATTTAATCTGATTTTAAAAACAATAGACTGTATTATCCAGTGATTTATATCATTAGGATAATGTACTGTATTCGGTGTTTTCCTATTTGGGATAACATCTCTCTCTAATTGTTTTAAACATCAAACCTTATGCTAAATAGAAGCATTAAATTTCTAATAGAAAATAAACTCGTAGCCGTATTATTACTCGCCCTTTTTATTGGTTGGGGAACTGTAAATGCACCATTTAATTGGGACACTGGCTTTTTACCAAGTGATCCTGTTGCTGTAGATGCCATTCCTGATATTGGTGAAAACCAACAAATTGTATTCACAAAATGGGATGGTCGATCGCCTCAAGATATTGAGGATCAAATTACCTATCCATTAACCTCTTCCCTATTGGGAATTCCTGGAGTAAAAACCATTCGTAGTTCGTCTATGTTTGGATTCTCTAGTATCTACGTCATTTTTGAAGAAGATGTTGAGTTTTACTGGAGTCGTAGCCGTATTTTAGAAAAGCTAAATTCTTTACCAAGTAACTTATTACCAGAAGGTATAAATCCTGCTTTAGGACCAGACGCTACAGGTTTAGGGCAAATATTTTGGTACACTTTAGAAGGTCGTGACGCAGACGGAAACGTGACTGGCGGTTGGGATTTACAAGAACTAAGAAGCATTCAAGATTACTATGTAAAATACGGATTATCTTCTGCTAGTGGTGTTGCTGAAGTCGCTTCTATTGGTGGTTATGTTCAAGAATATCAAGTCGATGTTAATCCCGAATTAATGCGTCAATACAATATTGGTTTAAACCAAGTTGTAAAAGCAGTTAAAAATAGTAATCAAGACATTGGTGCCCAAACATTAGAGATTAATCAAGCAGAATATTTAGTACGTGGTTTAGGCTATGTAAAATCTGTTGAAGATATTGAAAATGCTGTAGTGACTTCCGCCGACTTTACTTCCATTAAAATTAAAGATATTGGTAAGGTTACCTTAGGTCCTGCTGCACGAAGAGGGATTTTAGACAAAGAAGGTGCCGAAGTTGTTGGTGGTGTTGTAGTGGCAAGATATGGCGCCAATCCTATGGAAGTCATTACCAATGTAAAAGCAAAAATTAACGAGCTTAAAGGCGGTCTACCATCTAAAGTATTAGTAGACGGACGCACCTCTCAATTAACGGTGGTTCCTTTTTACGATCGTACAGAACTGATTGTAGAAACCTTAGACACCCTTAACGAAGCATTGACATTAGAGATATTAATTACCATTTTGGTGATTATAATAATGGTTTTTAATTTAAGAGCTTCCATTTTAATTTCAGGATTATTACCAGTGGCTGTTTTAATGGTTTTTGTTGCCATGAAACTGTTTAACATAGATGCTAATATTGTAGCGCTTTCGGGTATTGCTATTGCTATTGGAACTATGGTTGATGTGGGCGTCATACTCGCCGAAAACATGATTCGACATCTTGACGACGATGCTTTAAGACTTCGTGAAGATGGTACAGAATATACTATTAATGAAGTTATTTACAACGCTACTGCGGAAGTGTCCGGTGCTATTTTAACTGCCGTTTTAACTACTATTATCAGTTTTGTACCCGTATTTACTATGATTGGTGCAGAAGGAAAATTATTTAGACCTTTAGCCTTTACAAAAACGATGGCATTATCAGCCTCTTTGGTGATCGCCTTGTTTTTAATTCCACCTTTTGCAGCGTATTTATTTCGAAAAACAACATTAAAAAATTCCTTTAGATATTTTTTAAATGGCGTTTTAATACTTGCGGGAATTGCAATTATTATTTACGGCTTTTGGTTAGGATTACTCTTAGTTGCTTTTGGTATCACTGGTTTACTAGGTGTTTTAGAGAGATTAGATAAGAAGAAAATAAACTTAATAAATATTATTATTTCCTCGATTGCAATTGTATGTCTACTTGCAGAATATTGGAGACCATTAGGTTTTAACCGCAGTATCATTGTCAATCTTATTTTTGTTGCTATTATTTGCTTCGGAATTTTAGGTCTGTTTTCTATTTTTAGAAGGTATTATAGTCAGATTCTAAACTGGGCTCTAGCCAATAAAGTATTGTTTTTAATAATTCCTGTGACCGTTCTTATATCTGGATTTTGGATTATGAAAAATACAGGAAAAGAGTTTATGCCTTCTCTAAATGAAGGGTCGTTTTTATTAATGCCAACCTCCTTACCTCATGCTGGTGTTGAAGAAAACAAACGTGTGCTTCAGCAATTAGACATGGCGGTTGCGACTATTCCAGAAATTGAAACTGTAGTGGGAAAAGCTGGTAGAACAGATTCGCCTTTAGATCCTGCACCTTTATCCATGTATGAAAACATGATTCAATATAAATCGGAATACATGCGCAATTCCGAAGGAAAAAGACAGCGTTATAAAGTGAATGCTGATGGTGAGTATGTATTAAAAAACGGAATGTCATTGCGAGCAGAACAAAGTGAAGCGTGGCAATCTCTTAATGCAAAGGATCAACTTATCGAAGATAACAACGGTGAATATTACAGAAACTGGCGACCAGAAATTAAAAGTCCTGATGATATTTGGAACGAAATTGTACGCGTCACCAAATTACCAGGCGTGACGTCTGCACCAAAATTACAACCTATAGAAACCCGATTAGTCATGCTACAAACCGGTATGCGTGCGCCAATGGGAATTAAAGTAAAAGGTCAAGATTTAAAACAAATTGAAGCGTTTGGCTTAGAATTGGAACGACTACTAAAACAAGCGGAAGGCGTTAAAATAGAAGCTGTTTTTGCTGATAGAATTGTTGGAAAACCTTACTTGCTAATTGATATCGACAGAGAAAAAATAGCCCGTTATGGTATTTCAATAGCAGATGTACAAAGTGTTTTAAAAGTTGCTATTGGTGGTATGGCATTAACACAAACCGTTGAAGGACGAGAACGTTATGCAGTAAGAGTGCGTTACCCAAGAGAGTTGCGTGGTAATCCGGAAGATATAAAAGACATTTATATTCCTGTAGATACGGGTAGTCCTGTTCCGTTAAGTGAATTGGCAACCATTAGATATGAGCAAGGTCCACAAGTAATAAAAAGTGAAGACACGTTTTTAGTAGGTTATGTCTTGTTTGATAAATTGGATGGTTTTGCAGAGGTTGATGTTGTCGAAAATGCACAAGCCTTGTTTCAACAAAAAATAGAATCTGGAGATCTAATTGTTCCAAAAGGAATCAGTTATAAATTTACAGGTACTTATGAGAATCAATTGCGTGCAGAAAAAACATTGTCTGTGGTTGTTCCGTTAGCATTGGCTATCATCTTTTTAATACTTTATTTTCAGTTTAAATCTGTTAGCACATCATTAATGGTATTTACAGGAATTACGGTGGCGTTTGCTGGTGGTTTCATAATGATTTGGTTATATGGTCAAGATTGGTTTTTCAATTTCAGTTTATTTGGCGAGAATATGCGAGACCTCTTCAACATGAAAACCATCAATTTAAGTGTCGCTGTTTGGGTTGGTTTTATTGCACTATTTGGTATTGCTACCGATGATGGTGTGGTTATGGCAACCTACTTAACGCAAACTTTTGATCGCGAAAAACCGTCTGACAAAAAAAGTATTAGAGCTGCTGCTTTACATGCTGCCGAAAAACGAATTCGTCCGTGTTTAATGACTACAGTAACCACCATTTTAGCATTGTTACCCGTTTTGACATCCACAGGTAAAGGAAGTGATATTATGATTCCGATGGCAATTCCAATATTTGGAGGGATGGTTATTGACATTACCTCCTACTTTATTGTCCCGGTTTTATATAGCTGGAGAGAAGAGATTAAAGTGAAAAGATTAAAGTGAAAAACTAAAAGTTAAAAGTGAAAAGTGAAAAACTGCAAGTTGAAAGCTTAAAGTTGAAAGTTCTAAGTGAAACACTAAAATTATGGGAAGAAGTATTTTAAAAGATAAAAGTTATGCCTTTGCTATTTTAATTGTGAAATTATCTCAATTACTAGTTACAGAACAAAAGGAATATGTTTTAAGTAAGCAACTTTTAAGAAGTGGAACAGCTGTTGGAGCGTTAATTCGTGAAGCAGAATTTGCACAGAGTAAAGCAGATTTTATTCATAAAATGAGTATTGCTCTTAAAGAAGCCAATGAAACTTTGTATTGGATCGATTTATTAAAAGACACCAATTATATTGATAAACAGCAATATGAAAATCATTTCCATTTAAATAAAGAATTGGTAGCTATGTTGGTTAGTTCCATAAAAACATCAAAATCTAGATTATAATGACAAATTCTATAAAAAAAGTACTGTATTTCATTGTTTTTAGTTTTTCACTTTTCTTTGTTCACTCTGTAAATTCCCAAGAACTAGAAACCTACATTACTACTGCTTTGGAAAATAATCCTGAGATTCAGAAATTTGAATTACAATACGCTATTGCTACAGAAAAAGTGAATGAAGTTAACACGCTTCCAAACACCGATTTTAGTGCTGGCTATTTTGTAAGTGAACCAGAAACACGCACAGGAGCACAACGTTTTAAAGTGTCGGCAAAGCAAATGTTGCCTTGGTTTGGGACTATTACTTCACGCGAAAATTATGTAAGCGCATTGGCTGATGCAAAATATGAAGACATTGTAATTGCTAAACGAAAGCTTGTTGCTTCGGTGTCGCAATCGTATTATAATCTTTATGCTAATAAAGCAAAACAAGAAGTTTTAAACGAGAATATTAAATTATTAGACACCTACGAAACATTAGCTTTAACCTCTGTTGAAGTTGGTAAAGCATCTGCAGTAGATGTATTACGATTGCAAATGCGTCAGAATGAAATGCAACAATTATTAGACATCTTAAGTCAACAATTTTTAGCAGAGCAAACTAATTTTAATAAGCTACTAAATCGGGATAAAACTATTGCTGTAAATGTTGTAAATGCATTGCATATGCCTTCAGAAGATTTTGAAATAAATTTGGAAAATTTAGTATTACATCCAGAATTGTTGAAGTATGATAAACTGTTTGCTTCCGTAGAAAAATCAGAACTAGTAAATCAGAAAGAAAGCAATCCAATGATTGGTTTTGGTTTAGATTATATCGCCATTTCAGAAAGACCAAATATGAATTTTAATGATAACGGAAAGGATATAGTTATGCCAATGGTTTCGGTTTCAATCCCAATATTCAACAAGAAATACAAATCACAAACCAAACAAAACAAATTGCAACAACAGGAAATCGAATTTCAGAAACAAGACCGTTTAAACACGTTAGAAACACTTTTAGACAAAGCAATAAACGATAGGGAATCAGCTAGAATAAGTTACAATACACAAGTAAAAAACTTAAAACAGGCTAAGGATGCCGAATCGATTTTAGTAAGAAGTTACGAAACAGGAACTATTGATTTTAATGATGTTTTAGATATTCAAGAATTGCAATTGAAGTTTCAAATGAACCAAATCGAATCCGTTAAAGCCTACTATTTACAAACCATAATTATTAACTACTTAACTCAGCAATAATGAAACATACATATCACATACACGGAATGACTTGCAACGGATGTCGCAGTCATGTGGAAGACACCCTTTCAAAAGTAAAAGGTGTTTTAAAAGCTACAGTTAATTTAGAAAAAGCGGAAGCTACGATAGAAATGGATTCACATATCGCCTTAGAAACCTTTCAGGAGGCTTTAAAAAACGATGGTGGCCGATACAGCATACATAATTTAGGAGACCATAATCATGCTAAGGACAATAGTAATACTTCCGTGGAAATAAAAAAAGGGCAAGGTACAGGTACTTTTTACTGTCCTATGCATTGCGAAGGCGATAAAACCTATGCCAAATCTGGCGATTGCCCAGTATGCGGAATGGATTTAGTGGAAGAACAAAACCTATCAAATACCACAACAACACAATGGACGTGCCCAATGCATCCTGAAGTTATTAAAGACGAACCCGGAGCGTGTCCCATTTGCGGAATGGATTTAGTGCCATTGGAAGCAGATGCTTCAGCAGAAGATAAAACCTATAATAAACTATTAAAAAAATTCTGGATTGCAGTCGCTTTTACTGTACCCATATTTTTAATAGCCATGTCAGAAATGCTCAGCAATAATCCATTATACACCATTTTAGAGCAAAAAACATGGAATTGGATCCAGTTTGTATTGTCTATTCCTGTTGTGTTTTATGCCACATGGATGTTCTTTACACGTGCTTGGACTTCAATTAAAACAAGAAACTTTAACATGTTTACGCTTATCGGTATTGGTTCTGGTATCGCTTGGTTATTTAGTGTATTCGCTATGCTATTTCCAGAGGTCTTTCCTGCAGATTTTAAAACCGCAGAAGGCAATGTTTTTGTGTATTTTGAAGCTGCAACAGTGATTCTAACTTTAGTATTATTAGGACAACTATTAGAAGCAAAAGCGCATAGTCAAACTAGTGGTGCAATAAAGGAATTACTAAAATTAGTACCCGCAACCGCAACATTGGTAACAGAAGGCGAAGACAAAGTTATTGCAATTGATAAGATTGAACAAGGCAATTTATTACGTGTAAAACCTGGAGAGAAAATACCTGTAGATGGTAGTATTGTTGAAGGACAGAGTAGTATTGACGAATCTATGATTACCGGAGAACCTATTCCTGTTGATAAAGTGGTAGCCGATAAAGTAACCTCAGGAACCATAAATGGCACAAAGTCGTTTGTAATAAAAGCTGAAAAAGTAGGTTCGGAAACGTTACTGTCTCAAATCATTCATATGGTTAATAACGCTAGTCGTTCTAAAGCACCAATACAGAAACTGGCAGATAAAATTGCTAAGTATTTTGTACCTACCGTATTACTAGTTTCTATAATTACCTTTATTCTTTGGGCAGTCTTTGGTCCAGAACCAGCGTATGTATTTGCGTTTGTAAATGCTATTGCTGTATTAATAATTGCTTGTCCTTGTGCTTTAGGGTTAGCAACACCAATGTCTGTTATGGTTGGTGTTGGTAGAGGTGCACAATCTGGTGTATTAATTAAAAATGCAGAAGCTTTAGAGACAATGAATAAAGTAGATGTGCTTATTGTAGATAAAACGGGAACGATTACAGAAGGAAAACCATCTGTTGAAAAAGTGATTGCTGTTACTAAAATTGAACAAGAGCTACTACTCCACTACATTGCTTCTTTAAATCAATATAGCGAGCATCCTTTAGCAGAAGCTATTGTCAATTATGGTAAATCAAAACAGGTCGCTATTACCAAAGTAAACGATTTTGAAGCAGTAGCAGGAAAAGGCGTTATTGGTACTATTGATAATAAAAAAGTAGCTTTAGGAAATGCTAAATTATTAGAGCAATACTCTATTTCTATATCAGAAAATTTAGCTAGTCAAGTAATTGCAGAGCAAGAACAAGGAAAAACGGTGTCTTACATCACCGTAGAAAATGAAGCTGTAGGATATGTTACTATTTTTGATGCCATTAAAAAGACAAGTCAAGAGGCTATAAAACAACTTCAGGACAATGGTATTGACGTTATTATGCTTACTGGAGACAATAAAAACACAGCTAAAGCAGTCGCAGAACAATTAAAATTAAAACATTATAAAGCAGAATGTCTGCCAGAAGATAAACTAAACGAAATAAAAAAATTGCAACAACAAGGAAAAGTAGTTGCTATGGCTGGAGATGGTATTAATGATGCACCAGCTTTAGCACAGTCGGACGTTGGTATTGCAATGGGAACAGGAACCGATGTTGCTATTGAAAGTGCTACAATTACTTTAGTTAAAGGAGATTTACAAGGCATTGTAAAAGCTAAAAACTTAAGTCATGGTGTGGTTAAAAACATACAACAAAACTTGTTTTTTGCTTTTGTTTATAATGTTATCGGTGTACCAATTGCAGCAGGAATATTATATCCATTTTTCGGATTGTTATTATCTCCAATGATTGCTGCTTTAGCAATGAGTTTTAGTTCAGTATCAGTAATAGCCAATGCGTTACGTTTAAGAAATATTAAAATATAGTCAAATGAAAAAATATATAATTTACACAGCAGTATTAGCGGTTGGGTTACTATTGGGATGGTTTCTTTTTGGAGGCACTTCTAATACTGAAACAGAACATAAGCATGATAATGCAGCAGAAACTAACCAAATGTGGACCTGTTCTATGCATCCACAAATAATGCAACCCGAATCTGGCTCATGCCCTATTTGCGGTATGGATTTAATTCCTGCAGAAAGTAGCGCTAAAGGGTTATTAGCAGATCAGTTTAAACTATCTGAAAACGCTATAGCATTGGCCAATATTCAAACGTCGATAGTTGGTAATGCTAATACGGAAGATAATGCCATAACATTATCAGGTAAAATTGTAGAAAACGAAGACAATACAGCCATACAACCTGCGCATTTTGACGGAAGAATAGAAAAATTATATGTCAAGTCTTTAGGCGAAAAGGTTAATAAAGGACAAGCTATTGCTAAAATTTATTCGGCAGATTTAATTGCAGCGCAGCAAGAATTGATAACGACGTATAGTATTAGAGCATCCCAGCCACAGTTATACAAAGCAGTGCAAAACAAGTTTAAAAACTGGAAAATTCATGGTTCTCAATTAGACGACGTTTTAAAAACGGGACAAGTAAAAACAAGTTTTACAATCTATTCTCATGTATCTGGTGTTGTTACAGAAATTGCAGTGAGTGATGGCGCACATATTATGGATGGAAAACCCATTTTTAAAGTTTCTAATTTAACAACAGTTTGGGCGAACTTTGATGTGTATGAAAACCAAATTAGTCAATTCAAAAAAGGACAAAATATTCACGTTGTGACTAATGCTTACGCGAATAAAGTATTTAAAGGCACTGTAGATTTTATAGATCCTATTTTAGATACTAGAACTAGAACTGTAAAATTACGAGTAGTACTTAATAACAAAGACCAAATATTAAAACCTGGTCTATTTGTAGAAGGGAAAATAAAAGGAATCACTGCAAGTAAATCCGATGTTTTATCTATACCAACAACAGCCGTGTTATGGACAGGAAAACGCTCTGTAGTCTATATTAAATCGAATCCAAATGAACCTGTTTTTGAAATGCGTGAAATTACATTAGGTACTCAAATTGGTGATAAGTATCAAGTTTTAGAAGGTTTAAACACTGGTGATGAAGTGGTAACCAACGGAACCTTTACAGTGGATGCTGCTGCACAGTTACAAGGCAAAAAATCTATGATGAATAAAAAAGGAGGTAAAGTTATGACGGGACATGAAGGCCATTTAGGAATGGAAACTACCACAAATACAACGCGTCAAAAAGGAGCTAATACGGAACGAATAGACGTTTCAAAACAATTTCAAAACCAATTAAAAGTTGTCTTTAATGATTATATCCAATTGAAAGAGGCCTTACTTAAAGATGATATAAACACTATTAAAGCAGAATCAAAACAACTACTAAATGATTTGCCTAAAGTAGACATGACATTACTAACAAGCCAAGAGGCGCATAAACAATGGATGTCACTTGAAAAAGAACTAAAATCTGTTACTACGTTACTTTCAAACACTTCTGAAATTGAAGATATAAGAGGCCATTTTAAAGATCTATCTTCGAAATTAACAGAGGTAATCAAAGTTTTTGGAATAAACGAAAAAGTGTATAACCAGTTTTGTCCAATGGGAGACAATAATAAAGGGGTGTATTGGCTGAGTAAAAAGGAAAATGTGATTAACCCTTATTTTGGAGGTAAAATGCTGACTTGTGGAGAGGTAAGACAAACCATAAACTAATACTATTGCAACTTTAATTAACAAATATAAATTCGGAATTTAAAAGAGACAAACAATTAAATTACGAATGTGTTTCAATTATACAGAATTAAAATAAATTTTAAAATTTATTCATTTTGTAACTAATTACAAATTCAAATTACTAGCTTTGTTACAGTAAACTTTAGGAGTAGCTATTAAATTAGTTTGAGAAAAATCCTTAGAACCTGATTTGGTTAATACCAACGTAGGGAAAAGTTAACAGTATTTTTTACTGTACACTTCCTCTATTTTCAATTCTTACCATTCTCAATCCTTTATTGTTTACATAACTGAAGCTTTTATGCTTCTAAATTGTAATTAATATGATAAACATAAAGGTTAATAACATCACGTACCAATTTCAATCTACGGTCACACTAGACCAAATAATTAACCAACTAGATATTTCGGTTAACGGGATTGCTGTTGCTATAAATCAAAGTATTATCACCAAATCAGATTGGATCTCTACAACGCCTAATGATGGTGATGCTCTGCTAATTATTAAAGCTACTCAAGGCGGATAATAGCCACTTTCAAACACTTCAATACAATAAAAGACCAAAAATAATCAACCCTTAAACGATGAAAAACAAAGATACTGCGCCTAAACAAGGCGGCATTACTAGAAACCCTTTTCCTAATTCTAAAAAGATTTACGTTAGTGGTAAAATTCACCCACAAATCAAGGTCGCTATGCGCGAAATTGAGTTGAGCGACACCGTGGATTCTATGACTAAAAAGAAAACACCTAACCAACCAGTAACAGTGTACGACACCTCGGGTCCGTATACAGACCCAAACAAGCAAATCGATATCCATAGCGGAATAGAGCGCATTCGTGAATCTTGGATTTTACAACGTAATAATGTAGAACAATTAGACGCCTACTCTTCTACCTATTGTAATCAGCGTCTAAACGATAAAAGTTTAGACCACATGCGTTTTAAGCTACTAAAAAAGCCATTACGTGCTAAAAAAGGAGAAAATGTAACCCAATTACATTATGCCAAACAAGGTATTATCACACCAGAAATGGAATACATTGCTATCCGCGAAAACCAGCGTATTGATGAGATGATCCAAATAAGAAAGCAACATAAGGGCGAGCATTTTGGGGCCTCTATTCCTGATAAAATCACACCAGAATTTGTACGTTCTGAAGTTGCAAGAGGTCGCGCCGTAATACCTTCCAATATTAATCACCCAGAAGCCGAACCTATGATTTTAGGACGCAACTTTTTGGTTAAAATTAATGCTAATATTGGTAACTCGGCAGTCACCTCTTCTATTGAGGAAGAAGTGGAAAAAGCAGTCTGGGCGTGTCGTTGGGGTGCAGATAACATCATGGATTTATCTACCGGAGAAAACATTCATGAAACCCGCGAGTGGATTATTCGCAACTCCCCTGTTCCCGTTGGTACCGTACCTATTTATCAAGCTTTAGAAAAAGTAAATGGTGTCGCAGAAGACTTAACTTGGGAGATTTTTAAAGACACGTTAATAGAGCAAGCAGAACAAGGCGTTGATTATTTTACCATTCACGCAGGTGTTTTATTACGTTATGTACCTATGACCGCTAATCGCGTTACCGGTATCGTATCTCGTGGTGGCTCTATTATGGCTAAATGGTGTTTAGCCCATCATAAAGAAAGCTTTTTATATACTCATTTTGAAGACATTTGCCAGATTCTTAAACAATACGATGTCGCTTTTTCTTTAGGTGATGGTTTACGTCCTGGATCTGTTGCAGATGCCAATGACGAAGCGCAGTTTGCCGAGCTAGAAACCTTAGGCCAATTAACACAAATTGCCAGAAAACATGACGTACAATGCTTTATAGAAGGTCCTGGTCACGTACCAATGCACATGATTAAAGAAAATATGGAGAAACAAATCGAGCTTTGTGACGAGGCTCCTTTTTACACATTAGGGCCTTTAACCACAGATATTGCACCTGGTTACGATCACATTACATCCGGAATTGGAGCTGCCATGATTGGTTGGTACGGTTGCGCTATGTTGTGCTACGTAACCCCAAAAGAACATCTTGGTTTACCCAATAAAGAGGACGTCCGCGTTGGTGTAGTAACCTATAAATTGGCTGCTCATGCTGCCGATTTAGCAAAAGGGCATCCGGGGTCACAACACCGCGATAATGCACTAAGTATGGCACGATTCGAGTTTAGATGGGAAGATCAATTTAATTTGGGATTAGATCCCGAACGTGCTAGAGAGTACCACGACGAAACGTTGCCCGCAGCTGGTGCTAAAATCGCCCATTTCTGCTCGATGTGTGGACCAAAATTCTGTTCCATGAAAATTTCTCAGGAAGTCCGTGATTTTGCAGCCGAAAACAAAATTGTAGATAACGAGGTCATTCAAAAAGGAATGGACGAAAAATCTAAAGAATTTAAAGCCAAAGGTTCCGAAGTATATCTATAAAATAATTAGGAAGTTCCCACGCAAAAAAAGCGTGGGCAGGCTTTCCATTACAATCTTTTGCAGAAAAAGCAAAAGGATTTTCATTGCAATCCTTAACTCAAAAACACATGATCATTGTCATTGCTCCAGAACAAGATGTGCCTCAAGAAACTGAAACATTAAACACATTGTTTCATAATGGTTTAGAGTGTTTTCATTTAAGGAAACCTTTAAAAAACTATCAAGAGCATGTTTCGTATTTAAATCAAATAGAGACTAAATACCATCATAAAATTGTAGTCCATCATCATCATAAACTGGTTAATACATTCCCCTTAAAAGGGATTCATTTTACAGAACAAAAAAGAATAGATCATATCGATAATCCTGGTCCATATTTAAAAAATTTAGACCTATTTGGAAAAACAATTAGTGCTTCTTTTCATAATCCTGAAGTATTGGCTAATTGTTCTTTTCAATTGGATTACCATTTACTAAGTCCAATATTTGATTCGATATCAAAAAAAGACTATTCCGGTAAAGGTTTTGACGTTACTGCTATTGATAAGTCAATTATTGCTTTGGGAGGTATTACTGTTAACACTATACCGCAAGCATTATCCCTAGGTTTTAAAGGTGTTGCAGTTTTAGGGAGTATTTGGAATACAAAAAATCCTATTGATCAATTTATAGCATTAAAAAAGGCAGTATTAAATAAAATAATATGATACCAAAACTACATTATATATCGCAAGGCGCCTCTCCTACCCAACATTTAGAGAACATTAAAAAAGCCTGCGTTTCAGGAATAGACTTAGTACAATTACGACTAAAAAACGAGACTAACCACGTGGTACTAGAAACCGCAAAAAAAGCAAGAGAAATCACCTCAAAACATGGTGTTTTACTAATTATAAACGATCATTATAAAATCGCTATTCAAGCCCAAGCAGACGGTGTTCATTTAGGAAAATCAGATACCTGTCCACTAATAGCTAGAGCGACTTTAGAAACATGGCAAATTATTGGAGGAACAGCAAATACACTTGAAGACTGTCAAACATTAATAGATAAAAAAGTAGATTATATTGGTTTAGGACCTTATAGATTTACCAAAACTAAAGCCAACTTAAGTCCTGTTTTAGGGCAACAAGGCTATGCTTCATTAGTAAAACAATTACAAACCAAAACACCAATTATAGCTATAGGTGGCATTATTCAAACAGATGTTTCCTCTATTATAAAAACAGGTGTTCATGGTATTGCTGTTTCCGGCGAAATTACTCGTGATTTTAATTCAATTTTAAATTTTAAGACATTAATCAATGCTGACATCACACAATAACCAAGATAGTCATCAAAAGAAAATAATACATACTATGTTACAAATAGCAGATAAACAATTTAACTCCAGATTATTTACAGGAACAGGCAAATTTAGTTCGTCTAAAATAATGGAAGACGCTTTATTAACCTCAGAGAGTGAGCTTATAACCGTAGCATTAAAACGGGTTGATGTAAAAGATAAACAAGATGATATTTTAAGTCATTTAAAGCATCCTAATATACATTTATTACCAAATACGTCTGGCGTTCGTGATGTAAACGAAGCCATTTTTGCAGCACAATTATCAAGAGAAGCTTTGGAAACCAATTGGATTAAAATAGAAATACATCCCGATCCAAAATACTTATTACCAGATCCAATCGAAACCTTAAAAGCAGCAGAGATATTGGTAAAATTAGGGTTTGTAGTTATGCCTTATATTCATGCAGACCCAGTATTATGTAAACGATTAGAAGATGTTGGTGTGCAATGTGTGATGCCTTTAGGGGCGCCAATTGGAAGTAATAAAGGCATTAAAACACAAGAGTTTCTAGAAATTATAATAGATCAAAGTAACGTCCCCGTTATTGTAGATGCGGGTCTTGGTGCGCCTTCTCATGCTGCTTTTGCAATGGAATTAGGTGCAGACGCCGTTTTAGTTAATACAGCCATTGCTGTTTCTCAAAACCCTGTGCAAATGGCTGAAGCTTTTAAGCTTGCTGTAAAAGCTGGTAGATTAGCTTACGAAGCCAAATTAGCACCTGTGATTAATAAAAAAGCTATGGCAAGCAGTCCACTAACTAGTTTCTTAAATTAAGCATATGAGCAGTTTTAAAGACGTATTTGATAAGTACAATTGGGAAGACACGTTACAAAGCATTTTTGATAAAACAGAATCGGATGTTTTGCATGCTTTGAATAAACCAAAACGAGATTTAGAAGACTTTAAAGCGCTGATTTCGCCTGCTGCTAAACCGTATTTAGAGCAAATGGCACAATTAAGTCAACAATTAACTAAAAAGCGTTTTGGTAATACTATCCAAATGTATGCACCAATGTATTTGAGTAACGAGTGTCAAAATATTTGCACCTATTGTGGTTTTAGTATGACTAATAAAATTCCACGTAGAACATTAACAAATCCAGAAATCCTTAAGGAAGTGGAGTATTTAAAATCTAAAGGCTATGATCATATTTTACTCGTTACAGGAGAAGCTAATAAAACCGTTGGTGTAAATTATATTGATAATGCGTTGCAACTTATTCGTTCGCATTTTTCAAATATCACTATCGAGGTGCAACCATTACTTCAAGATGAGTATGAAACGTTAATTGATATCGGACTTTATGCCGTATTAGTTTATCAAGAAACGTATCACAGAGACGAATATAAAAAACACCATCCAAAAGGTAAAAAATCTAACTTCGATTTTAGACTAGATACTCCTGATAGATTGGGTAAAGCGGGTATTCATAAAATAGGATTAGGCGCCTTATTTGGTTTGGAAGATTGGCGTGCAGATAGTTTTTTTACTGCACTTCATTTAAATTATTTACAAAAAACATACTGGAAAACTAAATACTCCATCTCCTTTCCTAGGTTAAGACCACATTCTGGAGGATTAGAGCCAAAAGTAGAAATGACAGATCCTGATTTAGTACAGCTAATTTGTGCCTTCCGTTTGTTAGATGAAGATGTAGAATTATCCATGTCTACACGCGAAAGTCAAGTGTTTAGAGATAATATTGTCAATTTAGGTATCACTTCTATAAGTGCGGAATCTAAAACAAATCCGGGTGGTTACGCGGTAGCACCTCAATCTCTAGAGCAGTTTGAAATCTCTGACGAAAGATCAACTGAAGCAATAACAACCATGCTAAAAACTAAAGGTCTTGAAGTAGTTTGGAAAGATTGGGCAAATAATTGGAAATAATGGAACTATCAAAACAAGAACAACAACAGTATGATCGTCATCTAATTTTAGATGAAATAGGTCAAAAAGGGCAATTAAAACTTAGGCAAGCTAAAGTGTTAGTTATTGGTGCAGGAGGTTTAGGATGCCCTATATTACAATACTTAACAGCTGCTGGTGTTGGTACTATTGGAGTTATAGATCATGACACCATCGCACAAAGCAACTTGCAACGTCAAATCTTATATACCTATGCCGATGTGGGTAAGCTTAAAGCTGAAATAGCTACTAAACGGTTATCACAATTAAATCCATTTATAACTTTTGAAACGCATTTAGAGCGATTAACAGTGGATAATGCCATCTCTTTATTTTCTAAATATGATATTGTAGTGGATGGTAGTGATAACTTTCCGACACGTTATTTAGTAAATGACGCAGCTGTTTTAACTAACAAACCTGTGGTATTTGGTTCAATTTTTAAGTTTGAAGGCCAAGTCTCTGTCTTCAATTATCAAAACGGACCAACGTATCGTTGTTTATATCCAAATGCTCCAAACCCTAATGAAGTACCAAACTGTTCAGAGATTGGTGTTTTAGGTGTTTTACCAGGAATAATTGGTAGTTTTCAAGCTAACGAAGTAATTAAAATAATCTGCGGTATTGGCAACGTATTGTCAGGCAAACTACTAACCTACAACACGTTAATCATAACGCAATTGATTTTGAATTTTAATAAAAACATGTCAATAAACATAACTGATTTAGAGTCCAATTACGACGCTATTTGTGGGATTACACCAGATAATCATAAAAGTATTACCCTAGAACAACTACAACAACATCCCGAAAGATATAATTTATTAGATGTTCGGGAAACGGAAGAACGCGCATTATACAATATAGGCGGGCAACATATTCCGTTAGGAGAATTACATCACCGAAACTCTGAAATATTTCAAGACAAACCAGTAGTTGTGTATTGCAAATCTGGTGTACGCGCCAAAAAGGCAATTAATATTCTTAATCAAAACACTATAAAAATGCCTTTACTATTTTTAAAAGGGACTATCATTTAAAATTTAACTGGTAATAATTCCTAAAAAAAGCACAACTTACAGTTGCCTCATTTCGATAATATTCTCTAAAAATTAGAGCTATTTTTAATAGTCTTTATATTTAATTGTTAAAAAATAAAACATACTGCAATTTATTGAAGAGTTTAAGCATTTACGGGGCTTACATTGGTAAAAAAAGTATATTTGTTTTGATTGAATTTCACGGTTTATTAACCTAGAGCTTCAATCTTTTTTTTCTAAAATTAATAAATCAAAACAAAAAATTATGAAACATTTATTTATTGTGTTTACAGCTTTAATGTTGAGCACAGTGTCTTATTCTCAATTTGAAATGTCACTTAGTACAGGTTATGCTTTTGATAGTGCTGGAATGAAGTTAGGTGAAACTGTTACTATTTCTGAAACTGAAAATTCTTACGGAAGTTATGGTGAAGGTGCTAACGTACAAATAAGAGGTACTTACTTTTTTAACGACTCATTTGGAGTAGATTTAGGTATTGGTTATTTACACGGTACAGATCAAACTGTTTCTAAGGTTACTCTTCCAAATCGTAATGTTGATGCAGTTGCAAGAGCACGTGCTTTTGGAGCATCTACATCTATAGTTTATAAATTTACAAACAACTTTTATGGTCGTTTTGGAGCATTATTAAAATTAGGGGGCAAAACGGAAGCTGTTATTTATGACAAATCAGTGTTTTCTCAAGCAGAAGCAGATGCTAGTGGTTTACCATTAGGATCGTACTCTGAGACTAATTATAAAGAAGATTTTCATGGACATTTCCCATTAGGATTTGTTGGTGCTTTAGGATATAAATTTAACTTAAATGACAACTTTCAATTATTTGTCGAAGCGGAATATTACGGTATTAGCTTAAAGCGTAAAGATTCTGAAATCACAGAATTTAACACAGATGTTATGTTACCTGATGGTACTGTGGCAGTAAGTGGTTTATATACTATTGATAATTTACCTGCTGGTTACAACAAGGAAACTACTTATGTAGACAATTTAGCAAATGACAACACAGATAGCTCTAAAAAGTTATCTCAAAAAGTACCATATTCTTCTTTCGGAGTTAACTTTGGTATTACTTACAAGTTTAAAACTAGAACTAAAAAACAAAACATGTAAACCCAAAAATTGTATAATGTTATTATATAAAATTTTGGATTAGCAGCAATTTGTTACAGTCTATAAAAGCCCATTAAACATTAGTTTTAATGGGCTTTACTTTTTTTAGTACATTGTATAAATTAGCATAATCAAAATTGTGTTTATACTTTTAAATCCATTGTCATGGGAATAATGCATACACTCAAATAACAGTTTATATAGCTAAAAATGTAATGCCTTTTTAATACTTGACAGGCTGTTTTTGAAAATCATAAAAACTTATAATACAATACTATAAATGTTTTTATTTAAAGTTTTAAATCAATTTAACTCTTGCATTATTTCAGCAAATAATTGATACGATTTTATACGATCTTTTATGCCATAAATATTGTTTACCGCAATAAGCTCGTCTGCCTTAGTTTTGTCTAAAAAGTCTTTTATTTGCGCCTTAACAGTCGCTTTACTTCCTATAAAAGAATACTTAAGCATTTGGTGTATTTGAGGGTTTTGTAAAATATCTCTAAACTCGTTAGTCATAGCTGTTGGTGGTTGCACATAATCCCGTTTTCCTGTAAATATTCCAACGATCATCTTTATTAACGAGGTCGATAACCGCTCTGCTTCTTCATCTGTATCTGCAATTATAACATTGCACCCCACAATTGTATATGGTTTTGTTAGTGCTTCGGATGGCTTAAATTCTTCACGATAAATAGCCAAAGCATCCCATAAATGTGTTGTTGCAAAATGACTGGCAAACGCATAAGGTAATCCTTTTTTAGCTGCTAAATGTGCACTATCTGTGCTTGATCCTAATATATAAATAGGCACCTCTACACCTTCTGCTACTGTAGCACGTACTTTTGACGTCGCATTATCTGCCCTAAAATATTGTTGTATTTGTCCCAACATAGTTGGAAAAGCGTGTGCAGCAGACATAAAATCTGATCTAATAGCTTCTGCTGTTTCGCGATCTGTACCTGGCGCGCGTCCCAATCCTAAATCTATACGGTTAGGATACAACGTTGCTAAAGTCCCAAATTGTTCTGCAATAATTAATGGCGAATGGTTAGGTAGCATAATACCTCCTGATCCAATGGTAATGGTTTTAGTACCTTGCGCAACATAACCAATTAATATTGACGTTGCACTACTACCTATATTTGGTGCATTGTGGTGTTCTGCCAACCAATACCTAGTATAACCTGCAGCTTCCGCACTTTGTGCCAATTGCAACGCATTTTCATACGTTTGTTTAAGTGTATGACCTTCCGAAACTAAAGCAAGGTCTAATATAGAATATAATGTTTTTTGAGTATCCATGGGTGTCTACAATCGTTTGTGTTTATCTTGATTGATAACTAAAATTAAGACTACAAATTTACCAATTGTAACACTGTTATCCTTCTTTTTTAGATAGGTTTAACGGTATAATGCCTCTAACCTATTTGTAATACTAGATTTATGCTTGTGGTATTGTATCTTTATAAAATTAAGATGAAAATTTATTTTTTTTTACTGAATTAAAGCTTGCTAAAATGAAGCGTCTTAATGAAGAATTACCAATTAATGCCATAAATTAAGGACTAATGATTATTGTAATTTCACCTGAAAAGGATATTCCAAACGAAGCTAAACTTGTTAATCAATTGTTTGCAGAAGGTTTAGCTTATTTTCATCTTAGAAAACCGGATAAAGATTATAAACAACATGTTGACTATATACATGCAATTGAAGAACAGTATCACAACAGAATTGTCGTGCATTATTTTCATGAGTTGGTTAATGAGTTTAATTTAAAAGGCATTCATTTTCAGGAACAAACAAGAATAGATAACATTGATAATCCTGGTCGTTATTTTAAAAATCTTAATTTATTTGGAAAAACAATAAGTTCTTCTTTTCATGATCCAAAAGATTTAGAAGACTGTTATTTTGAATTTGATTATCATTTACTGAGCCCTGTTTTTGCATCAATTTCTAATACAAACGTTAGTGGACGTGGTTTTAATGTTACCGCTATTGACAAGTTAATAATTGGTATGGGAGGCGTTACAGCGGACAATATAAGTAAGTTTACAAATTTAGGCTATAAAGGTGTTGGTGTTTTGGGTGGTATTTGGAGTAGTAAAACGCCTATTGCTTTCTTTAATAAAATGAAACAATTTTATAGCTAGTTTAAAACTAAAAAAAAAGGCAGTATAGTTTAAAACTGTAATGCCTTTTTTATTTATTATAATAGTGACTAAAATCCTTTTAAAAGAAAGAGTACCCAATAGATAATTGTGCCACACCGTTTCTAAATTTATCTTTGGAGCCTACTACGTCGTTAATATTAGACAGTCCTGCATTGTAACGTGCACTAAAATTTAATCCATTTTCAAGCTTATAACCTACACCAAAAGTAAGCCCATAATCAAGAGATTTAAAATTATCCTTCACATCGCGACCTTCATCTTTAGCAGACAATAAATAACCTATTTGTGGTCCAGCTTCTAAACTTAGTCCTTTGGTTACATAATATTTTCCCATTAATGGTAAACCTAAATAATTAAGTGTGACAATGTCATCACCAACACTAAAGCCTTGAATAGAATACATTAATTCTGGTTGAAAGGAAAATTTTTCGTTAAAAGCAATTTCAGAATAAGCCCCAAAACTAATAACACTTGTTATTGTTTCAATCTCATCCGAAGTATCTCCATAGATTGAAGAAAAATTAGCACCTAACTTCACACCAAATTTTACATCTTGTGCTTGCGATTTTGTAAATGCTAAAACAGAAATCACGGTAATAAGCAATAGTTTTTTCATTATATATTGTTTTAATTGATTAGAACAAATAACTACGATTTTAAACAGGTAGTTTGCTAATTATAAAAGCTTTAACTTTTTTAACCAATTTTAACAACGTGTTAAAAAAACAGTTGATTAGTAGCTATTAATTACTAGTTTTAAGTCTAAGGTCTCACAATATAACTAGTTAATCATTTTCATTTTATTCAACTTTAAAACTGTAAACCGTTCTATTATCACATAACTAAAGTATCTTTGTCTAACTGCTAAAGCATTGCAATACATTACCACATGATTATACCTAAATTACATTACATATCACAAGGAAACACATCTAAAGAGATTTTAGAAAACATACAAAAAGCCTGTACTTCTGGTGCAGAATTAGTTGTGTTACGTTATAAAGATGCTTCTGAAAAAAAATATCTAAAATTAGCTAAGGAAGTCATTAAAATTACAACGCACTATCAAACTAGATTGATTATAACTGATTTTTATAAACTAGCAAAAGATATAAAAGCGGATGGTGTGTTATTAGAAGCCTCTGAGGCAACAGTAACTTTTGTCAAAAAGCATTTGTATACTTGGCAAAATATTGGAGGTTATGCCAATACCCTTGCAGATTGCGAAAACCTATTAGATTATCAAATTAACTATATCTATTTAGGACCGTTTAAAACTTCTGATACAGAAAACAATACAAAGACTGCTTTAGGTTTAAGTGGTTATACTGCGATTACTGATGTACTAAAAACACCGACTCCAATTCTAGCTTATGGCGGTGTAAGCTTACAAGATGTAACACCGCTTTTAAATACTGATATTTCGGGTATTGCTGCTTCTGATGCAATCACTCAAGATTTTGATAGTATTAAGTTATTTAATCAATTATTAAATGCATCGTCAACACAAGAACAGCGTCATACTTTTGAATAAATGAATACACGTATAGAGACTATAGCAGTAACGGATTTAGAAGGCGAATCAGTAAATTTAATGTCCGCTTATAAAAACAAAGTTTTGTTACTAATTATGTATAATAATGATTGTTTGGGTTGCACAGGACGCGCTATACCTTTAGCATATCAATTTATGCAAGACTACCCCTCTATTCAAGTTATAGGTATACACAGTAATTTTGTTAACAGAGAAGGTAGCAAAGCTTCTATTAAAGCTATTTTTACTAGTGGTGAAAATCCATTTCCTATTTACATCGATAAAAACCATAAAGTATATGATCAGTTTAACGCAGAAGGTACGCCACAATGGCTGTTAATTTCTGATAAAGGTGAATTGTTCCGTTCTGTTTTTGGATCTCAAGAAAACGCTCAAAATCGCTTGTTTTACGCTATTGAAAGTTTAGTGCACAACGATACGGCTAAATAAAACATTTCTTTTACTTATTTGTTGCGCTATTATAAAATAGAAGTTTCTCTTTTATCAACACTTCCATTCTTAAATTTACCGCATAAAAAAAGTGCTATCATATAAATATGATAGCACAATTTTAATTAACAATAAATTAAATATTTACTTAGCAGAAATATTTATAGTTATTACACCTCTTCTGTTAATTGCTCTTCCAGACTCTGTATTGTTATTAGACGCTGGTTGCGCTTCTCCAACACCGTTAGTAGAGATTGAAGCAGAAGTAAACCCTTTAGATACTAAATAGTTTCTAATAGCTTGTGCTCTTCTTACAGATAGGTTATCATTATAACCAACTGAACCTCTATTATCAGCATGACCTACAATAGAAACATTGTATGCAGCATCAGCAGTCATATCGCTAGCTAAATCATCTAAAATAACTTTAGCATTTAAATCTAATTCCGCACTGTTGTAAGGGAAATATACTTTTCTTTCTCCTTCAATAGATTTAATAACAGTTTTAACTACTTCTTTAACTTCAGCAGGACAACCGTTATCAGTACCTTTTACATCAGGACATTTGTCTTTATTGTCAGCAACACCGTCACCGTCAGTATCAGGACATCCACCAAATTCGATTAAACCTTTTACTTTAGGACATAAATCATCTTTATCAGCAACACCGTCACCATCAGTATCAGGACAACCACCAAAAGCAGCTAAACCAAATGTATCAGGACATAAATCGTAATCGTTTGGTACACCATCTTCATCTCTATCATTGTTTACAACTTCTTTAGCTTTTCTTTCAGAACCTAATTTGTAAACTAAACCAACGTTATGTACAAATTGCTTAGGTAAGTAATCTTCAAAAGAATGCTTGTAAGTAGTTTGAACGTTAACACCAATATTATCAGTAACCCAATATTTAACACCAACAGAACCATTTGCTGTTCCTGCTCCAATTAAACTATCAGTACCATCTGCAGTAGATGTGTTAAAAGGACCTTCTTCAATCCATGTGTAACCACCACCAATTGCTACGAAAGGTTGTAATCTTCCTTGACCAAAACTGTAGTTAACCATACCGTCAAGTCCATAATATTTTAAATTATCAACTAAAACACTTTCGTCAGCTTGTCCAAAATCACCCCATTTGCTTAACTCACTAGCAGTACCTTTAGCAGTTACAGATAAATGATCTGTAAAATGTCTAGTAACACCAGCATAAACACCTAAGTTATAATGATCGTTAAGGTTAAAAAATTCGTCAAAATAATCACCTTGAGGACTATTTTCTCCTACAGGGTAAAGATCTACAACAGCTACACCAGCCTCAAAAGACCAACGTTTTTTGTTTTGAGAAACTGATTTAGTTTCAATTGTTTTGTCTTCTCCTTTTTCAAGTTTGTAAACAATACCAAAGTTATGATCCCAATGCTTAGGTAAGTAATCTTCAAAAGAATGCTTGTAAGTAGTTTGTAATTTTAAACCAAATCTTTCGCTAACCCAGTATTTAATACCTACAGAACCATTTGCTGTTCCTGCACCTATTAAACTGTTAGTTGCATCTGCAGTAGATGTGTTATAAAGACCTTCTTCAATCCAAGTATAACCACCACCAATTCCTACGAAAGGTTGTAATTTTCCTTGACCAAAAGAATAGTTTAACATACCATCAAGTCCGTAATATTTAAGGTTATCAACTAATACGCTTTCATCAGCTTGACCTAAATCTCCCCATTTACTAATTTTACCAATTGTACCTTTAGCTGTTAACGATAAGTTACTAGTAAAATTTCTAGTAGCACCTACGTAAAAACCTAAGTTGTAATGATCGTTAAGGTTAAAAAACTCGTCAAAATAATCACCTTGAGGACTGTTCTCTCCAACAGGGTAAAGATCTATAGTACTTAAACCAGTCTCAAAAGACCAACGGTTTTCAGTATCTTGAGCAAACGCTAATTGTGCGCAAAACCCAAAAATTAATGTTAATGTAAAAATCTTGTAATAATGTTTCATAAATTAAATTTTAATAAATTATTCCTTTAGTAAATTATTCGATTTTATACGAATTTTCTGAAAAGGCTTGCAAATAAACAACATCTGATTATAACAATGAATATTTATTTTAAATATTTTAAAATCGATGTGAGACCAGTGATATCGGGCATTACGGATTTGATAAAACCAAGAGCATTTGTTTAAAGAATCGTAATTAATTATTGATAAAATTTAGTAAGACTATTGGTTTTTGTATTGATATTTGTCACTTTGATATTTTGCGAATTTTACATATTATTTTTATTTCTAAATAAAAACCAGTAAAAATCTGTTAGAGTACTCTTGTTTTGGGACTTACATAGAACATATACACTAAAATGAATCACTAATTACCATTAAAAATTGCAATTAAATTAATTAGAAAATTAACGAAACAACTATATTCGCGCCATGTGGATGTATTTAGGATTATTAGCAGCATTGTTTTTAGGTTTACACAACTTATGTAAAAAACATGCAGTACAAGGTAATGAGGTTTTTCCTGTACTTTTGGGAACTGTGTCTAGTGGCTTTCTATTTGTGGGTACCTTTTATATGTTGTCCTTTATATACCCAGAGTATGCATTAGCGCATGGTTACCATTTTCAGGAATTGTCATGGCAATTGCATGGTTTTATTTTTATAAAATCCATTATCATGGCTAGTTCTTGGGTTTTAGCTTATCAGGCCTTAAAACATTTACCTATAACTATTGTAACGCCTATACGTTCCGCAGGACCCTTTTTTACGTTTATTGGTGCAATTGTAATTTATAAAGAGAGTCCTAATCCCTACCAATGGATTGGATTTTTTCTTATTATTTTTTCAGTATTACTGTATTCTAAAATTGGAAAAAAAGAAGGTATTAATTTTAAGAGTAACAAATGGATATTTGCAATAATTGGTGCTACCTTTTTAGGTGCATCAAGTGGATTGTATGATAAATACCTGATCCAAACATTACATTTAAATCCGCAAACATTACAGTTTTGGTTTTGCCTTTATACCATATTAATTTTACTAGTAATCTTATCTATAACTTGGTTTCCGTATGCAAAAAAACGAAAAGCCTTTAAATTTAGATGGTCTATTATAGCTGTCGGGGTATTACTGCAAGCTGCCGATTATTTTTATTTTAAAGCTTTACAAGATCCTGATGCATTAATCATGTTATTATCTGCCATAAAAAGAAGTCAGATTATAATTGCTGTTGTTATTGGCGGTTTGGTCTTTAAAGAGCAGAATAAACGTCAAAAATTGATTCCTTTAGCAGGGATTATGCTTGGTGTGTTTCTAATACTATATTCCAACTAATTACTTAAATTTAACAATTGGTTTTACAATATTAAGCTTGTAAATACGGCTGCTACTCTATTTTATCCAATGTATTCGCGTTTAAACAAACAATTAGTCATCATTAATTTCGTAACGCTTCTTAAAGTCTAAAGGCGTTATTCCTACTTTCATTTTAAAAAGTTTAGAAAAATGCGCATAATCATTATAGCCTAAGGTTTCTGCTGTTCTAGAAAAGGAATTTTTAGAATGTACTATTAATCGTTTAGCTTCTAATAATACACGTTCTGTTATTAATTGCGTTGTGGTTTTATTGATAGTAGACTTAGTAATCCTATTTAAATGTTTAACTGTTATACTTAATTTATCGGCATAAAATTTTGCAGATTTTTCTGTTTTATAGAAGGCTTCAATAGTTTGTTCTAAAACACTTAATGCATTTAAATATGACGATGACAAAACTTCCATCTTGGCATCTATAGTAGAGTAAATACGAGATAAATCAATATAAGTAAGGTTAATAAGGCTTGCTAATTTTTGCTTTTTATAGATATCTGTTTTGTGAAACTCTATATTTATAGCTTCAAATCTAGAATTAATACTCTTGATTTCTGTTTCATTTAAAACTAAATATGGTGGATTTTCATAAGAATAATAAAACGGAAATTGAGTAATGCTTTTATTCAAAAAATAAAATTCATAAAATTCTTGGGTATGAAAAAAGATATAACCTCTTGGAGCGCTAGTAAAAGACCAACTATGTGTTTGTCCAGGTCTTAGAAAAAAGACACTGCCCTTAAGCACGTCATAACTACTAAAATCTATTTCGTGTGTTCCTGTTCCTTCTAAAAAAAAGACACATAGATAAAAATTGTGACTATGAGGCTTGTGCACCATTTGTGCATTGTTTTTTAAGTGAATACTTAAATCGTTACTATAAAAATTTGAAAAGGAATCTTCTTCAAACTCTTCAATATTTAAAATTGGTATTGTGTTCATAATTCTAAAATATGTCCTAAATATACAAATATTAGCGACATTCTTACAACAATACCATTTTAGACATAGCTTATCTTTGTAGTACATAAGTAGTAATATTTACCACTGTAAACGCACAACACTATAAGACTATTTAACATATAACTTGTTTAAGTTTTTTGTATAGTAAAGCATTATAATTAATTGATATAAATCATAAATTATGGAATTTTTAAAAGGCACCAAAATTAATAGTATTTTAAGTGGAAGTTGTCCTGTTTGTCAAAACGAAAGTATGTATACTGTCCCTAATCCTTATAAGGTTACAAGCACTTTAACTATGGAAGCGCGTTGTAGCCATTGCAACACCAAGTATAAGATTGAACCTTCTTTCTTTTTTGGAGCGATGTATGTTAGTTATCCGGTAGGTATCTTTTTTGGAAGTATTTCATTTTTTATAACTTTTTACCTCTTAAACCTTCCTTTTATGACCTCTTATATTATATTAATAATTGTGATGTTATTGTTACTTCCTATAATACTTAGAATTTCTAGAAATATTTGGATTAACATCTTTATGAAATATGATAAAACAAAAGCATTACAGTTAAAAAATAGCCAATAAATAATTAGTTCAAATTAGATATTTAAGACTAAACAATAAAAAACGCCCATCAATAATTTGAAGGGCGTTTTTTGTATGTATAACAAGCGACATTTACCTACCAATCTATAGGGAAATAATCTTTTAAAAATTTACCACACCAATGTTTTCCTGTATTAATACCATCAATTAATGGGTCCATAACACGCGCTGCACCATCTACAATATCTAATGGTGGCTGAAAATCGTGTACTTCTACTTTTTGTTTTGATAACGCTGCAGGATCTTCATCAGTAACCCAACCAGTATCTACAGCATTCATGTATATTCCAGACTTGGCAAAAGTGGCAGCAGATGTATGTGTTAGCATGTTTAAAGCTGCTTTTGCCATATTTGTATGTGGATGTCTATCTTCTTTTTTAAATCTATGAAACTTACCTTCCATAGCGGACACATTTATAATGTGTTTTTTACCTGTGTTTTCCTTCATCATAATATTTGACAAACGATTACACAACACAAAAGGTGCTACTGCATTAACTAGCTGCACTTCTACCATCTCTGTAGTTTCTATCTCACCTAGTTTTAGACGCCAACTGTTAGTTTTTCTTAAATCTACTTGTTGTAAATCCGCGTCTAGTTGTCCTTCTGGAAAAACCTCTTCTGCTTGTAATGAATTGTCAAAACTATATGGGATTTGCGATAATTCTGCCGAATTACGTAATCCTATTCCAGGTTCAGGACCATGCCATGTTACTGGTAGTACATTGTTTTTATCTGTTTTTGAAGGCCCAACACTTAAACTTGATAATTCTTCTAAACAACTTTCGTGATCTTGTAATAAGGTTTGTGCTAATTTAGGTAATTGGTCTATTGGTAATTTCTCGTTTTCCATTAAATGGAAATAAAAACCAGACGGACGTCTTACCGTTTGTGCGGCATTGTTGATTAGAATATCTAATCTATCGTATTTCTGCTCTATATAATTACAGAATATTTCCACACTAGGGATGTGTCTTAAATCTAAGCCATGTATGTGTAATCTATCACTCCACGTTTTATAATCGTCTTCTTTAGAAAATCTAATAGCAGAATCTGCCGGAAAACGTGTAGTTGCAACAACTGTAGCTCCAGAACGTAATAACATTAAAGTAATGTGATATCCAATTTTTAATCTAGAACCTGTAATTACAGCCACTTGATCTTTTAAATCGGCTGTTTGAAAACGTTTAGCATAATTTAGGTCACCACAATCAGTACACATTGTATCATAAAAGTGATGTAATTTTGTGTACACCGTTTTACAGACATAGCAATTTCTTGGCGATTCTAACTCTGGAGTATCCTCCGGAATTACAGCTGCAGATAATAATTTTGGTGCCACAAATAAAGCTGCTTCTCTTGCAGATCTTATTCCTGTTGATTTTCTAGCATGTTTATCGCTTTCAATCATTTTACGTTTTGCAGCCTTTTTAGCATCTTTACGTCTTCGCTGAAACTCGTCACGATTTGGTCTAGATAATTCTCCTGCTACTTTATATAATGCAACGCGCTGTTCTTCTGGCATATCAAACAGTTGATTAGTATCGTCTACTAAACGCTGCAATGTCAAAATACAATTTTGTATGTCTTGATTTGTGTTATTATCACTCATAAATTACTGTAACTACTTGGTGCAAATATAATCACTCTTTTTTGGAGTGCAACATTGGTATACTAAAAAAGCCCATCTAAAAATAGATGGGCTTTTCTGAAAATTGTTGACTATATATTAGATAACTTTTACGTTAACCGCGTTTAATCCTTTGTTTCCTTCTTTTAAATCAAATTCTACTTCGTCACCTTCTCTAATCTCGTCGATTAATCCAGAAATGTGTACAAAATGATCTTTATCAACTCCTTCTTCAGTGATGAATCCAAAACCTTTAGTGTCGTTGAAAAATTTTACTGTTCCTTTACTCATTGTAATGTAATTATATTATTAATACTTTATTGAAAGCAAAGATAATGCCAAAGATTAATATTCTACTGCTTAAAATAAATAATTAGCACAATACTAATATTAATCGTATGTTTTATTCAAAAATCACATCAAATAACTGTGTTTTTAACATATTAGCGCCATTATTAATGCTTCTTAAAGAAAAAATTGTGTCGTTTTTATATTCTAACTAATATATAAGTTATGTTATTGTTTTGTTATAATGATTAATTATAACCTATTAGTTGTCAGTTTCTTTAAAAGAATTTATTATCTTTAAAATCCCCAATCCTAACAAAAACTTAATTATTTAAATGACTATAAAACAGTTGTTTTCTTTTAACTACTTAAAACAGAAAGATGTAATTTTTAATCTTTTTGTATAT
This sequence comes from Olleya sp. 1-3, assembly GCF_002836085.1. Lineage (NCBI taxonomy): Bacteria > Pseudomonadati > Bacteroidota > Flavobacteriia > Flavobacteriales > Flavobacteriaceae > Olleya > Olleya sp. 1-3. Next base: position 69,997 of record NZ_PJBW01000009.1, read on the forward strand.
CTCAGCTTTATAGCTACCGTTTTGGTTAGTATCATAGCAGACAAAAAAGTATTAACTTACTTTATGCCTGTAACCATATTTGCTATTCTTTTAAAATATATAAGTCTAAGAAATCAAAAAGTAAAGCCTTTATATATTATTGGATTGTTAGCTATCATAGTCTCCGATTTGTTAACATTTTTAGATTTTAACACCCATTTTAAATGGATTACAATCTTAACTTCCCTCTATTTAATATCGAGCGCTTTAATTTTAAGAAAATATCTACTCAAAGGACAACTAAAATCCATCCTCTATTTTTCAGTATTTATAGGCTTATTATTAGTGAGTTACATTATTTATTCTGTATTAGATTTGATATTAGATTTTATACCAGAACCAATGCTGTTATATATAATTTTAAATGCATTTAGTGTTTTAATCTTTACTATTTTATGTGCTCTAATATATGTTAATGATCATTACGATAACTCTACAATAATATTAGGAGCTGCTATTTTCTGTTTATTTCATATTGGCTTAACACCTATAAATGAGTTTATAGCTTACAATGACACATTTACTGTATTAATTGTCATTTCTCATGTACTATCCATTTATCTTTTTATGCGATTTATTACTACCACTGAAGCAATTAAAACAAAGGATATCAAACAAAAATATTTTTAAAATATAGTTAGCTCCTTTTTAGGTCTTCTAACTCCTGCTCCAATGCTTCGGCTTTCACTTTAAAGACATTCATAGCTTTTTTTAACTGTGCAATCTTTTTAAAAGCGTCGTCATCTTGCACTGCGGTATAGGTTTCAATAGTTTCTTTTACTTTAAACTTTGCTTTTGCGCCACAAGTTGGACACGTTCTTACGTCTGACATATTTTGAGTATTTACTATTAATAATTACAACAGAAAAAAGGCTACCAAATGGATAGCCTTTTAAATATTTTGTTCCTAATTACTTAGGGAAATTAAATTTTCCGTTTGTATTTTTTCTATCTGTCTCTGGTGCAATAGTTTCTATAATATCCCAATGTTCTGCTATTTTTGAGTTTTCCACTCTAAATAAATCATAATAAGACGTTGGTTGCCCCGCAAATTCACCTTCACTTACAGTCAATACAAAATTACCCTGCCCCAATACTTTATGAACCTTAGTAAATTGCATTGTAACACCTTGTTTTGCCATAGCTTCCAAAGCTTGTCCTAAACCAGATAAACCATCACCAATATTTGGATTATGTTGGATATAGTTGTCTCCATCAAAATAATTTGCAATTTTATCCATTTTACCGTTAACTAAAATGTCATTTATAAAATTGGATACTAGTGTTTTATTTGCTTCTGTTTTATCTAAGTCAGTTATAACAGTTGAACCATCTGTTTGTGAGTGCCCACTTGGATTTAAAGCTGCTTTCTCTATTAAGTTATCCCAATGCTCCACTACTTGACCATTTTCATATCTAAAGATGTCAAAACCAATTTTAGGACCAAAAAAATCATATTCCGTATGTGCAAATCCGTAGTCTCCGTCTTGAAATGCTCTTATTGTTTTTACTTTAAAGCCACCTTCTGGTGCATGAGATAATAATGCTCCAAACCCAGCCAACCCATCTGCTACAGCAAGGTTGTGTTGCTTATAGTTTGTTGGATTAATATAACCAATAGCTACTTTATCTCCTGTTTCAATACTTTTTAATATTGCTACTGTTTTGTTTTTGTTTGATAATTCCATCTTAGTGGTGTCTTTAATTATTGTTTTAGTGTTTAAATCTTTTTCAGATTTACATGATATAAGTGTCATGACTAATGCTAATGTTGTAATTGTCGTTTTCATAAATGTTATTTTTATGAGGACAAAATTATAGCAACACCACAGCTAACTAAAGGTGAAAATGGTTTTAAAAATGGTAAATACCGAACCTAAAACACTAGATAAAGTCTTTTTTAAAGCTATTAGGGGTAAATCCTGTATGTTTCTTAAAGTATTTTACAAAATTTGTAGGCTCTTCAAAACCTAAAGAATACGCCAGTTCTGTACTTTTAATTTCCGAATTTATAAGTAAACGTTTGGCTTCTAAGATTACAAAAGCATCAATAAACTGCTTTGCAGTAATAGTTACTAGGTCTTTGCAGATACTGTTTAAATGCTTATAAGTAATGTTTAATTTTTTGGCATAAAAATCGGCGTTTCTACTTGTATTAAAATGAATTTCTAAAAGAGACTTAAATGCTAAGAAACTATTTAATTTATCCGATCGTTTTAAATGAAACGTTTGATATTGCTTTAAACGTTCCAATTTTGAAAAGATAATAGAATACAACGCACTATAAGTATTTTCTTGATTGTAGTCTTCTTGAATATTAGAATATTCTTGAAAAAACAATTGTATGTAATTTGAAACATTAGAATCTTCTGGAACCTGAATAATTGGAGAAAACAAATGTGCATTAAACAGTCTTATCACTTCGTTTTTAGGCAATGTGTTAATCTGTTTTTTTAAATAGTCTTCAGTAAAAAGTATGATGTAACCTTCCAAGCCATCGCTAAATTGAAACGCATTAATCTGACCTTTAGATAAGTGAATAATCGTGTTTTTTTTAACATCATGCCAAACAAAATCTACTAATTGCCTACTATGACCTGCTGTATAAAACACAATCATATTAAAAGCTAATTGGTGAGCCTTTTCAGGATTATGTGTAATATCATCTTTACGCTCTGCTAGGCTAGAAATAGTTAATATATCTATACCAGAATTTTCTGGTTTTGGAGAATCGAAGACGATATGCGGAATCTCTTTATGCATGCTTTTTATTCTTCGTTAAACTTATTTAAAGCTTTTCTAATATGTTCGCTATCCCAATGGTTATCATATTCTACAATACCACGTTTAAAGTCTTCGTTTAAAAACTTTTCTTGTTGTTCTAATTCTTTTTTTGCTTTAAAAATGTAGTCTTCCTCTCGTTTTGGCTCAGAAGCTAAACGTCTTAAACTATCCTCATCATACTTAATAAAATTTTGAACTTGTCTAGTCAACGTGTATTTTCTAAACCCCATTTTACTTAGTACATCCTTGGCTAATGATAAAGAGGTATCTAAGGATTCGCGATAAATATTTTCATGACCTAGATTAAGTAACTCATAAGCATCATAACGGTTTTTAGTTCGAATCATCATTTCTACATGCGGATAGTTTTCTTTAACTATTTTACTAATAGCTTTAGAAACGTCTATCTTATTGGTAGCACAAATAATTATTTTGGCATCTGCAATACCTGCAGACTCTAATAAATCTAAACGGGTTGCATCTCCATAATAGACTTCAAATCCCATTTTACGAAGAAAATCAACACGGTTAGAATCATGATCTAAAATAGTTGCTTCTACACCATGCGAACGTAAAAAGCGTCCAATAGTACTTCCAAAATGACCAAAGCCTACCAAAATAATTTTTTGAGATTTTGCAATGTGATCCATTGGGCGTTTTACCGACTCTTTAGTTCCAATTCTAGGCAAGATAAAACGCTCGTTTATAATACCAATAATTGGCGTTAAAGACATACTAAGTGCTGTAATAACAAGCATTATGTCCATCTGTTCTTGCTCTAAAATATTTAATCCAAATGCGAAAGACAATAATACAAACGCAAATTCTCCAATTTGGGCTAAACTACAAGTTAGTAGTAAGTTTTGATCTAATTTTAGTTTAAAAATGTATCCTGTGATAAATAAAACAATTGCTTTTAATATTATAATTGTAATTAATAATCCTCCAATTGTCAATGGACTATTAGCAATAACAATAAAGTTAATAGAAGCACCTACAGCCATAAAAAACAAACCAAGCAGTAAGTTTTTAAAGGGTTCTAACGTGCTTTCTAGTTCATGCTTAAACTCGCTATTAGATAATACAACACCTCCTAAAAACGCACCTAAAGCTGGACTTATCCCGACATATTCCATTAAAAATGAAATTCCGAAAACAATTAATAACGCAGCCGCAATTAGTAATTCTCTAACGCCTGTTTTTGCCACTTTTCTTAGCATTGGAACAATTAAATAACGTCCGGCAACAATGATTAAAACAACCGACATTATAATAGCTAACGTTTGAAAACCAATGGGCAAACTTTCTAATAAATTAGTATGGTCGCTATGTTTTTCCGCGGAAGCGTTACTATCTGTATTTGATAATAACGGAATAAAACCCAACATGAAAATAACAATGATGTCTTGAAACAATAAAATGGAAAAAGACGACGTCCCAAAAGTGGTATCCATTAAGCCCTTTTCTTTTATAGTTTGCAATGCTATTGCGGTAGATGATAACGCAACAGCCATAGATATTACCAAAGCAACTTTCCAATCAAAACCTAGTAAAGCAAATAAAATATAGGATAGTAACATGGTACCTCCTACTTGTATTCCACCCATACCTACAATGGTTTTTCGCATGTTCCAGAAGTTTTTAGGTTCTATCTCTAAACCAATTAAAAACAACATCATAACTACACCAAACTCTGCAAAGTGTAAAATATCTTCGCCTTCATTACCAATAAATCCTAAAACATAAGGCCCAATTAAAACACCTGCAAATAAGTATCCAATAACAGAACTTAATCCTAACTTTTTAGCAATTGACACACATATTATGGCACCTGCAAGAAAAACTATCGCTTCAAAAAGTATGCTTCCACTCATAATTTATGTTGTATTTAATTTTGGAATATCATTTATAAATGAAAACCCATTACAATCTGTATTAGAAAGGTTGTCTTTAAGTAAAGTAATTAAAGCACCATATTTATCAGCATGTTTAATTAAATCATCATCACTTAATTTATGAGTTTCCATGACTGCAAATGGCGGTAAATAATTCATCCCGCATAAGTTTGCAGTTTGCTCGAATGGTCTTAAAAACTGACGGATAGTATAACTATTACTACCTTCTGAACAATACACTTCTCTAGAACCACCAGTAGTTATAACATTTAAACAGGTTTTAGATTGTAGCGTATCTCCATTTGGTCCATACGCCCAACCAAATTCTAAAACCATATCAATCCACTGCTTCATTAACGGTGGACAACTATACCAATAAAAAGGATGGTGCCATATAATAATATCATGTTGACTTAAAAGTTCTTTTTCTGCTGAAACATTGATATGGAAATCGGGGTAACGCTCGTACAAATCATGAAATGTAACACCTTCCATGTCTTTTATATGATCCACTAGTGCTGTGTTAGCTCTAGATTTTTCAAACTTTGGATGAGAAAATAAGACGAGTACTTTTTTCATTATTATTTAGCTATTAAAACAAATTATTGAATTAGAAACACACAATATTTTAATCGAAGTTTTTTTAACTAGCGATTAAGTCAAAAGAGATTTTAATACCTTGGATAATCATACCTGTTCCTATAATGGCAATAATTAATCCCATAATTTTTCCAATTACAGAGATAACATTATGACCTACTAATTTTACAATAAAATCACTTAATTTAAATGTAAAATAAGTAATTAAACTCATAGAACCGAAAATAGCGATAACCAAAAACATCTGCAAAGGCGCTGCGTTTGAAACAAAATTCATAGCTGTTACAATAGTTCCTGGACCAGCTAAAATTGGAATAGCTAATGGAGAAACTGCAATATCCTCGTCAATATGTACATCATTTAAACTTTTTACATTAGACTGTTTAGATTGCAGCATATCAAAACCGATAAAAAATATTAATATACCTCCAGTAATCTTAAAAGCAGGAATACTAATATTAAATAATTCAAAAATATACTTACCTAATAAAATAAAAACGGTTACAATTATAAAAGCAATTATATTGGCTTTTTTATTAATATCATTTTTAGTTTGTTTGTCTGCACCTTGCGTTAAAGACACAAATACGGTCATATTTGATATTGGGTTTGTAATAGCAAAAAACGCTGTAAAGACTGTGATTGCAAATGTTGTAATGTTCTCCATTTAGTGTTAAATTATTAATCCGGAAAGAACTTGAAATACTTCTGTTTGACCAAACCAATTATGATTTATTATAGTTTTTTTAACAATATTGTATAATATAATAAATGCTACTATTAATCACTAAATTAATTATCGCATTTTTAATAGTAAATAAAAATATTAGCAACAAAAAGACACCTTTATAAAGCTATCTATTTTCTGATATTATTACTATTTTAGGCACTTTAGATCGATTATTTAGCCTTATTATATCTAAAAACATTTTGACATTTAAATAATTAATGAATTTAATATCAAGGCCTAAATGCATTTAAATGAAGTATATTGCCCACATGCAAAATGTATAATGGAAATTTCCGTTATATAATCACACACAAAACAACTACAATATTGGATTTTACAAACCCGTTAGTTTACGGTGTTCCTTGTTTTTTAGGTTTTATAGCAATAGAGCTTACTTATAGCAAAACACTTGACAATAAAGAATTATACAATTGGAAAGATTTTTTTTCAAGCTTATCGCTTGGAATAGGATCTGCAATTGTAGGTGCGCTAGTAAAAACAGTAGCCGTAATATTAGTCTTTAATTTTGCTTATGAGCTCTTCAATCCTCTTGTGGATGGTGTCCGTACCAATATTATGGGCTGGCAATCTTTTGGCTACGCTTGGTATGTTTGGATTATTTGCATGCTTTTAGACGATTATTCTTATTACTGGTTCCATAGACAAAACCACATGGTTCGTTTTTTATGGGCAGCGCATATCGTACATCATTCTTCAGATAATTTTAACTTAGGGACAGCTGTGCGTAATGGTTGGTTTACTATTTTTTACAAGCCTTTTTTTTATGTTTGGATTGTAATTATTGGCTTCCCGCCAGAAATGTTAGTTGTTTGCATGGGTATAGAAGCGTTATGGCAATTTCAACTTCATACACAATATGTCAAAAACTTAGGTTTTTTAGAAACCTTTTTAAATACACATACGATGCACCAAGTGCATCACGCCCAAAATATTGAATACATGGATAAAAACCATGGTGGAATCCTAAATGTATTTGATCGTGTTTTTGGAACTTGGAAAAAAATAGACCACACTATTGACATAAAATATGGCGTTTCTGTTCCACCTGAATCTTATAACTTGTTTATTATTTTAACACACGAGTATAAAAATATTTGGGATGATATGAAAAAATCGAGTAATTGGTATCATAAATTTAAATATGCCTTTGCTGCCCCAGGTTGGAGCCATGACGGAAGTACATTAACTATAAAGCAAATTAGAAAAGAAATAGCAGAAGACGCTAATAACACTATGGAGATAACAAATCCTAAGCCTATTTTAATAAAGAGTGATCTGAAATAAGGATAATAAAAAACGCTATTTTGTTTTTATATAAATAACAAATGCTCCAATTAATTATGTGATTAATTGGAGCATTTTAGTATCAATTCTTTTTTCTATTGAAAATCTGATGCTTTAAACAGGTACTTTCTTTGTGTTTTTTGAATAGTAACCCAATGCGCTTCCGTAAATGATTTTACTCCCATTGTCCATTAAAACGTCCTAAGTCAGAAGTTTTAACGCCTAAAAATGGTGTAAATACCATTACTTTAGCTTCGTATTGTTTAAATATAAAACATCTCTTACTGTATCTTTTGGCGTGTTTTATTCTATATTTTTATTCTAAATTATATTACAGTGATAATTTCACTTTGTGGTAATCTAGATTTTGGTGTTTTTTCTGTTGAGTTAAAATCAGATTCTGCTCTATAGCCTAAAGAAACGGCTACTAAAGATGTAAATCCTTTTGCTCTTAAGCCGAATTCTTCATCTAAAGCTTTAACATCAACACCTTCCATTGGCGTTGCATCAATACCTAAACTAGCTACTCCTAATAAAAAGCTACCAATGTTAAGATATACTTGCTTTTCCATCCAATGTTGATAATCTTTTAAATCGTATTTATGAATGTCTGCAAATGTTTTTACAGCCCCTAAAAAGCCATTTTTAATGTCTTCATTTGGGAACCTTCCATTTTTGTCATCTATGTCAGCTATGTGCTTGAAATAGTCTTCATCAGCATCAATTTTAGAACAAAACAGTACAACTGCTGATGCATTCGTAATTTTTGGTTCATTAAAATGAAAAAAGCCTTTAGTACCTTTAGCCATACGTGCTTTACCTTCTGTAGTTTCAGCAACTATAAAGTGCCAAGGTTGAAGGTTTACACTTGATGGACTCATCCTTAATAAATTTTTAACCTGTGACATATCCGATTCAGATATTTTTTTGGTAGTATCAAATTCTTTAGTTGTGTATCTCCAGTTTAGTGTTTCTTTTAAATTCATATTTATATGTTTTAATGATTAGTTTTTAGTTATGTACAAAGATAAAACCAGTACACAGGTAAATTGAAGTATAAAAAAAGGTGAATTAGGTATAAATGGAGGTTTTAGACTTTAAAAAACATAAATATTTCTTAATTTTTATGAAATAACCCGAATATAGCCAACCATTTATACTTTTAAAACCATCGTAATCCTTTATTAATACCAAAAAAAATTACTGAACCCATCTAAAGGTTAAGTTAATTCTTGGTAGAATAGGTTTTACTGTTTTAGGGATTTTGTGTTTCCAGTTTTCTTGTGTAGCACCTTGCATTATTAACATGCTACCGTGGGCTAACGGAATTTCGATACGTTTTAAATCCTTACGTGTGGCGTGTTTTAACTGAAACGGTCGTGTGGCTCCTAAAGTTACCGATCCAATTACCGTGTTTTTACGTTTACCGACTTCATAATCTTGATGCCAATCTACACTATCTTTTCCGTCGCGATAATAATTAAGTAAGCAGCGTGTAAACTTGACATCGACCTCCTCTTCTATACGTTCCTTGATTTTAATTAATTCTGCAGTCCAAGGACGTAATTTTGTTGTTTTTCCAACATAAGCAACTTCTAAATCCGTATCACCATACCATGCTGTAAGTCTAGGTAAATCAACTTGTTTGCCATAAATAGCCATTTGGTCCTGCTCCCAAGTTGTATTATTTAATAGACTTGTATATAAGGCATTACTTTCTTCTATGCTGAAGAAATTTTCGAATAAAGTAACATCTGCACCAGGTAAATCAAATACTGTTTTTACGACTTGATCTGTAGAAAATAAGTTAGGTTGATTAAACACATCCATACTTTTATTGTTTATATATTAATCGAAAATAAGACTAAAAACTTACAGTAATTAAAGCTCTATTTTACTAGGTATTGCTTTGTTTTTCCTTAGGTCTTTAACAAAAAGAATCAACATAATTATAATAAAAAAAGAGAACGGTAACGACGTGATTATTAGTAAACGTTGTACTGCTTCTAAAACATTAATATCCGCCTTAATATTACCCAACAATACTAAAGCTATGGTTGCTAATAAAATAAAAACAGACCAGATAACACGATGTGCTTTACTTGGATTTTTAGCGCCTTTATCTGTAAACATACTTAATACAAATACTGCCGAATCTACAGAAGTAATCAAAAAGCTGATCAATAATACAATTGAAGTTATATTTAAAAATGTAGCAAACGGATAATGTTCAAAGAATACAAAAATGGAAGAAAACACGTTGCTAAATTCATTATTATAAGTTCCCCATTGTTCTATTAATTGAAAGGCAGAGGTTCCGAAAACGGAAAACCAGAAAAAAGTCCCCAAAGACGGAATAATTAAAACACCCAATAGCAGTTGTCTAATGGTACGACCTTTAGAAATACGCGCAATAAATATACCTGTAAATGGTGCCCATGCTAACCAAAAGGCCCAATAGTAAAATGTCCAACCGGTTAAGAATTCTAAACCAGGATTATAATCGCCAAGCGCTAAACTCATGGGCACAAAATCGATTATATAATGATATGTAGATGTGAAAAATGCTATTAATATTTGTTTTATATCACTAGTAAAAAAGATAAACAACAAGATGGCAAAAGTGACAATGATATTTAGGTTCGAGAATATTTTAATCCCTTTATTAACACCTTGCCAAGCAGAATAACAAGCCACAGTAGAAATAAACACACATAGCAAAATTGTAGTTATTAGTCCAAAATCTTGATTTGAAATATGATTTAAACCACCATTAATCTGCGTTGTTCCTAATCCGATTGCAGCCACTAAACCAAAAACAGTCGTTATAATAGTTATAACATCTACACTGTTTTTTAATGTCTTGCTTTTAACATCGTCTTCTATAGTTGCACTAATTCTTACTTTCTTTTTCTTGACGTGCAAGGCGTACCCAACAATTACTGCAAAAAGCCCATAAAAAGCCCACGCTGTAAGTCCCCATTGGTAAAACGTAAACTCTAAAGCGACGGTGTGTGCAGATAAACCAGAAGTAAAAGGCGGATTTTGTTGCATAAAAACAGGCTCTTGCACTGCTCTTAATAAAATACCAGATCCCATTCCTGCACTATAAAGCATAGCAGTCCAAGACCATAAAGAGTATTCTGGTTTTGACGATGGTTTCCCGAGTTTTATTCGTCCATATTTTGAAAACGCAATTAACAAAAGCGCCAAAACACAACCAAAACCTAAATACAGATAAAAATATCCAAAATAGTTACGCACCCATAATGAAGCACTTTCAATAGCATTATAACTAGCTTCGGTAGAAAAAAACACAACCAATGTACACGCAAATATGATACTTACTGATATTGATAAAATCGAGTGTTTTTGAAGGTGTTTAAACATTAAAGCTGTTTTGATTTATTCAAAAATAGGGATTAGAATTTAAATCCTAATCCCTATTAAATAATTTATAACTGTATGCTTTTCTAATTTACTGTTTCTGTCATTTCATTTAAAATAAACTCGTCAACCTTGCCTTCTGTTACTTTTAAATAGTGCGCTAAATATTTATTACCCATATGTTTTTGCCATAACTCACGATTAATCCATTTTTCATGAAATATAAAAAAGTTTGGATTATCATTATCCTGATGTAGATCATAACTTATATTACCTTCCTCTGCTCTAGTCACATCTAAAAGTTTTAATAGTTCTGTTTTTACAAACGCTCTATGCTCCTCTTTTACTAAAATTCTTGCAACAATTGTTAAATACGATTTTTTCATGAGTAAAATATTTAAATGGATTTAAGATTAGTCTCAAATACAATACAAAGGTATGATTGAACTGAACCCTTTTAATGTACTTTAAATGGATATTAATGTATAAATAAAGGTTATGAGTATAAAAAATCAGGTTGTTATTTCTTTTTTTTCTAAATTTGAATAGAAATTGTAAACAATCAGATAAAAATGCAAGTAATTGAAGCTTTTAAACCTTTCGAAATACAAGAAATAGAATTAATAGATTGGAAACAACGCCCTGTTAAAAACAACTTTTTTGAATTGGTTTTAGTTAAAAATGGTACAGGAACGCAATGTATTAACTACAACGAGCACGCCTATAATAAAGGCAGCATCTTTTTATTACCACCTTTAAAATGCCACTCATTTACAATAGCGCAACCTACACAATTTGTGTTTTTAAAGTTTACAGATTCATTCTTTAAAAACATAAATCGTATTACTATTGATAGAAATGAATGGTTTAAAGAAGCTTCTTATATCTTATCAAATTACAACCAATTACCAGGAGATATTATTAAGAATGATGTAGATAGAAACCATCTAGAAAGCTTAATAAGTATGATTTTGCAAGAATCTAGAAACTACGGAGAATCGTCTATAAACCTTGTGACAAGCCTAATGACTAGCATTCTTGAAATACTAATTAGGAACATAAAAAAAGGTAGTTATTTTGAATTACCTAAAAATAATTCGGATGATAGAATTACAAAAATGCTAACTTATATTAATGAAAATATTGATAAAACAGAGTTGCTTAAAGTCGAAAATCTGTCCGATATCTTTATGATGTCTCCAACTTATGTTAGCGAGTTTTTTAAAAAACAAGTTAATATGCCTTTACGTGAATATATTATTAAAGCGAAGCTAAAATTAGTAGAAATAAGACTACTAAATTCTGATTTTACATTAACTCAAATTGCTGACGAGTTAGGGTTTACAGATGTTAGTCATTTATCTAAAACCTTCAAACGCTACGCTGGAACTTCAATACGTGAATTTAAAAATAATGGAGAGTATATGTTACTAAAAAGAGGTGCTTGTGCTTCTAATATTAGAGCTTAATTATTTCTTATTTAACAACAAGTCTTTGATCTCTTTCAGCTCGTTTTCCATAGCTTCTTGTCTTAATTTTAAAGCGTCATTTTCGGACTTTAACACCTTAATCTCCTTATCTTGCTCTTGAATCGCTTTTACCATTGGCGCCATTAAATCGTTGTATCTTACACTTAGCATACCTTCGGTATCTTCTGTAATAATTCCATTTATTTTTGAACTACTATTTTTTAATGTTTCTTGTAATTCCTGAGCTATAAAACCATACTCCAATTTATTCTTTTTGTCATTATTCCTGAAGTAAGATACTGGACGTAATTTGTTTATAAAATCTAGTCCTAAATCTGAATCTTCAATAGTGTTTTTCCAACGTCTATCAGAGGTAATCGTCCATGCTACTTGCACTCCTGCATATGTTATTGCAATACCGCCAATTCTAACTTGGTTATCTGCTGTTGGATCTGGCACAGAAGACAAATAACCTATCGCTGTGTTATTACTTCCTGTTGTTACGTTATCTAAGGCTCTATGACCCAGTGCAGTATTATTATTTCCAGTAGTGTTTAATCTAAGTGATTGGTAACCAAAAGCTGAATTATGATCCCCCTCAGTATTTCCGCTTAATGCGATATAACCTGAAGCTGTATTATTGCTACCAATAGTATTTCCTGAAAGAGAACTAAAACCAGAAGCTGTATTGCGTAAACCTAAGGTATTGCTACCTAAGGAAGCCCCACCTGTAGCAACATTATAATCTCCTTCTGTGTTAGCATTTAATGTATTAACACCTATTGAAACATTATGGATTCCTAATGTATTTCCACTTAAAGCACCCTGACCAAAAGCTGTATTGTAATTCCCAGAACTGTTATTTAAAAGAGCATTTAATCCACTAGCAGTATTACCTATTCCATCTACATTATACAACATTGAATTTACACCACTCGTAGTATTATTTGCACCAGATACATTATTACTTAATGCATTGGCTCCTGTAGCTGTATTATTCACTCCTGTATCATTTAGCCTTAATGCACTAGTACCAATAGCAGTATTATTACCACCACTTGTATTAGTATATAATGAGTTGGCACCTACAGCTGTATTAGATATTCCTGTTTGATTAGAATAAAGCGAATTTGCACCTATAGCAGTATCACTACTACCTGAAATATTATTAGTTAACGCATTATAACCATTGGCAGTATTATAACTAGCAGTATCATTGCTGCTAAGTGAATTTACCCCTGTGGCAGTATTATAATGTCCATTATTAGTTGCCAAAGATCTTACTCCTACAGCTACATTACTACTTCCATTTGTATTAGTAATTAAAGCATCTTTACCAATAGCTGTATTATTACTTCCAGTATTACCTTTAAGAGAATTTGTACCTAAAGCAGTATTATTAAATCCAGTAACATTAGCATACAATGCATTCGCTCCAACTGCAGTGTTTTCATCAGCGGTCTTATTAGAATACAGCGCATTAGTACCGACAGCGGTATTGTAATCACCACTAGTATTAAAAGTTAAAGATTCTGACCCACTTGCTGTGTTATGTGTTCCTGTTGTATTATCAAATAAAGAAAAAATCCCAGTTGCAGTATTATTAGTTCCTGTTGTGTTTTTAGTTAGTGATTGCATACCTAATGCTGTGTTGTTAGCTCCAATAGTGTTTTGATTTAGAATTAATGACCCGACTCCTGTATTACCTGAACCAGACGTGTTATTAACCAGTGAACTAGATCCTATAGCTGTATTAGAACTCGCTGTATTTGCAATAAGCGTATTGTAACCAACCGCTGTATTACTACTTCCTATTAAATTGTCTTTTAAAGCGTTTTGGCCAATAGCCGTATTTTGTCCCCCTGACGTATTTGAAGACATCGCATTTACACCAAAACTAGCATTCTCAGCTCCTGAAGTACTAAGCGGTAAACCATTAACCCCAAATGAGACATTATTAGAATCTAATAAACCAGCTTGTATGCTATTTCGTTTAAAAACAATATTTTGATCGTCTGTAGTTCCTATAAAATTTACGGATTCATTTGTTCCAGAATTCCCTAAAATATTCCAATCAGTGCCTGTTGTTTTTGCAGTTGCTAATTGCAACCACTCCGCACCACTCCAATAAAAATACCCCGGAATGACATCCGCAATAGTAGCAGTATTATAGACTAACAAGCTAGCTACTGGCGATGTTATTGTAGTTGTATCAGTGGAGGACGTTAAATTAACTCTAGGAATCAATAATCCCTTATCAGTACTAGTTACATCTAAAATAGCTGATGCATCAGGTGTTGTTGTATTAATCCCTACTTGAGAAAAAGAATTTAGTGTACAGAAAAATAATAGTAAGCGTAAGTATTTCATTTATAGCAACTTTAATTTGGGCGATGCAAATTTAGACGATTATACTTGTAGTTTGTCGATTATATTTATGAAGGAACGTATTTTAACATATTTTTTAATAAATATATCCGAATTTCCATGAATTAGAGAAATTAAATATTTTATGTATAATTCTGTATGCTAATAATTTAAACAGATTAATAACTTAAAATCAAAAATTCTGTTTAACGTGTTTGAATAGTAAAAATATAACATTTATGATTTAATTATCACGAATAACCCTACAAAACAGGTGTTTACAATGCTTTTTAACTGTGTTTTTAATGCAGGATAGATTTTTATTCGGTTAAACAAAACTATATTATAGATTAAATCTAAATTAGTTTACCCCCTTTTAATCAAACTATTTTTTATATTTATTGAACCAAAGTCTACTAACCTACAATTAATGACAATTAAAAAAATTAGCACATTTCACTTTTTAAAAAAGAACAATGTTTTTGATATTCTTTTTTTTGTTGCTTTTTTTACGGCTATAACCATGAGTATTACCCTTACGGTTAAAAAAAACATGATTTACATTTCTCCGGTAGTCATCTTAGCCATAATTACTAAATACTTGAGTGTTACCAGAAAAAAAGCCGACCCCTTGTTTTTATTGGCATTACTTGCTTTTTTAGGCCTAAATATTTTAAGCTTTTATTCTTTTAATAAATACTTTAACGCTATCAGCCTTTTAACATCAGGTTATTTAATTTTATTTACACTAATACTTAAAAAGTATTTAGTAAAAAGTAAATTAAAATCTTTTCTATCGTTATCTGTTATTATTGGTTTTTTCCTTGTTGGTTATATTATATACGCGGTCGTGGATTTGCTAATAGGGCAAATCCCTAATTCAAATTTAATTTATGTGTTTATTTGCGCATTGTGTTTGTTTATTTATGCAGCCACATTTGCCATGATTTATATTAGTGATAACTACTCTAATGGTACTGTTTTATTAGCTTCAGGTGTTGCCACTATATTTAACTTAGGCTTATCCCCTATAAACGAGTACTTTTTATACAACCAGACGTTTACGGTTTTAATCCTTATTTGTCATTACATGTCACTTTATCTTTTTATGAGATTTATTTCAACAACTAAAGTAATAGACACTAAAGACGTCAAAAGAAAATATTTTTAAATACTAATACTGCTTACCGTTTTTAAACACCTTATTATAAACAACTTGAATATTCTTTGTCACCACTTCGATTTAGAAAAAATTGTAAACTCCAACAATTAACATTTTTTAAGAAATAGGTATACTTATATATCCTAAATTTGCCGACTTAAATTAATTATCAAGAATCTCAATAAAAGGAGATAGCAACCTGCAATAACAAGCAAGGTGCTAAATAGATAAGCCATTAATTGGAACAAATGTTAAGACATCTTTCTTATTACTTGCTTGTTTATTCCTTTTTAAAATGAATAAAGTAAAATGGCAAATTCAAAAAAAATCGTTCCCAAATTATCAGCTTTAATACCACTATTCGTATTTGTATTCACGTTTCTAGGCGTTGGTATTTATCAAAACGATTTTTATGCACTTCCAGCTCCAATAGCTGTGATAGTAGGAATTATCGTTGCTTTTTTAATGTTCAAACAGTCTATAAATTCCAAAATTAAAACGTTACTAAAAGGATGCGGTGATGACAAAATACTTACCATGTGTTTAATCTATCTTTTAGCTGGTGCATTTGCAACTATTACCAAAGCGACAGGTAGTGTTGATGCAATTGTTAATTTAGGCCTTGATTTTATAGCGATTCAATACATTTATTTTGGTGTTTTTATAATCGCAGCCTTTTTATCTGTTTCTACCGGTACTTCCGTTGGTGCCATTGTCGCTTTAGCTCCAATAGTAATTGGTTTTGCGGATAAAAGCAGTGCCGATCTTGGTATTTTATGCGGTGCATTATTAGGAGGAAGTATGTTTGGAGACAACTTATCTGTAATCTCTGATACAACTATTGCTGCCACACAATCCTTAGGTGTTAAAATGAGTGACAAGTTTAAGCAAAACATAAAAATTGCGCTCCCTGCTGCCCTATTTACTATTGTCATATTGATCATTCAAGGTTTAGGATTAGAATCTAACTTGGAAGACACTACCGTTTATAGTTATTCTGTAATCAAGATACTTCCCTACTTACTAGTTATCACACTTTCTATAATAGGTGTAAATGTATTTGTTACACTACTTTTAGGTGTAATTTCGGGAGGTCTTTTAGGGATTATTTATGGTGATTTCACATTAATTGAATCTACTAAAATTGCTTATACCGGCTTTACTAGTATGACCGAAATTTTCTTACTTTCTTTATTAACAGGAGGTTTAGCTGCTTTAGTTTCTAAAAACGGAGGGATTGAATATATCCTAATTAAAATAAAAACATTAATCAAAAGTAAAACGTCAGCTCAGTTTGGTATTGCTGCATTAGTTAGCACCATTAACCTAGCAATTGCAAATAACACCGTATCCATTATTATTGCTGGTCCAATTGCAAAAACAATAAATGACGAGTATGATTTAGACAACAAAAAAACAGCTTCAATATTGGATATTTTTGCCTGTATTACTCAAGGACTCTTACCTTATGGTGCTCAAGTATTAATGATTTTAAGCTTAACTAATGGAAAAATTAATTATTTAGATTTAGTGGCTAACACGTGGTATTTAGTATTGCTTTTAATTTACACGCTATTATTTATTAGTTTAAAGCCATTGCGTTTAAAGTAAAAAACAAATCAACTTCTTTTAATTCATTGTTTTATAAGTAATTCGACAGACTATAATTATACATATTAAACTATAAGTGGCTTAAATAAGTAAAAATTATTATTTATCGATTAGATTTTTTCGGCTTTAGCCTAAAAACAAAAACAGCATCTAATTACCTTAGATGCTGCTGTATTATAAAATTAAAAACCGTTTTAGTTTTTAAGAGATTTCATGTCAATTACAAAACGATATTTAACATCGTTACTAGTTACACGATCGTAAGCTTTATTAATATCTTGCATATCAATAAGCTCAATATCACTAATAATATTGTGCTCTCCACAAAAATCTAACATTTCTTGAGTTTCTTTAATTCCTCCAATTAAAGATCCTGCAATACGCTTGCGTCCTCCAATAAGATTACCTCCATGAAAAGGTTTTAAAGCCTCTATTGCTCCAACTAACACCATTGTAGCATCAATTTTAAGCAACGTTAAATAAGGATCCATTTCATGACCTACAGGAATGGTATTTAAGATAAAATCAAAACTTCCTTGATGCTTCTTCATAGCCTCAGCA
This sequence comes from Olleya sp. 1-3, assembly GCF_002836085.1. Taxonomy (NCBI): domain Bacteria; kingdom Pseudomonadati; phylum Bacteroidota; class Flavobacteriia; order Flavobacteriales; family Flavobacteriaceae; genus Olleya; species Olleya sp. 1-3. The sequence continues at coordinate 87,907 of NZ_PJBW01000009.1, forward strand.
TCTTTAGACACCAATACTTCATGTGCTCCTAATCTTTTAGCATCTTTACCTTTTTCTGGAGAGGTTGTAATCATAACAACATGTGCTCCTAAAGCATGTGCAAACTTAACACCCATATGTCCTAATCCACCAAGACCAATAACACCTACTTTATCTCCTTTTTTTACTTTCCAGTGACTTAAAGGTGACCAAGTTGTAATTCCTGCACATAACAATGGTGCTGTTCCTGCGTCGTCTAAATTCTCAGGAATACGTAATACAAATTTCTCATCAACAACTACAGAGGTAGAATAGCCACCGTATGTTTGTTTACCTTCAATATGCTTATCAGGACTATTATAGGTCCATGTTGTTCCTTTTTCGCAAAATTGTTCTAAATCTTGTTCGCAAGAAGAACACGTTTGGCAAGAATCTACTAAACATCCTACACCTACTTTATCTCCTACTTTGTATTTAGTAACACCTGCACCAACTTCTAAAACACGACCAATAATCTCGTGTCCTGGCACTACCGGATATGTTGATCCTTTCCAATCGTTTCTAACGGTGTGTATATCACTATGGCAAACACCACAAAACGTAATATCAATTTTTACATCGTCTGCACCCACAGCTCTTCTCTCTATATCTAAAGGTTTTAAATCTTCTGTTGCTGCTGTTGCACCATATGCTTTTACTGTTGTAGTTGCCATAATTATGATTTTTTAAGAGTTACAATTAACTCGATTTCTGTATTTAATACTTTTGAAATCGGGCATACTTCCTTTGCTTTTTGAGCAATCTGTTGGAACTGTTCTGCGTCAATTTCTGGAACATCACCTACTAAATTTAATGTAATTTTAGTAATTGCACCATCTTCAAAAGTAACGGTAGCGTCTACATCTAAAGTAGTTGCTGTAAATTTATTTTCGTTTAATAAAAAGCTTAACTGCATTGCAAAACATCCTGCATGTGCTGCTCCTATTAATTCTTCTGGGTTTGTTCCTTTTTCACCATCTTCAAATCGTGTATGAAATGAATACGCTGTTTTATCTAAAACCTTACTACCTGTTGTTAGGTTTCCTTGTCCATCTTTACCACTACCTTTCCATTCTGCATTTGCTTTTCTTGTAAATTTCATGTTGTGTGTTTTAAGTTAAACTATTTATTAATTATTTAGTTGCATTTGGATAATCTGTATATCCTTTTACTCCTGTTGTATAAAACGTGTCTTGATCCCACTCTGCTAACTCTAAATTGTTTTCAAAACGTTCTACTAAATCTGGATTAGAAATAAATGGCTTTCCGTAAGCTATTAAATCTGCATCACCAGCCTCCAACACTTTGTTTCCTTTGTCTTGATCAAACGCTGTGTTAATCATTAAAGTACCGTTATATAATGGTCTAAAGTGTTTTGCTATTTCTGTAACAGCAAAAGGAATTTCAGAAACATCTGTAAACGGTTCTGATAAATGTACGTAAGCTAAATTATAATCGTTTAATTTTTTGATAATATATTCAAACGTTGGGATTGTCTCTTTATCCATAGTAATACCAAATAACCCATCTAAAGACGGATTAAAACGTGCGCCTATTTTTTCTTGAGGAATCACCTCTTTCATAGCATCTAAAACTTCAAAAAAGAAACGTGCTCTGTTTTCTATACTTCCTCCATAGTTGTCTGTTCTCTTGTTAGACGTACCATTAAAAAATTGCTGAAACAAATAGCCATTTGACGAGTGAATCTCCACACCATCAAACCCTGCTTTTACTGCATTTGCTGCTGCGTTTTTAAAATCTTCAATTGTTTGCTTGATATCTTGGATAGTCATTGCTCTTGGCGTAACTGTATCTTTAAAACCTTCTGGCGTAAATGATTTAGCGTTTGGATTTAAGGCTGAAGCCGAAATTGGTAGCTCTCCATTATGAAAATCTGGATGCGACATACGTCCAACATGCCATAGCTGAATAAAGATTTTTCCACCTTTATCATGTACACGCTTCGTTACTTTTTTCCAACCTTCTACTTGAGCATCTGTATGAATCCCTGGTGTATGAATATATCCTACTGCCTGAGTTGATACTTGAGAACCTTCAGAAATAATTAAACCAGCCGAAGCACGTTGCTCATAATACAAGCCTTGTAATTGGTCTGTAGCAACTTTACCTTCGTTATCTGCACGACTACGTGTCATAGGTGCCATAATTACACGGTTTTTAAGATTAATATTTTTATTATATGGAGTTAATAGGGGTTGTTTGCTCATTGTAAATAATGTAAGTTATTAATAACAACAAAGTTACATTACATACTAGCCAATGTCATTGATGTAAGTCAATTAAGATAGATTTAACTTTTAATAAGCCTTCGGACTCTACTTAAATTTTCTGGTGTGACCCCCAAATAATTAGCTATATCATAATTTGGCACACGGTCCTCTATTAAAGGATACGAGGCACAAAACTCTAGATAACGCTCTTTAGTGTTTTTTTCTTGCGAAGATAATATACGCTTACTCTGCCCTATAAAAGCTTTGGTAAGTAGCAATCTAAAATAGCGTTCGTATATTGGGGCTTGGTCATAGATTTTTTGAAGATTATCATAACTAACAGATAACAGTTGTGCATCCTCTATGGCTTCGATATATAATTTAGCTGGTGTTTGATTAAAAAAGGCTTCAAAATCGCCTATCCACCAGTTTTCTACTGCAAACTGTATGATGTGACTATTGCCTTTATCATCTAAATAATACGCTTTTAAACAGCCTTTTACCACAAAATACTGATGTTTTACATGAGTTCCTGATTTAAGTAAAAACTGCCCTTTAGAAACAGACACTTGCGTTAAAACAGAATTAAATAATTGCAGATCGTCTTGAGATGGCGAAATGTGATTAGTGATGTGTTTTACAATAGGTGCATGCATAGTGCAAAGATGACAAATTTTTAAATAATTTTAATAAAAAAAAGTGTTGTTTTAGGGAATAAAAAAAGGCTTTATGAAAACATAAAACCTTTTAATACTGCTATCAATCTGCTTATTATATAAATAACACGTTTATTTAGTTAGGGTAAATAAACGCATTAATGTCTTCTGTACTAAATTGGGGGTTTGCGCCTTCACTACCGGCAACTAAAGCACCAATTGCACAAGCATAGTCAATTGCCTCCTGTGGGTTATCTCCTTTAAGTAATTTACTAATTAATGTGGCTAAAAATGAATCTCCTGCACCTACAGTATCTACGACTTCTATTTGATAACCGCTATTATAATAAAACGTACCATTATAATATAAAATAGCACCATGACGACCTTTGGTAACACAGATTGTCTTGGTATTAGTCTGCTCTGCTAAAAATGTAATATTCTGTTCTAAAGAATGGGTTTGTGAGTGAAGCGCTTCTCCGATTTCAAAAATCTCTTCATCATTAAATTTTATAAAATCAGCTTCATTCATTAAATGATTTAAAACCTCCTTAGTATAATATGGTGCTCTTAAATTAATGTCAAATATTTTGTATTTCGCTAGCTTTAAAAGTGCGTACAATGAGGCTCTAGAAATATCATCTCTTGCTACTAAACTTCCATAAATAAAAGCATCCGCATGTTGCGTTATAATTTTACTGGTGTCTGTAAGCGTAATCTTATCCCAAGCTCTAGGAAACATAATGTCATAAGACGCCGATCCTTTCGCGTTAAGCATTACTTTTACTTTTCCTGTTTTTAATTGGGTATCTATTTGTAAATTAGCAACATTTACACCTTGTTTTAATAGATGCTTCTTTATTTTTCGTCCTTTTTTATCATCCCCAATACGACTAATAATTGACACATTATTATCTAAAGATTTTAAGCGTAAAGCCACATTTAAAGGTGCGCCTCCAATTTTTTTATGTGTTGGAAAAACATCCCATAAGACTTCGCCAAAACAAACTATATTTTTCATTCAGATCGGGTTAAATGTTAGCGTTTAAATCAAATACACATTGCTCCACACCATGCTTTAAAATAGCATTATATGCTGTTGTATAAGCTTCAACAAATGGTTTTGCGTCTTTTAAAGATCCAAAAACAGCATCTATTTCTAAAAAAGCTTCTGGATTTGTTGTGCTTTCTAAAGCTTTTGCGCTTAACACTGGTTGCATGGCGTCTTTTATAATTAAAGTATTTCCTTTTTCGTCTTTTCCTAAACTGTAAATAGCCCAAGCAGCAACCACAAATGCAGCATTAGTAATATCACCTTTATCTTCTAATTGTGCGTTTACTGTTGGTAATATAAAAATTGGAAACTTAGCAGAACTCTCGGAACATATACGGTCTATTTGATCCTTAATATTAATATTACCAAAACGCTCTAATAATGACATTTTATAATTTCCTAAATCTATCCCTTCCAAATCGCCTAAAGTTGGCGTCACCTCTACATCCATATAATTATGTAAAAACGTAGCAATATTTGGATTAGAAACCGATTGATCAATTGTATTATATCCTATTAATGCGCCAAGTATACCTAATACGGAATGTCCCGCATTTAATAAACTAAGTTTCATTTTCTCATAAGGTTCTACATTATCAACAAACTGCGCGCCCACGGTTTCCCAAGCTGGTCTACCTGCTATAAAATCGTCCTCAATAACCCATTGTTTAAAAGGCTCGCATACTACTGGCCAAGCATCGTGTACACCATCGTTCTTAATTAAGTTTACAATATCTAATGGCGCTGTTGCAGGTGTAATACGATCTACCATTGCGTTTGGAAACGACACGTTAGATTCTATCCAATCCACTAAACCAGGTTCAGCTTTGCCAACATAACTCAATACCATTGTTTTTGTCATATGACCGTTACCTTGAATATTATCGCAAGACTGTACCGTTACTCCTTTTAAACCACGTGACTGTCTTAATTTTAATGCTTGTGTGATATATCCAAAAATAGTTTTGGGTGCATTAGGAAACTCTAAATCATGCTGAATTAAAGGATTATTAAAGTCGAATGCTTTAGTTGCTTCGTTATAATTATACCCCCCTTCTGTAATGGTTAATGATATAATTTTTACTTCAGGACTTGCCATTTTTTCGATAACCGCAATTGGATTCTCTGGCGCATATAAATACTCGACTATAGATCCAATAATACGATTAGTATGTCTACCATCTAATTCTTTAACTATTAAAGTATATAATCCGTCTTGCTCGTTTAACGTATTATAAATTCTGCTATCAAAATCTAATAACGCAACACCGCATATTCCCCAATCCTTATTATCTGGATCCTCTAATAATTGGTCTGTATAAAAAGCTTCGTGTGATCTATGAAAACCACCAATACCAACATGTACTATGCCCGTTTTAATGGTCGTTCTGTCGTATTGTGGCACTGTAATTCTTTCAGAAATATAAGAAAGATTCTCAGAATTTAATTTGTAATTTTTCATCTTAATAATTTAATTATTTGCTTTCAAATCTTTGAAGTAATACAGCAAATATGATAATAGCTCCTTTTACTACTTGTTGTGGATATGATGGTACATTTAAAAGGTTTAATATGTTTCCTATTAATCCTAAAATAAGCACCCCCATTAATGTATTGATTGCGGATCCTCGACCTCCATTTAAACTAGCACCACCAATAACAACAGCTGCTATGGCATCCAACTCCCATGACATACCCATATTTGGTGACCCTAAATTAGTTCTAGATGCTACAATTATAGCTGCAGTAGCTGCTAAAGCACCAGAAATAGCATATACTAAAAACTTGTATTTGTTAACTTTTATACCTGATAAACGTGACGCTTCCTCGTTACTTCCAATAGCTATAATTAGTCTTCCAAAGACGTTATAACGTAGCATAACCATGGCTGCTACAACAATTAGAAAAAAGACAATTGCTATATTTGGTATCCCTAAAGTAGCGTTGTTTGCAAAATTTGACATGTGTACACCTCCCGCTGTTTTAAAAGTAACTGGAGAGCCTTTAGAATATATAAACCCTAATCCTCTTGCAATAGTCATTAAAGCTAATGTTGCAACAAAAGGCGCCATTTTTTGATAGGCGACAAGATATCCCGAAATACTGCCTAAACCAAAACCTATTGCAATGGTTAATACTATTGCTAATGGCAGTATGACTAGGTTTATTAGAATAGCGAAAGTAACCGCCAACAAAGCCACCATGGACCCTACAGATAGATCAATACCTCCTGTTAAGATTACGATTAGCATTCCAATACTAATAATACCAATACCTGAGACTTGTTTTAATAAATTAGACAAGTTTACTGAAGTAAAGAAAACATCAGATATTAACGCTGAAAAGATTACTAGTAAAATAAAAATAAATATAGTATTATACTTTACTAAAAACTTAAGAAAACCACCTGGGCTGCTAAGTTGTTGTTTTAATGTTAAAGCCATAACGTGAAATTTTTAATATTTAATTGTGTTGTTTTAATGCCTTACCAATAGAGTAACGCAGTATGTTTTCTTCAGAAAATTGCTCTTTTTGCAACTCGCCATAAATGGTCCCTTCATGCATAACTAGAATACGATCGGAAATACCCATTATTTCGGGCATATCTGATGATATTACAACCACTCCAACCCCTTTTTTAGCGACTTCGTTTATTAGGTTATAGATTTCTATTTTAGCTCCAACATCCACACCTCTAGTAGGCTCGTCAATAAAAATCACTTTACTATCTATACTTAACCATTTAGCTAAGGCTACTTTTTGCTGATTTCCACCACTTAAGTTTTTAACATCAATCTCAGAACTTGGTGTTTTAATATTTAGCTTATCAATTAAGCCTAGCACTTTTTTATATTCGCTGTCCACATTAATAAATCCTAATTTTCCTGAAATGGATTTAAAATTAGTCACACTAACGTTTCTTCTTATGGATAATGGTAAAAACACACCTTCTTCCTTTCTGTCTTCAGACACAAAGCCAATTTGATGGGCAGCAGCATCTACCGGAGATTTTGTTTTTATCTCTTTACCATTTAAAATTAAAGTTCCAGATTTTTTTTTGTCAGCTCCAAAAATAAGTTTTGCAGTTTCTGTTCTTCCACTCCCTCCTAATCCAGCAATACCAAGGACTTCTCCTGGACGTACTGAAAATGAAACATCATGCACTATAGTGTCTTTTGCAGTTAGATTTTTAACTTCAAAAATAGGTTCTGTACCAATTACCGCATCTCTAACAGGAAACAAATCTTTCAATTCGCGACCAATCATTAAACGTATAATACCATCCGTATCTGTATCCTTAACAGCCATACTACCTGTATCAACACCGTCTCTTAGAACAGTTACCGAATCTGCTATTTTTATAATCTCGTCTAAATGATGCGATATATATATTATTGAAATTCCCTGATCTCTTAATCTAAACAGGTTATCAAACAGCTTTTTTGTATCTGTAGGATCAAAAACGGTTGTGGGCTCATCTAAAACCAAAACTTTAGTGTCTTCTGACAATGCTTTTGCAATTTCGACTACTTGTTTTTGAACAATGCTTAAGTCTCTAACTTTTGCCGAAGCGTCTATTGTAAACCCTAAAGAATCAATTAAAGCTTGTGCATCTTTAGTAATTTTATCCCAATTCATCCAAAACTTACTTGCGCCTAATTTGTGCAAATAAATATTTTCGGCAACAGATAAATCATTTACTAGAGACAACTCTTGATACACCACGCTAATCCCAAGCACTTGGCCCTCATGTGTGTTTTTTGGGTTTATTTCTTCACCATTTAAAAGGACTGTACCAGAGTCTTTATGGTGTACACCACTTAATATTTTTATAAGTGTTGATTTACCTGCTCCATTTTCGCCTAATAAGGCATGGATTTCTCCGGGCTTTACTTTTAAAGTCACGTCCTTAAGTACTGATACAACACCAAAACTTTTGGATATGCCAGACATTTCAAGACGGTATTCATTTTCTGAATTTTTCATATCAATGTCTATTAGAATAAAGCATTAGGATTGTAATACTTAGCAGCATTTTCCTTTGTAATTAATAAAGGTGCTGTGTATGATTTTTTATCAAAATCACGTTTCCCATTCATATATTCCACTGCATACTTTACAGCATTTTTTCCAATTTGGACTGGACTATTCATTGCGGTACACCCATAAAAATCGGTTTCCATAATATATTTAATAGCCTCTTTCTGTCCATCCGCTCCTGCAACAATTAAAATATCATCCGTTTTACCTGCCTGTGCAATAGCTTTTATAGCACCTAATACACACACGTCAGATTCTGTAATCACCACATTTATATCTGGATGCGCTACTAAAATATCTTCCATAGCTTTTAAACCACCAGCATAAGACCATTCTGTATACGCTTGTGTTTTTACATTTAAGTCAATTTTTCCTTGAGTACGTAATTGCTCTTCCGTAATCCCTTGTAATAAGCCTTGTTTACGTGTACGACCTACGGGGTTACCTGCGTTACCGCTTAACAAAGCAATATTCATAGGTGTTTTTCCCATTTTCTTAGCTAACCACTCGCCTGCTAATGCACCATTTGCTAGATTATTAGACTGGATAGTTGTTACAAAATCAGCCGAAGGATTAATAGAACTATCAATAATAAATACCGGAATGCCTGCTGCTTTAGCCACTTTAGTTATCCCAACCAAAGCATCAGGATCTTTTGGATTTAACAATAACGCATCAACACCTTTGGTAATTAAATCCTCTACTGCTGCGATTTGCTTTGTAATATCATCCTGACCATCTGCAGATAAAAATATCATACCGTTTTTCTCTGTTGTTGCTTTTATACTTTGTAATAACGCTTGATAATACGGTGCATTTAAAGACGGTGTACAATACCCGATTTTCTTACCAGTAAGATCAATAGCACTTGCAAATAGTGCCCCTTCCGCTTCACCACTATTTGCAGTTGTTTTACTGGCATCTAAATGCTCCACACAACTGTTTAGTGATAGACTTAATAGCATTGCCAGCATTGGCATACCTATTAATTTTAGTCCGAATTTTAAGTTTTTTATTCTCATGATTTTAAATATTACTTAAAGGTTTTATTCTATTATGTAAGTTAATACTTTATCGTTATATGTTAGTTACTACCATTTTAGGTTCAATTTAAAATAATGTAATATCTAATTGCAATACTGTTTTTTCTTGTTCTGGATTCCACATCGCGGTAACATCCACAGGCACACTATAATTACTAATCGTTAATTTTTTACTAAACGTAGCACCTACATTTATAATATTTCCTGAGCCTATTGTGTAAAACGTTTTATCTGTAATAAAAGACCAAGCACCACCAGCAAACAAAGACAAGCTAGAGGTCTTATTTTCCCAAACTTTACTGTTTACTTCAAAGTAATGTGTCCAAGAATTTTCTAAGTCTCCGTTAGCTTGCACCTCATAATCACCAGAACCTCCATTAATAATGGTTGCTAGATACAATAAGGTGTTAGGTGTAATATTGTAACCAAAATTTAAATCCACAAAATTATAGCCTTGCGTCTTGTCATAACTCCAATAATGGAGTTTATCACCTCGCTCTTCAACACCAGTGTAGTTGTTATGTGATACTGCTTCAATAAAAAATTGGTCAGAAAAACGATATTTTGTATAGATTGAAAACTCCTTATAGTAAGCACTTTCATTTTCGCCAGTAACAATATTCTTAACATCAACAGAAGAAAAGCTTGCACCTCCCCAAAATCCAAAAGTAAATTTCTTATTTCTAGAATTATATTCCAAATTAGCAGCAAACAACGCTCCAGGATGCACGACAAAACCATGCCAAGTGTGCATGTTTTTAAGATGAGCACCAATACTAAAAGGCTCATAACTATCCGTAGTCATATCGTCCTCCTGTGCATAACTAAGACTTACTGCACAAACCATAAAAAGACATATCAATAATTGTAATGCTTCTTTAAAATTTGACGGTTTAGTAATCGCTACTTGTCTTGTTGTGGTTAGTTGGCTTAATGTCATCTTATTAGGATTTTAAATTACTCACGTTTTATAAACGTCATAAATACGTTTGTTTTTCAAATGTATCATAAATAAATTATTAAATCCTAATAAAAGTGTAAAAAAATATGTTATTTTATCATTATTATGTGCTATTTTACCTCTAATTAGAGTATATTGTCACTCTCAAATTACAGTATTAGTAATGTACAACTGACGTTTAATAAAAATCTAACCACTAAACTGGTTAACTAATTAAAAATTAGATTTCTAAAGAAATAAACCTATGGAATCAGAAAAAATATTGAATCTATCTGTGGATTGTGTCGTTTTTGGATACGATACCAACACTAAATCTTTAAATGTGTTATTAATCAAACGCTATTTAAAATCGAAGTTTACATCAGAGGTTTTAGTGGACGATTATGTGTTAACAGGATATCACGTCCTTAAAACCGAAACTTTAGATGATACTGCTACGCGTGTATTAAAAGAGTTAACAGGATTGACTGATCAATATAAAAAGCAATTTAAAGCGTTTGGCGATCCTGATAGATTGACTAATCCAAAAGATTTAGTTTGGATTGCAAACGAAGCCTTTAATCTAAGAACCATAACCATAGCCTATTATTTTTTATTAAAAACAGAAGATGTCAATTTAGAGCAGAATACGTTTGAAGCCAAATGGTTTCCTATTAATGCCCTACCCGATTTAGGTTTTGATCACGAAAAGATAATACTAGAAGCTTATGAGGATTTAAAAGAAAAATGCCTGTCAGAACCTATTATATTTAAATTACTTCCAGACAAGTTTACTATTAATGAAGTACAAGATTTATATCAGTCCATTTTGGGTATTGATATTGATAACAGAAACTTTAGACGTAAACTAATAAACAAAAAGTATATTATTGCTTTAGACGAAAAACAAGTAGGTGTTTCTAAAAAGCCAGCACAATTATATATGTTCAGCATGGATATTTATAACAAAATGTTTAGTAAAAACTATTTAATAAGCATGTAAATGGTTTGATTACCTTATTAGAATATACAAACACCTAAAATGTCATAAAATTAAATTATAAAACTAAGTAACAACAACTTAACACAAACCAACAGGTCTCTTCCAATAGCATAGACAAGGCTTGTTGTTACATTTTATAAATGTTTGTTAAAAAAAAGAATGAACATTCATTTTTACATATCTTTGTACACACAAAACAAAGACATGAAACTAATTTGGAACATTTTAAAAGTACTTCTGGCTGTATTTATGATATATGCAGGTAGTCAGCATTTTATAAATCCAGACTTTTTCAATCCATTTGTGCCAGATATATTGGTTTTTAAAACTGCTATCATTTACGGGTCAGGGATTTTAGAAGTTGGTTTAGGTATCCTTTTACTTGTCCCAAAATTTGCTAGCAAAGCGGCTTTAGCAATTTTTGTTTTAATGCTCCTTTTTCTACCAATACATATATGGGATGTTTTTTCAGACACACCAGCAATTGGAAGTCATCAAGCAGCATTAATTAGATTACCAATGCAATTAGTGTTAATAGCGCTGTCTTTTAAATTATATAAAACAAACGCGTAATGGCAAAACTTCAAAAAAGTATTGATAAACGTAACGCATTGATTAAGGCGACTATCGAGTTGGTAAACAACAACGGTTTTCACGCCACACCAATGAGTAAGATAGCAAAGATGGCTAACGTCTCTCCTGCTACCATTTATCTGTATTTTGAAAACAAACAAGATTTGGTTAATAAGACTTACGTCGAAGTTAAAGCCGAATACACAAAATATGCGTTTGAAAATTTTGACCCAAATATGCCTGTAGAAGCAGGTTTTGAATTGATTTGGAAACGTATTGCAGATTTTAAGCTTAAGGAGTGCGATAATGCCTTGTTTTTAGCGCAATGTGATAATACACCAATGATAGACGAATATAGTAGACAAGAAGGTATAAAACACCTACAACCACTATTAGATCTTTGGCAACGTGGCAGAAAGGAAGGCATTATAAAACCGTTATCTGATTACTTATTATATGCTTACGCCATAAATCCACTATCATTTTTAATGATGACAGAAAAACGTGGTGCCTTTAAATTAGATCAAACACATTTAGACGAAGCCTATCAATCTGCTTGGAGCAGCATAAAAGTTTGTAGTTAACATGAATAAAACAGCAATAATATTAGGCGCGACCGGTTTAACTGGTGGTTTATTACTTCAAAAGTTAATTGAGGATAAAGACTACTCTAGCATTAAACTGTTTTCGCGTACAAAAATAGAAGGTCTACCAAGTAAAGTCACACAATATATTGGCAATTTGTTGGATTTAGAACAATTCAAAACGGATTTTAAAGCACACCAAGTCTTTTGTTGCATTGGTACAACTGCCAGTAAAACACCGGATAAATCGGTTTATAAAAAAATTGATTACGGTATTCCTGTAGCTGCTGCTAAGCTAGCAAAAGCTAACGGTATTGATACGTTTGTCGTTATTTCGTCAATGGGTGCTAATCCTAACAGTTCTATTTTTTACAATAAAACTAAAGGCGAAATGGAGCGTGATGTTAAGCAACAAAACATCAGCAGAACTTTTATTTTAAGACCTTCATTAATTGGAGGACAACGTGAAGAGCGTCGTATGTTAGAAAAAATTGGCTTAGCCATTTTTAAAGTGCTTCAGCCATTATTTATAGGCAAATTAAAACAATATAAAATTACAGAACCTGATCATATCGCGCAAGCCATGATCAATCTGGCAAATAGTACTAGTTATGCCGAAGTCATTATTACTTCAACAGATATAAAAAGAATTACTAAAAACAATTAAAAAAAATAAATTAACCCTATGGAATTATTAGACAAATTAAACTGGAGATACGCTGCAAAAGCAATGAATGGAGAGAAAGTAGCAGAAGATAAAGTAGAACGTATTTTAGAAGCTGCACGTTTAGCGCCTACTTCTAGTGGTTTACAACCTTTTGAAATTTTTGTAGTAAAAAATCAAGATATTAAAGAACAAATTAAACCTGTAGCTTGGAACCAATCTGTAATTACAGACTGTTCTCACCTATTAGTATTTGCTGCATGGGACACTTATACACCAGAACGTATAAACCATATGTTTGATTTAACTAATGAGATTCGTGGTTTTGAAAACGAAGGATGGGAAAACTACCGTCAAATGTTATTAGGTATGTATCCTCAAAAAGATCCAGAAGAAAACTTTAACCATGCTGCAAAACAAGCTTACATCGCTTTTACGGAAGCACTAACAGCTGCAGCTTTTGAAGGTGTAGATGCAACACCATTAGAAGGTTTTGAACCAGATGCAGTAGATAAAATTTTAGGCTTACGCGAAAAAGGATTACGTAGTGCTGTAATGTTACCTATTGGTTATAGAAAAGAAGACGAAGACTGGTTAGTAAACTTAGTTAAAGTTAGAAAACCTATGTCAGAATTAGTAACTGTAATTGACTAAAAACTATTATGAGAAAGACCATTTTATTAAATAACAGACCAGTAGGAAAACCTACAGTTTCAAATTTTGAATTTGTTACTGAAGATTCAGAGCTAAACATATCTGAAGGCGAAGTATTGTTAGAAGCTGCTTACGTTTCAGTTGATCCTTATTTAAGAGGACGTATGAGCGATGCAAAATCGTATGTACCCCCTTTTCAATTAAATCAGCCAGTACATTCTGGAGTGGTTGCCAAAGTTGTAGCGTCTAAAAATGACAACTTTACTATAGGCGATTATGTTTCCGGTATGTTAAATTGGTCTACTCAACAAGTATCAAATGGTGAGGGTTTAAATAAAGTAGACGGGTCTAAAGCGCCATTAAGTACATACTTAGGTGTTTTAGGGATGACAGGATTAACTGCATATTTAGGTTTAACTCAGATAGGTAAACCCGTTAAAGGTGAGACTATTGTAGTTTCTGGTGCTGCAGGAGCTGTTGGTAGTGTTGTTGGTCAAATAGCAAAAATCTTAGGACTTCATGTTATAGGAATTGCTGGAACCGATGAGAAGATTGACATGCTAAAAGACAAGTTTGGTTTTGATGCAGGTATTAATTATAACACAAGTAAAGATATTAATGCGGATCTAAAAAAACTAGCGCCAAATGGTGTCGATGTTTATTTTGATAATGTTGGAGGTCCAATATCGGATGCTGTATTATTTAATATAAATCATTTTGCTAGAATCATTATTTGCGGAGCAATCTCTGTTTATAACGAAACCGAATTACCTACAAGTATTAGTGTACAACCATTTTTAGTGAAAAACAGTGCTTTAATGCAAGGGTTTATTGTCTCTAATTATGCAGATAAATTCCCAGAAGCAATGCAAAAGCTATCCACTTGGTTAGCTGATGGTAAATTAAAATATACAGAAACTATTGTTGAAGGTTTTGATAATATCCCAAATGCTTTTATCGATTTATTTGAAGGTAAAAACAAAGGGAAAATGATTGTTAAAATTTAAACCTCCTTGATACGTTCCCCTCAAAGGGACTAAAGAGATGTTTATTTATAAATTAAGAACGAATTAAAAGAAAAGAAGATGAACAATTTTGAATTTAAAAATCCAACCAAAATTATATTTGGAAAGGATACTATAAAAAAAGTAAAAGAAGAAATTCCTCAAGATGCTAAAGTATTATTGCTTTACGGTGGAGGAAGTATTAAGAAAAACGGGATTTACGACCAAGTAATAACAGCATTAGCAGGTGTTGACGTTGTTGAGTTTGGAGGTATTCCTGCAAATCCAGAGTACGCCACTTTAATGGAAGCATTACAAGTTATTAAAGACGAAAACATTACGTATTTATTAGCTGTTGGTGGTGGTTCTGTAATTGACGGAACTAAGTTTTTATCTGCTGCAGCAGTATATGACGGTGATACACCTTGGGATATCTTAACAAAAAATATCAGAACAGAAAAAGGAATGCCTTTTGGAACTGTTTTAACGTTACCAGCTACAGGATCTGAAATGAATTCTGGTGCAGTAATTACAAGAGCAAAAACTCAAGAAAAGCTTGCTATGGGCGGACCTGGTTTATTTCCTGAGTTTTCAATTTTAGATCCTCAAGTAATACAATCTATTCCACAACGTCAATTAGCAAATGGACTGACAGATGCATTTACACATGTGTTAGAACAATACATGACGTATCCAATTGGCGCTTTATTACAAGATCGTTTTGCGGAGAGTATTTTACAAACCTTAGTAGAAGTTGCTCCTAAAGTATTAAAAGATCCAACGGACTATAAAGCTGCAGCTAACTTTATGTGGAGTTGCACCATGGCGCTTAACGGATTAATTCAAAAAGGAGTACCTACAGACTGGGCTGTTCATGCTATTGGTCATGAGTTAACCGCTTTATTTGGTATTGATCACGCACGTACATTAGCTGTAATTGCACCAAGCCACTACAAATTTAATTTTGAAGACAAAAAAGAGAAATTAGCACAATATGGTGAGCGTGTTTGGAATATTACGGAAGGTAGCACTGATGACAAAGCCTATGCAGCAATAGAAAAAACAGTAGACTTTTTCCATCAATTAGGTATTGATACAAAATTATCAGATTACACTAAAGATTATGAAGGTACTGCCGAAAAAATCTCACAACGCTTTACAGATCGTGGTTGGACAGGATTAGGAGAACACCAAACATTATCTCCAGATAAGGTTGAGAAAATAGTTAAAATGGCTTACTAAATATAAACGTCACAATGGGTGTGGTCGGATTGCTATAAACGCAACATTCTAAGGGTTTTCGACTGCGCTCAAACTGACATTGGTAATCGCATTAATAATGATTATAAAATAGTAAAACTGTCACATTGCCCGCAAGTCGAAATGCTAGTAAAAACAGAACTGTAATGAGTTTTCGACTGCGCTCAAACTGACATTGGCAATCGCAATAATAATGATTATAAAATAGTAAAACTGTCACATTGCCCGCAAGTCGAAATGCTAGCTAAAGTAGAACTGTAATGCGTTTTCGACTGCGCTCAAACTGACACTAGTAATCGCATTAATAAGGATTAGTAAACAACATAACTGTCACATTGCCCGCAGTCGAAATGTAATTAAACAAAACAGGCACTAGTAGTCGCAATAAAAATGAATATATTAAAAACATTAGCGTTAACGTTAACTATAGTAACAGCTTCAAGCTGTAACAACAAATCAAACAAAACCACCTCTGAAAAAGTTTCAGAAGTAAAAACAGAACTAAAAAAAGAAAAAACTATGAAAGTATTATTTGTATTAACATCTCACGATCAATTAGGAGACACAGGAAAGAAAACAGGATTTTGGGTTGAAGAATTCGCAAGTCCATATTACTCATTATTAGACAAAGGCGCTGATATTACTATCGCTACTCCAAAAGGAGGTGCTGCACCAATAGATCCAAGTAGTGATTCTCCTGATGCTGCTACAGAAGCAACAGACCGTTTTAATAAAGACGCTGCTGCAAAAGCTAAGATTGCAAACACAAGCAAATTATCAGACATTAATGCTGACGATTTTGATGCTGTTTTCTATCCAGGTGGTCACGGACCATTATGGGATTTAGCTAACGATGCAACATCTATTGCATTAATCGAGAAATTTAACACACAAGAGAAGCCAGTTGCATTTGTATGTCACGCGCCTGCAGCTTTAAAAGGTGTAAAAGGAACTGATGGAAAACCATTAGTGAATGGTAAAAAAGTAACAGGATTTACTAATACTGAAGAAGCAGCTGTTGGATTAACAGATGTTGTACCATTTTTAGTAGAAGATATGCTAAGTGAAAATGGCGGAATCTATTCTAAGAAAGAAGACTGGGCAGCTTACGCTATTCAAGATGGTAATTTAATTACTGGACAAAACCCAGCATCGTCTGAGTTAGTTGCAGAAAAATTATTAGAGAGCTTAAAATAAGTTTCACTTTAAATACTAGTAAAAAAGGTTGTCCATTTGGACAACCTTTTTTTTGTTTGTAATACTATGCAAAAACCAATCTAACACTTAGTTAAGACCTATCTCAGGCTTATCTAAACTTTATCTACAACATATTAAGATACTATTTAACAAAAGCTAAATTTAGGGCATAAAAAAAGGCTACCTTTATAGGTAACCTTTTTTC
>NZ_PJBW01000010.1:0-101231 GCF_002836085.1 Olleya sp. 1-3
GAGTACAACAAAACATGGGTATGAGTAAAAACGATGAGATTAAAAAGCTAAAGGAGAAGATTGAAGAACTTGAGTTTCAAAAAGACTGAATTTTCCTGAAATAGGTTGACTAAAAATTAAGCAATTAATTACAGTCACTTATGAAAACAAAAAATGAATGGAAAAATAAGAAACATACTAATACATTTTACACAGCTTAATTTTCTTTAAAAACCTATAGAACACAAACTATAAACACCTTAAAACAGGCTTAAAATATTACGAATTAGAATTATGAAAATCAAACAGACTATTATCTTAATTATTATTTTATTAAGCGCAACCATTTCCTTTGCTCAATCTACAGACTTAGATAAAGACATTACAGAAATTAATACAATACTGAAAGAAAACGGAATAAATAATAAATACTACACCCAATTAAGTGTTAGTGATGATAAATTGATTTTTGAAAATGTTGGTAGTCAGTACAAACTAAAAAACACTCAGAAAAGAGAGATCACAATTGAAAAAATAGTATTAAAAAAAATAAAACTAACATCTATCAACCGTCATAATAGATCATTGACATCAACTATTGAAATTAAGACAAAAGGAAAACACATCTACAATGACGCTTTGAAAGGTAATTACTCCAATTGTTTTGTCTTTTTAAAGGTGAAAAAAGAGGAAGTTGCTGAAACGGTTCAAAATAAAATTATTGAATTGATAACAAAGCTACAAGCTTAATATTTTTTTTCACAAATACGCCTAATTAAAAAAATCGCTGGTAAAGCGATTTTTTTTTAGTCCAATATCTTGTTTCTGCTATTTAAGCTATGGTTAATACTACATTTACTTCCATTCTACACTTTCCATAATACGCTTAATATCTTTTTGCAAGTAGTGTGCGGCAGGTAAAATAGAATCGTAATTTGGTTTAGCATAAAAATAAAGCGATCCTGTTAAAAAGTGATTAATGCTATCTGTAATATAAAACTGCGATTGTGATGCTGCGTTACCACCAACCTCATAAAACATACCATACACTTTATTAACTGGGTTCTCCCAAACTACTTCCTCAATAGCGTCTGCTTTTTTAGTATGCTCTTGTGTAAAGTTTTGTGCGTTTTTAAGATATTTAGTTAAGCGCTCTTGACCATCAATAGCCTTATAGGTTAAGTAAACCGTCCCTTTAAGCTTCTTGTACTCTATATTTAACCCAAAGCTTTCCACATCATCTTTTAATGGCTTAAAACGTATGGTATCACTTTGCGCATTTCTATCAAAAGTAAATGGCAAATCTTGATCATAGGTTTTGTATTGTGCCTGCGGATACTCTAACCTTAAATATCCATTTGGTTTTGGAATTGGGTCGCTTCCACAGCTTACTAATACAATAAATGAGATAAGAATGACTATTGTTTTTTTCATAAAAAGAGCACTTAAACGCAATATTAGCGCCTATTTAGTTATTGTTTAAGGTAATGTAACCTTGACACGTTTTATTCGTTTTTTATCTAATGCTTCTATAGTAAAAACGTATTTTTCAAAATTTATTTTACTATTACGTTTCGGAAATCCTCCAGAATTTTCTAAAATAAAACCAGCTAATGTTTCTGCTTCCCCTTTATGGTTTTCAAAAACAGTATCGTCTTCTATTTTAATAATCTTATAAAAATCTTTCAAAGCAGTTTTACCTTCAAAAGCATAATTTTTATCATCTAGTTTTGAGTAGATCAAATCTTCGTCATCAAACTCGTCACTAATATCACCTACTATTTCTTCTATTATATCTTCTAAAGACACCAAGCCAGAAGTCCCACCATACTCATCTACTACCATCGCTAGATGGACTTTCTTTTCTTGAAACTCTGCCATTAAATCATCCAACTTTTTATTTTCTGGCACAAAAAACGGTTCTCTTAATAATGTAGTCCAATCGAACCCTTTTTTATCTATATATGGCAATAAATCTTTTACATATAACACCCCAATAATAGTGTCCATATTGTCTTTATAAACCGGAATTCTAGAATACCCATTATCAATAATTTCTGGTATAATCTCGCTATAGGGTTGCTCAACATTTAGAGCAAATACATCTATACGTGGTTGCATAACTTGTTTGGTATCTGTGTTACCAAAACTAACAATTCCTTGTAGTATTTTTTGTTCTTCTTTAGTGGTATCATGCTCACTGGTTAACTCTAATGCTTGAGATAATTGATCAACACTTAAATTTGATTTTTGCTTTCCTAGTTTGTTATGTATCCCTAAAGTTATACTGCGCATAGGCAAGCTTAAAGGTGAAAATAACACATCTAAAACACGCAGTGGATATGCCATAAACGTCGCAAATTTTAAGTTATTACGACTGGCATATATTTTTGGTAAAATTTCTCCAAATAATAATATTAAAAAGGTAATAACAACAACTTCTAATACAAACTTTGCTAAGGGAGAGGCAATACTTGCAAAAATATAATTACCTAAAAAGGCAAACAATATTACAATACCAATATTGATAAAATTATTAGCCACCAATATTGTTGCCAATAATTTTTTTGGACGCACTAATAGTTTAGAGATAATCTGAATTTGTTTTTTACCTTTTAAATTTTCGTCTTCTAAATCTGACTTGGATAATGAAAACAAGGCCACTTCTGCTCCTGATATCATTGCAGAGCATATTAATAGCACTATTAATAGTACAAAACCAAGTACAACATTAATATTGTTAGTAACTAATAACGCTAAAAAACTCGAGGGTTCGGGATCCATAATTAATTATTAAAACGGAAGATCGTCATCACTAGAAACAGGTTTAGGTGCTGCTGGTTTTTCAACCATTGGATTAGCTTGTTGCTTTGCTGGAGCAGCTCCTGGAGCCGCTTCTGGATCACGTTTTGTGTTTAAAAATGTAAAGTCCGAAACCTGTATTTCCGTACTATAACGCTCATTACCAGAGTCGTCTTGCCATTTTCTGTTTTTTATACGCCCTTCCACATATACTTTATCCCCTTTGGTTAAGTATTTTTCGCAAATTTCTGCTGCTTTATTACGCACCACTATATTATGCCAATCTGTATTAGTAACACGCTCATTAGTTTGCTTACTAACATAAGTCTCGTTAGTTGCCAAAGGAAAACGTCCAACACAACCACCGCCTTCAAAGTAGTGCATCTTTACTTCATCTCCTAAATGCCCTATAAGCATTACTTTATTTAATGTTCCTGACATAAGTTATGGTTTTTACCGCTACAAAATTACAGCTTTAAGCTTCAATGTAAATAAATTTAATAAAAAATATTGAGGTGTTACGGTTTATAGTTTAAAAATTAAAATTTTCAATAAAATTTCCAATCAAAATAGGCACAGGATAGTCCTTAATTTGTTTTATAAACACTCCTTTGGATAACTCTTGATCTAAAGTAACTATCCAAAATTTAGTATTTAAATGTTGATGCGATAATTTATGGACAATAACCTTATCATTATATAAAGACACATCAAACGTTGCGTCTTTTAAAATGTCTAAATTTTCAATCTCATTTACTATAACATCATGCGTGGCTTCCTTTTCAGTTTCGATTAACGGAAACTGATATAAGTTTTGCCAAATACCACTACCCTGACGTTGTTCAATAATAGTTTTGTTGTCTTTGGACAGCATAACTATAAAATTAAAATGTTTTTTAGTAACCTTGTTGGCCTTCAGCTTGACTGGCAGCTCACCTATTGTTCCTTTTTGTAATGCAACACACACCGTATTAAAAGGACATATATTACAATCAGGATTTTTGGGCTTACATAAACGTGCACCAAACTCCATTATAGCTTGATTAAAAGTCGCCGGTTGTTTAACATCTATTAATTGTTGTGCTAAAGCTTTAAACTCTTTAAACCCTTTTCCTGTATTTATGGCAGTTTCAATACCATATATTCTAGATAGTGCGCGATATACATTACCATCTACAACAGCGGTGATTTGGTTAAAACAAATGGATGCTATGGCACTTGCCGTATAATCTCCAACACCCTTTAATTTTAAAATATCATCAAAAGTGTCTGGAAATTGCCCATTTAATTCATTTACTATATATTTGGCTGAAGCATGTAAGTTTCTGGCTCTAGAGTAATAACCAAGTCCTTGCCACAACTTTAACACATCTTGCTCGTCTGCGTTTGCTAGGTCAAAAACAGTTGGGTAATTGGTTGTAAAAGCGGTATAATAAGGTAAACCTTGTACGACTTGTGTTTGTTGTAATATAATTTCGGAAAGCCAAATAAAATAAGGGTTAGTGGTGTTACGCCAAGGCAAATCACGCTTATTATCTGTGTACCAATTAATTAGTTGTTTTGAGAGATTCATTTATTAGAAAAAAGTAAGAAAAGCAAAAGTAAAGTTTATCACATTAAATTTTAATGAATTAGGTTTGAAATATTGAATAATAAATGACTATATTTGCCAACCCTTAGAAAAATTAATAACGCAAATAAGAAAAGAAAATGACTAAAGCTGATTTAGTAGCAAAGATTTCTGAAAAACTAGGAATTGAAAAAGGAGATGTACAGGCAACTGTAGAGACTTTCATGGAAGAGGTTAAAACATCTTTAGAAGGAGGCGACAATGTATACCTTAGAGGTTTTGGTAGCTTCATTATTAAAACAAGAGCAGAAAAAACAGGAAGAAATATTTCGAAGAATACGACTATCAAGATTCCTGCTCACAATATCCCAGCGTTTAAACCTGCAAAAGTATTTGTAGAGGGTGTAAAAACTAACGTTGACGTAAAGTAAAAACAATATAATCGAATTATTAATTTAAAAAAATTAACCCTATGCCAAGTGGTAAAAAACGTAAAAGACACAAGGTTGCAACGCATAAGCGTAAAAAACGTAGACGCGCTAACCGTCACAAGAAGAAAAAATAATTCAAAAAAGTAGTTTTTATAAACTACTTTTTTGGTTTATTAGAAACAAAGTTCTTTGAAATAGAGTTTATCTATAACACGTAAAACCTTGCGTGATTATTAAACTCTACCGGATTTAAAAAATCCTGTGAAAAAAAAATACCTTAACTTATTACAAGTTAAGGTATATGTATAATCCATCTGTACTTTATTGTATGGATAAAAATTAACCTAAATGGATAAAGAATTAATTATTAGATCTAGTCCAGAAGCTGTTGATTTTGCCTTATTAAAAGATGGAAAATTAATTGAATTACATAAAGAAGAAGATGGGAACAACTTTGCGGTTGGTGATGTGTTTATTGCCAAAGTAAGAAAAGCTGTTCCAGGTCTAAATGCTGCATTTGTTAATGTAGGTTATGAGAAAGATGCATTTTTGCATTATCATGATTTAGGTCCAAAAATGTCCTCCCTTTTAAAATTCACAAAAAGTGTAAGCACAGGTAAACTAAAAGATTTTTCTTTAAAAAATTACCCATTTGAAAAAGATATTGATAAAGACGGAAAGATAACTGACGTCTTAAAATCAAATCAGTCTATTTTAGTACAAATAGTAAAAGAACCAATATCTACTAAAGGCCCAAGGATTAGCTCTGAGCTGTCTATAGCTGGTAGATATATTGTTTTAGTACCATTTTCTGATCGTATTTCCATCTCTCAAAAGATAGAAAGCAAAGAAGAAAAAGAGCGCTTAAAACGTTTGGTAAGGAGCATAACTCCGCCAGGTTTTGGAGTTATTGTACGTACTGTAGCAGAAGGCAAAAAAGTAGCCGAACTAGATAAAGATTTACAAAACTTGCTTAGTCGTTGGACGGCAATGTGTAAAAAATTACATAAAGCAAATCATCCTTCCAAAGTGCTGGGCGAATTAAATAAAGCCTCTTCAATGTTAAGAGATATATTTAATGACACCTTCACCGGAATTCATGTAGACGATGATGCTTTATATGTACAAGTAAAAGAATATGTGCAGCAAATTGCACCAAAAAAAGAATCAATAGTTAAATTACATCAGTCTACCGTTCCTATTTTCGAAAAATTTGGAATAGAAAGACAAATCAAGACCGCTTTTGGTAAAACAGTCTCTATGTCTAAAGGTGCATACCTTGTTATAGAACATACAGAAGCACTTCACGTCGTAGATGTAAATAGTGGTAATAGATCTAACAAAGCAAACTCTCAAGAAGACACCGCATTGGAAGTAAACTTAATCTCAGCAACAGAAGTTGCAAGACAATTAAGATTACGTGATATGGGTGGGATTATTGTAGTAGATTTTATAGATTTAAACACTGCAGAACACAGGAAAAAACTTTTTAATCATCTTCGTGATGAGATGAAAGATGATCGTGCCAAACACAAAATATTACCTCCTAGTAAGTTTGGATTGATTCAGATAACACGTCAAAGAGTAAGACCAGAAATGAACATTAAAACCAGAGAGGATAATCCTAACGGTTTTAAAGGAGAAGAAGTCGAAGCGCCAATTAACATTGTGCCTAAAATAACTCATGACTTAGAACAATTATTAAAAAAAGACTACAAAAAGGTGACCTTAAACACACATCCTTTTATAGCAGCCTTTTTAACAAAAGGTTTTCCATCGATTCGTTCAAAATGGTTTTTTGAACACAAAAAATGGGTAAAGATACAACCAAGAGATGCTTACACATACCTTGAATATCATTTTAATGATCAAAATGGTAAACAAATTAAATAACAAAAAAACCTTACTATTTATTTAGTAAGGTTTTTTTTATGCCCAATAACTAACACTTTTTAGGGCGTTACCTTTGTCCTGATTTTTAAAATCTGCACAAAGGTCAGGCTATCCGTTATATCTTTTTAGAATACTTGTAATACAAAGATACAACAGGTTAAAAACCAGCCACACTTCTACTAACAACCCCTTGGTTTGCATTACTAAAAAGGATGCCACTACTATCCTTAACGCAAACCAAAACACCCTAAAACCAATTAAAAAGCCATATAATTAGTCAAAAACAAGATACTATTGCTTATATAATAATAAAAAACCAAACATAATATATCAAAAAAGCCCCACTTAACAGTGGGGCTTTATATCGGTTTTTTTGGTTTATTCTGGTTGTATAACTTGTAATATATTTATTGTTGTGGTCCTCCACTAATAATAAAAAATTGACTTCTTCTATTAAGATCATGATCTTGATCCGTACAAGGATTACAATCAATAGCCGGCTCTGTCTCTCCTCTACCTGAAGCAGAAATTCTACTAGCAGCAATTCCTTTAGAAATCACGTACTGTGTCGTTGTTTGTGCACGTCTTTCTGATAAGCGTTGGTTGTATTGATTAGACCCTCTAAAATCTGTATGTGATGTTGCTTGTATTACCATATTTGGATACTTATTCATCACTTGTACTAAATTATCTAATTCAAACGCAGCACGAGCTGTTATGTTTGACTTATCATAGTCAAAGTAAATTGGGTTAAGTATAACACGTTCTGGCGTTACAATAGCCTCTATAGGCTTCAAACTAACCGTTACAGCAACTTCTTCCTCGTTACTTGCAGCTATTGTTACTTTGTTACTTTCATAACCATCCATAGTCACTTGTAATTCAGTTCCCGTTTCGCACTCTACAATATATTCCACTACACCTTTTGCATTTGCAGGCTTAGAAGCTAATACGTTTCCTTGAGCGTCTACTAATGTTGTTAATGCACCTACTAATGGCGTCCCTGTTTTTTCGTCTAAAACAGTTCCAACAATTAACACATCACATAACGGTTGTAACTTTTTGATACCATAGATATCATCACTTCCTTTTCCTCCTTCACGGTTTGAAGATACAAATCCCTCTCCCGTTTCTTCATTCATTCTAAAAGCAAAATCATCTCCATTACTATTAATAGGGATTCCTACATTACGTATTGGCGCCATTTTACCATCAATTTCCTTAGTATAAAACACATCCATTCCTCCAAGACCTAAATGTCCTGTTGAAGAAAAGTAAAGCGTATTATTATCACTAATGTATGGAAACATCTCTTGCCCTTCCGTATTTACTTTCTGACCCATATTTACAGGTGTACCAACTTTTCCATTACCATCTAAAGATGCTTTGTAAATATCAAAATTTCCAAAACCTCCTGGCATATCACTAGCAAAGTAAATTGCACTTCCGTCAGCACTAATAGTAGGGTTTTTAATAGAATAATTCTGACTGTTAATTGATAAAGCTTCTACTTGAGAGAATCCATTTGCTCCTTTACTTGCTTTAAATAAGTGTAAAACACTATACTTTGTATTAGATAAACTGTCTTTTTCGTAAATGTTTTCAAAGAAACTTTCTCTTGAAAAATACATTGTTTTACCATCTGGAGTAAAACTTGTAATACCTTCATGATACTTAGTATTAATCTTTCCGTCTAAAAGCGTTTCTCCTTGGTAAGAACCATCTTCCGCTGCTGTGTATGAGTAGATATCTAAAAATGGCTCTTCATTCCAACCATAGTTTTTTCTACTTGCATTTCTTGAAGACGTAATGTATAATTTACCATCTTGAAGTGTTCCTCCAAAATCAGACATTTTACTGTTAAGATCTAAGTTTTGCACATTAAACTTTTTTCCTTTATCTAATATTTTAGATAAATACTCAGGGTTAGCTTTGTACATTACTGCACGATCATCTCCAGGTCTCATAGAAGCAAACTTGTCCATTTGCTTATTAGACGCGTCGTATTTACCGTTAGCTTTTAACATCTCAGAATACTTAAAAAGCATTTCTGGTTGAGATGCTCCAGCCTCTAAAGCTTTAGCATACCATTTTTCAGATTCGATTGTACTAAAAATATTATAGTTAGCTTCTGCTAATCTAGAATATACGTAGGCATCACCCTCCCCTTTTTCTACTAATTTATTGTAGGCATCAATAGCATCTACAAATTTATATTTAGCAAATAATTTATCGGCTTTTTTGGTCGCATCACTTTGAGCAAACACACTTGTGCTGCTTATTAAAATGGCGAATATAAATAGTTGTATTTTTTTCATTGTTTGGTTAGCTTATTGGATTAGAAATAACGTGGTGAACGAGAAACTTTTCTTGGTAAATTGATATCAAAATTGATAAAAATCTCGTGAGAAGAATTAGTTACCACATCTAATTGAGATTGGATTGTGTCATACGCATAACCAATTCTTAAATTAGGCGCAACTAAAAAGTTGATCATCCCACTAAAAGAATCGTCTAAACGGTATCCCGCTCCTACCTCAACAAAATCATACATAAATAAATTTAAATTAACATCAAAACTTACTGGAGCGTCAAACGCCACCTTAGCTAAAGCATGTGGCTTTAGCTTAAAGTCTTCTGATAAATCAAACACATATCCAACTGCACCAAAAAAGTGCTGCGTTTCTGACCCAATCTTAAACCCGTTAGCATCTAAATGCACCGAGTTTAAAATATTTGGCATAGACGCCGAGATATAGAATTTGTTTGGCTTATAAAAATATAATCCTGCTCCAATATTTGGAGTTGTTTCATTAATATTCTGTGCAAAGAAAGGATCATTAGGATCTACTAAATCAATTTGTGTTAATCCAATATCATGAAACGTTGCTCCTGCCTTTAATCCAAACGCTAATTTAGTAGTTGTCCCTACTGGAATAGTATATGAAAAATCAACATAAGCATTAGTCTCTTTTACTGGTCCTACCTCATCACTTATTAAAGATAGTCCTAAACCTACATTCTTTCCTACTGGAGAGTGTATAGCTAAAGTACCTGTCGTTGGTGCACCTTCTAACCCGACCCACTGACTTCTATAAAGTGCTCCAATTGCAACACCTTCTGTAGAACCTGCATAGGCTGGATTTACCACATTCATGTTATACATGTACTGTGTGTACTGCGGATCTTGTTGGGCTTGTACGCCTATAAACACTAGGAATACGATATATACTAATTTTTTCATCTGTTATCTTATTGGTTTTCTAGTTAGTTTATTTGTTTATGTATACCCAAGCGGCTTTTGTTTTTGTTCCTTGATATTTCATAACATAGTAGTAAGTTCCTACTGGAAGCATATCTCCATTGTCTGCTTGACCACCCCATTCTGAAATGTAATTATTTTTAGAATATACTAAAGTACCATTACGGTTATAAATCTCTAAACTTTGTACATCAAAACTACTTAAATCAAAACGGTCATTAATACCATCTCCGTTTGGAGATATTCCCTGAGGAATTATACATGTTTCTAACTCGTCTACAGTAACAAATGCAGAACTAGTACATCCTGAATCATTAAAGGTAACTTCTATTTCATAATCACCAGCTAATAAAACCGTTGGTAATTCAATTCCTGTTTGACCAGTAATTTCACCACCTTCATAGTACCATTTGATACTAACTTCACTTAAAGTATAATTTGCAGGTTCTGCTGTAACTATAATTGGAGTGGTTGCATTTGGACAAACTTCAAAAGCCATATCCGCACTAAACGTTGTTTCTGGTGCTGGATTATATGAGATACCAAAACTTGTTGTTGCAAAACAATCACTTGCAGTAGCATTCTCTACTCTAACATAAATTGTCTCTGAGTTTGCTGTTAAAGTGTAAGTTGCTGGAGTAGCAATAGCATTATCTCCACTTAAAGCGTCAGCTTCAGTTGTATGATATGTTACTAACACACCTGTTTGAGTACCTATTGTTGTAGCTTCATCAGCTGTTAAATCAAATACATTACTTCCTGTTCCGTCATCACACACTTCCATATCCATTGGCTGTGTCGCTTCTGGAGACGTACTTACCACTAAATTAAAAGTCGTATTAGTAGAGGCACAACCAGAATTAGAACCTACAGCATCAACATCCTCCACTCTAACATAAATAGTAGTTCCGTCTGTAGCTGTGTAAGGAGATGTTAATGCTCCTGTACCTGCTTGTGCATCTGACAAAGCACTGTAATATGTTACAGAGAACTCACTAGGATCTTGTGTCCCTAAGATTGTTGCTGTTTGAGTTTCTAAATCAAACACTCCGTTTCCTGCACCATCATCACAAACTTCCATATCTAAAGCTTGATTCGCTGTTGCTGCGTCATAGAAATTAATAGTTGCTAATATTGAGAATGTAAAATCATCACAAATACCACCACCTACAACACACTGGTAAGTTCCTGTTTCTGTCGCAACAAAAGTAGGAGCGTTTATACCGTCTTGATAAATACCATTCACGTACCAATCATAAGAATCAACTGCATAAGCAGTATCCGCCGTTAATGTAACAGAATCATTTCCACATAAATTAATAGGATCACTTGATCCTTCTGCAGCAGTTACCCCTTGTTCTATTAAGATTCCGTCGTAATCTAAAGCTACGTCACAAACAACATCACAATTTGTTCCATCTAATGGGCCTGACTCTTGAGTAAATACATATGTTCCATCTTGTTGAGAGAAATTAGTAATTAATATTATATAAATCGAATTAGCTGGAACTCCTGTTAACGTTATAGTCTCTGTTGCTGTAGCAGAATAACTACAGTCTGCGATAGCTTCTTGCAATAATTCAAAACACCCAGCTTCTTGACCTGGAAATGGTCCCCAAACTATAAAGTCAATATCTAACCCTACACCAGCATCATTGGTTTGTGCTAATTGGAATACATAATCTCCTGCATCATCAAACTGAATCGTGTTCCATTGTGGATCTGGCTGACTTCCTAAACAATCGTAATCGATATAAGAAGGGGCTACTTGATCACCAACTATACTCGGGTAAAAAATTGTTGGATCTGCACAAATTGGTAATGCTTCTGTACAATAAGTTGGCACACCTAAAGTTTGGATACACAAATCAAAAGTTATAGTTGTTGCTGTTGTACCTGCAGAGAATACTCTGATATAATACACATTTCCTACAGTTAATGTTGGTGTTATACTTGAATCATCATTAGTACAATATAATTGCGTTAAATCGTTACAATCAGCACCTTCTTCATAAAGTGCATGATCTACGTTAAATCCTCCAGCAACATTTAAGATTTGAATTATTTGTTGCTCTCCTAATGCTGTAAACTGATACCAAACGTCATCGTCTGTACCTGTAGCACAAGAACCTGCTGGCACTCCAGAATCTGTTGCTTCTACTAAAGTTCCAGAATTAACATCGATACAAGACTCACCATTATTAACTAAAGCCACTGTTGCATCGCAAGGGTTATCATTACTTGGTGGACAAGCTGCTAATGATATTGTATTACTTGTAATAACACAATTAGCATCGTCTACATTAGACACTGTAAAAACAACATCTGTATTAAAAGCATATGGTCCAAATTGACTAACACCTGCAGCAGTTATCATTACCGGTGCACCACCTTGATTATCTTCTATTTCTAAAGTAGTAGCATCTCCTATTGACGTTACATCCACATCGACTAAAAACTGATCACCGTTTGCACAATCGTCAACAACTACAAATGTTGCTGTTGGATTAATACAAGTTGCACAAGTTACTGTTACAGAAAGTGATGTAAATGTCGTACTACTTAGACAGCTAACACTTCCATCAGATTCGATAGCAAAAGAAATAGTATCTCCTGATGATTGGAATGTTAAACCACCAATTTGTCCACTTGCACCATAAGGTGTTGCAGCGTTTAAGTTAGTAACTCCGTCAGAATCTAACACGATTAGCTCATCAAAATTATTTTCAACTTGTCCCGCGTTAATTGTTAAATTAAGTGGCGTACCATCTGTTGATGTAAATGTAAATACATTAGTATCATTACTGTCATAACAGTAATCTATAGTTTGAGGTCCATCTGTTGCACAATCTAAAATAAAATTAAATTGTAGTAATGTTGAAAATGTGAATGGACCAGCCCATGTACTATTTTCTGCCCCACAAACTGCTTGAACATAAACTTCATAATCTGTTGCAGGATTTAAACCAGACACTGGTATGGTTGTAGTACTTGATAAAGTACCTGAAGTAGGTGTCCCTGTTCCTGCTAATTGCACTACATAATTCCATTGTGTCTCTGCTCCATTTGGAGTCCAAGAAATATCAGCTGAAGTTTCTGTTATTGATGTCGCGGTAATACCACTTGGTGCAACGCAAAAATCTCCACAAGATTCTACTCTTACTTGATCTAAAGCTAAATCTCCTTCAAAACCTGCACCAGTTCCTCCGTAACTATATTCGACATATATAACTTGTCCTAAATAGGCGTCTAAATTAACTCCTATTGGAACCCATGCTTCATCTGCTGTTGATTGATAATCTCCACTCCAAGTATATTCTGTTGTAAATGGTCCTGTTGCGGATGTACTAACCCCAACATTTAATGTTCCTATATCATCTCCAAAAGCATGCATGTAAAAAGATAATTCTGCACCATCTAAAGCTGTTGTTAAATCTATTGCTGGCGAAATTGCTGATGCTATATCTGATGAATTACCTGATGCTTCATATTCCAAATGTACTCCAGCATTACCATCCCAACTAACATTTGGCCCTGTTCCACCAGAATTTCCATTTGGATTAGTAATTCTCCAATTACCATTACTAGCGTCAAAACCAGTACCTGTCCATCCTGAAGGAGCTACGCCGGGAGTTGAACCGAAGTCTTCAGTAAATATAAATGTTGAATCTCCAGTTGCACAAGTAACCCCTAATGGTGCAGGTGGCGGAGTATTAAATGTTGTAAAGTTTACTGGTCCAATCCAAGCACTAAACCCATCTGTTCCACAATTTCCTCTAACATATACCTCGTAAGGTGTGCTAGGTGTTAATCCTGTTGCCGGATATGGCGCATTTAAACTAGTAACAACACCATCTGTTGTTGGTACTCCTGTTCCTGCTGCCTGAATCCATATTTGCCATTCTGTTTCTGTACTTCCTGCATCCCAAGTAATATCTGCAGTTGTATCTCCAGTAACCACTGCTGCTATAGCCAATGGATCTGGACAAGAAGGTACTGCTCTTACTTGAAAATTATCTACAAATACATCATTATCTGCTGCGTCATCAATTGTTCCTTCTGAAGCTCTAATTCCAAATTGAGCAGTAGCTCCAGAATACGCTGATAAATCTTGTACAACATGTAAACCTGAGTCAGGAATTACTGATGAAGCATCAAAGGTTTGTAATACTGTCCAAGTTGTTCCACTATCCGTAGTTATCATTAACTCAACTGTATCATCAGATCCTAAAGTCCCTGCTACTGTTGAACCTCCAAATGGCATTACACCAAAATCAAACTCTACTTGAAAAGGAACACCTGTTAAATCAAAAAGCGGACTTAACAACCAGTCACTTTTAGTAGCAACCCATAAGTTAATCTTATATGCTCCTGTTGTACCATTGTTTAAATAACCATCTTGTGTCCAAGAAGAAGTCCCTAAGTCTCCTGGACCTGTAGTTGAATCACCACTATCTGCTACCTCCCAACAAATAGCTGGAATCGCTGTAAAATCTTGTAAATAATCAGGTGTAAAAACAGCACAAGCTGTAGTAAAAGTTACTGGACCAGCCCAAACACTGAAGTCTCCACCGCAATCTGCTCTAACATATACTTCATAATCTGTTGCAGGTGATAATGATCCCACCGTATATCCTGTATTAATCGTTACAGCTGTGCCTGACGCTGGCAATCCTGTTCCCGCAGTTTGCACTACGACTTCCCAAGCTGCTTCTGCATCACCTAAAGCCCATGACAAATCAACAGAGTCAGACGTTATTGCGTTTGCCATTAATCCTGAAGGACTAGGGCAATCTGTATTAAAAACTGAAACATCGTCAAAAGCAAAACCTTCACTTCCAACAGATCCATCAGAACCAAATGCAAATCTAAACATTACACTAGATTCTCCTGCTAAACCTATTAAAGCATGATTAGCATTGACCCAACCGTTAGAGCCTCCTCCATTACGTCCTGTCCAACCTTCTTGTTGACCACCCGGATTACCACTAATTGAGTCATCATTATACCAGTTATTTGGGTCTCCTAATGCTCCTACATTTACCCAAGTTGTACCGCCATCGATAGAACTTTGAAAAACCGCACCATCAAAACTGTTTTCCGCTTCCCACCAAATATTAAAGGATACTGTCGGCGCTGTTAATGTTGATAAATCAAATACAGGACTAGTTACAGATGAATTATCTGAACTGTTATAATCTCCTGTTAAATTTGTTGCCCATGAGTTTGCTCCGGATGCAGCACTGTTAATGACTGTAGACGCAGGCAAACCAAGTGCCCAAGTACCGTCAGTTCCATTGTCTGCTACCCAACCTCCGTCGCCAGCTTCAAAATCTTCCGTGTAAGGATAAGTTGTAATTTGTGAATTAGCTTGCCACCCAATAGAGAATAGTAACAAGGCTAAAATGAACGTAGTTTTTTTCATTTTTTGAGAAGTAGTTAGTTAATTAGAGACCTAAACTAAAAAAAAAACGTCTTGAAAAACTGTTAAAAATACTATTATAGACTAAAAGCAAAAAACGTCGACAAAAAGCACAAAAATAGAAGATAAAACCTACATTACCTATGGCGCAGGGTTTGGTATTTTTGCATGAATCGCATCTATTTGTTGCATTAACTCTGTATTTAATGTTAAATTTATAGAATCTATATTCTCTTTTAGTTGATTTACGGAAGTTGCCCCAATAATATTACCGGTCACAAATCGTCGTTGATTGACAAAAGCAAGAGCCATTTGAGCCAGTGTTAAGCCATTGTTTTCGGCTAATTGCAGATACTGTTTTGTAGCCTCTGTAGCTTGTTGACTACTGTATCTAGTAAATCTTGGAAAAAGATGTAAACGAGCCTTTTGCCCTTCTATTCCTTTAATATATTTTCCAGAAAGGACACCAAATGCCATAGGAGAATAGACTAACAACCCAATATTTTCCCTAATAGACACCTCCGCCATATCCCCTTCAAAAACGCGATTTAAAAGTGAGTATGCATTTTGGATGGTTACCGGTCGTGGTAAATTATTGTTTTTAGACTCTTCTAGATAGCGCATCGTTCCCCATGCCTTTTCGTTTGACAACCCTATTTGTCTAATTTTACCTTCTTTTTTTACTTGATCTAAAGCCTCTAGAACTTCTCTAAAATTATCTGTCCAAGGGTCATTTGGATTATGACTATAATCTCTAACACCAAAAGTGTTAGTTTCGCGCTCTGGCCAATGCAATTGGTACAAATCTATATAATCTGTTTGTAGTCTTGTTAATTCTAGATTAACTGCTTCTCTAATAGACGCTGCTGTAAATCCTGTTGTGCGTATATGTGCTGTATAATCTCCTGTTCCGGCAATTTTAGAAGCAATAACAAGCGCTTCCCTTTTTTGATGTTTAAGCCAAGTCCCAATAATCTCACTAGTCCTACCAGATGTCTCTGCTGTTGCCGGCACAGGATATAACTCTGCTGTATCAATAAAATTAACACCATGCTCTACTGCGTAATTTAATTGGGCATGTCCTTCTGCTTCTGTATTTTGATTACCAAAGGTCATGGTACCCAAGCAAATTTTACTGACTTTAATATCTGTATTTGGTAGTGTAGTGTATTTCATTTTAATGTGGTTTAGCTTTCTAACAAATATAAAAAAGACCTTTAGTTATTGTTAGTAACTAAAGGTCAAATGTTTGTTAAGGTTTGCGTTAGGGATAGTAGTGGCATCCTTTTTTTGCTGCCATAAATGGCAAAAAAAGATATAACGGATAGCCCGACCCTTGTGGTAACGCCCTAATTAATTATTTAAAAGATTGGTAATCTTATCCAATTTTGGTGTTAATATAACCTCTATACGACGGTTTTTAGCCTTCCCTTCTGGTGTTGTATTTGATGCAATTGGCGCAAACTCTCCACGACCAGCAGCTGTTAAATTATCTGCTTTTATATTATTATTTTCTTGTAATATAGACACAATTGCTGTGGCACGTTTTGTGGATAAATCCCAGTTATTACTAATGTTTCCTTTTGCTGGGTAAGGTGCATTATCTGTATGCCCTTCTATTAATACTGAGATTTCTGGATTATCCCCTAACACGGTTCCTAATTGTTTAACCGCCCTGCGACCTTGTGTCCCGACTGCCCAACTACCTGACTCAAACAATAATTTGTTTTCCATAGAGACGTATACTTTACCGTTACGCTGCTCTACAGTTAACCCTTTACCTTCAAAGTCTGTTAACGCACTTGAGATTGCATTTTTAAGCGCCGTCATTTCTGCTTCTTTAGACGCAATAATGCTTTCTAAATCTGCAACACGTTGTGAGCGTGACTCTAACTCTTTTTTAAGTTGTTCTAATCTTGCGTTTTCTGCAGCCAAAGCCTGCTCTTTAGTTTCTAGCTGTGCTAATAACTCTCTGTTTTTTTGTGTATTTGCTGCAATGGCAGAACTACTATTTGCATCCAATGCATCATAAGATGCTTTTAATGCGTCATATTTACTTTTAGCTATTGTGTAATCGGTATTTAACTGATCACGTCGTTTTACCGCACTATCATACTTTGCTTGTAATTCCGCTAAGTCATTTGCTGCTTTATTTTTAGCTTTTAACAAATCACCGTTTTCATCTTTTAAATTTCTATTTTCCTTTTTTAAAGTCGCGTATTTGCTTTCTAACTCTTTATACACTTTTGGCGACACACAACTGGTAGCTATAAGCACTAATAGGATTACTGTTATTCTGTTTTTCATTTTACTAATTACTATTTGGGATTATGATTCAATTTCTACTAAGATAGGACAATGGTCACTATGTTTAGCTTCAGGTAGTATAACTGCTCTTTTTATTTTTTGTTGTAATGGCTGACTAACCATTGCATAATCTAAACGCCATCCTTTATTATTAGCTCTAGAATTGGCACGGTAACTCCACCAAGAATATTCTTGACGCTCCGGGTGCAAAAATCTAAACGAGTCTATAAATCCAGAATCTATAAAATTACCTAACCACTCGCGCTCTTCTGGTAAAAACCCAGAAACACCTTTCATTTTAGGGTTATGGATATCAATAGCTTCGTGACATATATTATAGTCTCCACATACCACTAAATTGGGTAACGTATCTGTTAACTTGTTTAAATATTTTTGGATTAAATCCATGTAATCAAACTTATGCTCTAATCGTGCTGCGTTTGTCCCTGACGGTAAATACATGCTCATAACAGACACCGTGTCATAATCTACACGAATATTTCTACCTTCAAAATCCATAGATTCTATTCCGGTACCATATTCTATATGATTAGGCTCTGTTTTACACAATACAGCCACACCGCTATAGCCTTTTTTCTGAGCGCTAAACCAGTAATTATAATGGTAACCTGCCTCTTTAAACAACTCTAAATCCAACTGCTCCTCCATTGCTTTTATCTCTTGCAAACAAATCACATCCGGATCTGCGCTTTGTAGCCATTCTATAAACCCTTTATTGATTGCTGCCCTAATTCCGTTGACGTTATATGAGATAATTTTCATGCGTGTTTAATAATTGTTTTAATAGCTCACATAATGTTCGCTATTGATTATAGTTAAAAAAACAACCTTTTTACCAAGCTTGTTTAATGCTTAAAACATTTGTTTCGGCTAAATTAAATAATGCTTTACTTTTACAAGATAAATCACTTCACTTTTACTGAAAAAATATTAACAAAATAATATAGTAATATTAGTGTTATAGATAGAGATGAAACTTACCATTAGCTGTTTATTGTTTTTCTTCGGAATTTTTGCATTTGCGCAAGAACAGACTAACGGGTTAAACCGAAAGACTGTTGCTACCAACAAAACCATACAAATTGACAGCGTCAGTATTAATACTAATGGTTTTAAAATTAAAACTACGACCGGTGCAACAATAGACTCTAGCTATTACACTGTTGATTTTGGTAAATCCATACTTACCTTAATAAAACCGATAACAACCGATTCTATAATTATTAACTATCAAAATTATCCTGAGTTTTTAACTAGAACCTACACACAATTTGATAAAAATGTGATTGTAGAAAATACAGATAACATTAACAAACTGGTTAAACTTACACAACCTAATACCAATAAAACATACACACCTTTTGATGGATTAACAACTTCAGGGAGTATTAGTCGTGGGGTCACCATTGGAAACAATCAAAACTCAGTGTTAAACAGTGAGCTTGATTTACAAATTACCGGAAAACTAAGCGACAAAGTATCCCTTAGAGCAAGTATCCAAGATGCGAATATTCCGTTACAAGAAATCGGTTATTCTCAGCGTTTAGATGAGTTTGACCAAGTGTTTTTAGAACTATTTTCTGACGATTGGGCAATCCGGGCAGGTGATATAGATTTGGTAAACAATCAATCCTATTTTGCATCCTTTACAAAGCGTGTGCAAGGTTTACAAGTTAAAGCCAAATTTGGAGACGACGATCAGCAAACTAATGTATTTGCATCAGGTGCTATTGTCCGTGGTCAATTTGCAAATTTCCAATTTACTGCGCAAGAAGGTAATCAAGGTCCTTATAAATTACAAGGCCCCAACGGAGAATTATTTGTGTTAATTGTGTCCGGAAGTGAAACTGTTTTTGTTAATGGTGTTGCACTAAAACGTGGCGAGAACGAAGACTATATCATTGATTATAATGCAGGTGAAATTATCTTCAACCCGACCTACCCTGTTACTTCAGAAATGAGAATCAGTATAGATTTTCAATACTCAGAAAGAAACTACTCTAGAATTGTAGCCTATGGCGGTGGGAATCATGAAAGCGAAAAACTAAAACTAGGCGTCTCTGTTTATTCTGAAAACGACTCTAAAAACAACCCATTACAGCAAAATCTATCTGAAGACCAAGTCTTAATTTTAAGTACTGCAGGAGATAACACGCAACAAATGGTAACATCTTCTGAGGTGCCAGAACCCTTTAATGAAAATCGGATCTTATACAAAAAAGAGCTTTTTAATGGGGAAGATATCTATGTGTTTTCTAACAATCCAAACGACACCTTATTTGGTGTCACTTTTACATTAGTTGGAGACAATCAAGGGGATTACACGCTAACGTCTAGTAATGCCATAAATAACATCTATCAATTTACCGCGCCTATCGCAGGCATAAAACAAGGTAACTACGCTCCGATTGTACAATTGGTAGCGCCTACATTATTACAAATAGCGACACTAAACGGTGCTTACAAACCCACTAAAAAAACTAACGTTGGTTTTGAACTGGCAGCCAGTAAAAATGATCTTAACTTATTCTCTAGCGCAGATGACGCTAACAACACCGGTTTTGCAGGTAAATTAAACGTCGAACAAAACATTATAAAAAACGATAGTCTATGGAATTTAAATGCGGTTTTGGATGCAGATTATATTCAGCAAAACTTTAAAACCATACAACGTTTATATGCGCCAGAGTTTAACCGTGATTGGAATTTAAGCCAAACCAATTCTAACCTTTTAAACACAAACTTTGGTGACCAAACATTAGTATCGGTTGGCCTACAAAGTTTTCATCATAAAAAAGGCTATATTAATTATAGCTTTCAGCATTTAGATTATTCCGAAAATTTTTCGGGAAGCAAACACAATGTTTTAGCAAATATTAATATTGGTAATTTACGATTATCAACTAACACCAATATATTAAAAGCTGATGGTAGCGATAACTCCTCTAAATTTTTTAGAACGTATAACAAAGCCATATACACTCTAAAAAAACAATGGATTGGAACTGGTTTTTCTGCTGAAGAAAATAAAGAACGTATTAACCAAACACAGCAATTTACAGACTTAACACAACGTTTTACTGCTTACGAAGCTTTTACTGGTATTGGAGACAGCACTAATATTTATGCGGAAGTTGGTTACAAATATCGTGTAAATGACAGCTTGCGTAACGGTAAACTAGATCGTGTCAATAGCTCTAACACGTATTACTTGGATTCTAGATTACTTAAAAACGAAAAAACTAATCTGTCCTTATATGTTAATTACAGAACATTAAAAAATGAAGACCAAGAACAAGCAAATGAAAACTCATTAAACTCTCGCCTATTATTTAATCAACGTTTTCTAAAAAATGGTATTATTTGGAACACCGCTTTTGAAACTAATTCCGGAACCTTGCCACAGCAAGACTTTACTTATGTGCAAGTCGAGCCCGGTCAAGGTGCCTACACATGGATTGACTATAACGAAAATGGCATCCAAGAATTAGAAGAGTTTGAAATAGCACAATTCCAAGATCAAGGTGAATATATTAGAGTCTTATTACCTAATCAAGTTTTTATTAAAACACATCAAAATAGATTAAGTCAAACCGTTACCCTAAATCCTATAGATTGGGTGAACTCTAAGAGCAAAACAAAACAAGTACTCTCCAAATTTTATAATCAAAGTAGCTATCTAATAGACCGAAAAATTATACGTAACGATAATGACTTCGACTTAAATCCATTCAAGCAAGGCGAAGACAACCAACTAGGACTAACGCTTAATTTTAGAAATGTGTTGTTTTTTAATCGCGGAAAACAACGCTACACCACGTCTTACACCTATTTATGGAATAGTAGCGAAAACACACTAAGCTTTGGATTTATTGAAAACAATCTTAAAAGTCATCAGTTAAATTTTATCCATAAAATTAAAAATAGTT
This sequence comes from Olleya sp. 1-3, assembly GCF_002836085.1. Lineage (NCBI taxonomy): Bacteria > Pseudomonadati > Bacteroidota > Flavobacteriia > Flavobacteriales > Flavobacteriaceae > Olleya > Olleya sp. 1-3. Next base: position 21,617 of record NZ_PJBW01000010.1, read on the forward strand.
GGCTAGTGACTTTGACCTCTGCTTTAGAGCAACAGTTTAGTAATAGCGAAAATTTTAGTAGTAAAAACTTTGACATTGACACTAATAAATTCAATCCTAAATTATCCTATTTACTAAACGAAAATGTGCAGTTTGATGTCTTTTATCAATTTACAAACAAAGACAATACCATCAATAATCTAGAGTCCTTAAAACAGCAAAAATATGGTCTATCTTTTGCGTTTTCTCCTAAAGGCAACGCGCAAGTCGGTGCCATTTCTGGCGAATTTAATGTCTTTAATAACAATTTTGAAGGTAATGCCAACAGTCCTGTTGCTTTCCAAATGCTAGAAGGTTTACAACCCGGAAAAAACTTTACTTGGACCTTACTAGCACAAAAAAAACTAACCAAATTTTTAGATTTAAACCTAACTTATTTTGGACGTAAGACTGAAACTAGCAAGACCATCCATACCGGAAACGTGCAACTAAAAGCTTATTTTTAAGACATTTGTAACCTTTGTTACCTATTGACATTTCTAATTGTGTAAATTTGTATATAATTATGAGCAAAATTTTAGCAATCACCTATTCACTTTTGATTCTCGTTCAGAGTTTCAACATAAACTTGGAAGATATTTCTAAGTTTAGTGTGTTGCTAGAACATGCAGAATTTCATGAAGAAATGTATGGTGACACGTTTTTTCAGTTTTTAGCAGAACATTACGGAGACGCTAGAGACACGCATGATAATGATCATAAAGAACACAAAGACCTTCCGTTTAAGGATAATCACCACATGTGTACACACATCAATACCTCTTTTATAAATATTGCAAATAATTTTGACTTTAACCAGTACGAATTTATTGAAATCCCTTTTAATTTTCATTACAACGAAACGATAACAGACTCTGAAAAAACTTCTGTTTTTCAGCCGCCCAAGCACGCATAATTCATTTTAGATCTTAATCCTGTTTACTTAAAACAGGCATTTATTATTTCTTAAATATTATGAATTATGTTAGAAAACATCATAAGATTCAGCTTAAAAAATAAGCTGATCATATTTCTATTTACAGCCTTTATTATAGGCTTTGGTATTTTTTCATTAACTAAAATACCAATTGGTGCAGTGCCAGATATTACCAATAACCAAGTACAGGTTATTACAACATCGCAAAACTTATCTACGCAAGATGTAGAGCAATTTATAACCTATCCCGTAGAGCTAGAAATGGCTAATTTACCTGGAGTAGAAGAGATTCGTTCTGTTTCAAAGTTTGGATTATCCGTAGTAACCATCGTTTTTAATGACGACATGGGAACCTTTTTACCTAGACAGCTTATTGCCGAAAAAATTAAATCAGCTTCCGAACAAATCCCAGAAGGTTTTGGCACACCCGAAATGGGGCCTATAACCACTGGGTTGGGCGAAATTTACCAATACATATTAGATGTTAAACCGGGCTACAAAGACCAATACAGCACAATGGATCTACGTACCATCCAAGATTGGATTGTAAAGCGTCAATTGTCCGGAATTCCTGGCGTGGTTGAAGTGAATACTTGGGGCGGATTTTTAAAGCAATATGAGGTTGCTATAAATCCTAACAAGCTTACTGCCATGAACATTTCTATTGCAGAAGTTTACGAAGCTTTAGAAAAAAACAACAGTGTTTCTGGTGGTGGTTATATTGAAAAAAATGACAAAGCTTTTTTTATTCGTGGCGAAGGTCTAGTTGGCTCTTTAGAAGATATAGAAAATAGTGTTGTTAAAAATGATGGCTCACCAATATACATAAAAGACGTGGCTACTGTCGGCTTTGGAAGTGCCACACGTTTTGGAGCCATTACAGGAAATGGTGAAGGCGAAAAAGTATTAGGACAAATCATGATGCTTAAAGATGGCAACTCTAAAGAAGTTATTGATACTGTAAAAAAACGTGTCGCATCCATACAGAGCACATTACCGGAAGGTGTGTATATAAATGGCTTTTTAGAACGAAGCGAACTGATTGCAAAAACAACATTCACCGTTGCCGAAAACCTAATACTGGGATCGCTAATCGTTATTTTCGTGGTCGTCTTACTACTTGGTAATTGGCGCTCTGGTTTAGTCGTAGCTTCTGTTATCCCGTTAAGCTTAATGTTTGCCATTATATTGATGCGTCAATTTGGTGTCGATGCTAACTTAATGAGTTTAGGTGCTATAGATTTTGGAATTATCATTGATGGCGCAGTTATTATCGTGGAATTTATTGCGTTTCAAATCATGTCCAAAGCATCGCATCTTTCTGAAATTAATAAAACCGAAAAACAAGCAGAAATTGATCAAATAACACTAAAAAGCGCATCAAAAATGATGAATTCAGCGATTTTTGGGCAATTAATAATCTTAATCGTGTTTATTCCAATTCTGTCTTTAAGTGGTATTGAAGGAAAAATGTTTAAGCCTATGGCAATGACTTTCAGCTTTGCTTTAATAGGCGCCATGATCTTATGCTTAACCTATGTTCCTGTAGTCTCATCTTTGTTTTTAAAACCTAGCAAACAGTCTGCAAAAAACATGTCGGTTAGATTAATGACCTTTTTAAATAAAGCCTACCAACCTATTATTAATTGGGCATTGTCTAATAAAAGAATAGTTGTTGTGTTATCAGCATTATTACTAACCTCTAGTATTTATGTTTTTAGTAGAATGGGTGGCGAATTTATACCCACTTTAGATGAAGGTGATTTTGTTATTCAACCGGTTTTAAAAACAGGAACGTCACTAGGAAAAACCATAGAAATCACTACTAGAATAGAACAAATCCTACTAGACAACTTTCCTGAAGTAGACCAAGTAGTCAGTAGGATTGGAGCTGCAGAAGTACCAACAGACCCCATGTCCATGGAGCAAAGCGATGTAATTATAAAGCTTAAGCCTAAAAACGAATGGACTTCTGCTAAAAACAAAGACGCGTTAGCAGATAAATTCAAAGAAGCTTTAACCGTAATTCCAGGTATGGAAGTTGAATTTACACAACCTATAGAAATGCGATTTAACGAGCTTGTTACTGGAGTTCGAGCAGATGTAGCCATTAAAATTTTTGGTGATGACCTATCGATATTAGCAAGCAAAGCAAATGAAATCAAAGAACTTATTGAAAACGTTGAAGGCGCTGTAGATCTTTCGGTTGAAAAAGTAGAAGGCTTACCTCAAATGAGTGTAAAATTCAACAGAAGTAAAATTGCACGATATGGACTTAATATATCAGATTTAAATGATGTTATCTCTATGGGATTTGCGGGAAAAACAGCTGGAAGTGTTTTTGAAGGCGAAAAACGTTTCGACTTAGTCCTACGTTTAAAAGAAAACAACAGAAAAGATATAGGAAGTCTTGAAAACCTTTACATCGACACCCCTAACGGAAATAAAATTCCGCTTAGCGAATTAGCAGAAATCAGCTATACAACTGGTCCTGCTCAAATATCTCGAGACGACACCAAACGTCGCATTGTCGTTGGTATAAATGTTAGAAACAGAGATTTACAATCTGTAGTAAATGACGTGCAAAACATTATAGACAGTAAATTAAAATTACCTGTTGGTTACAGTATTACGTATGGCGGACAATTTGAGAATCTTCAAAGTGCAAAAGACCGTTTATTATTAGCCGTTCCGTTGGCTTTAGTTTTAATTTTTATTCTACTCTATTTTGCATTTAACTCCGTAAAAGAAGCACTAATCGTCTATTCTGCAATTCCGTTATCCGCAGTTGGTGGTATACTATTATTATGGGCTAGAGATTTACCATTTAGCATATCTGCAGGCGTTGGTTTTATTGCATTATTTGGAATTGCAGTACTAAATGGAATTGTATTAATCGAGCATTTTAAAGCGCTTAAAGCGGAAGGTTTTAGTAACATAAACCAACGTATAAAAAAAGGAACCACAGAACGTTTACGCCCCGTTTTGCTTACAGCAGCAGCTGCTGCTTTAGGTTTTTTACCTATGGCTATTTCTACAAATGCAGGTGCAGAAGTACAACGCCCTTTAGCAACGGTTGTTATTGGTGGTTTAGTAACTGCAACCTTATTAACCTTAGTGGTATTACCTGTTTTATATGCTTGGTACGAAGAAAAAAAAGCGCTTAAAATCAATAAGAAAACTATTATTTCTGTGGTTGTCTTGCTATTAACTATTAGTATTCAAGCACAAAACAAACCATTAAATATTGAACAAACAATAGCATTAGCAATTGAAAATAATGCGAATTTAAAAGGTGAAAACTTAAAAATTGAGCAATCCAACGCTTTAGTTGGCTCAGCTTTTACGTTTGATAAAACGAGCGTTTATTATAATTATGACGAAAGTAATTTAGCAGTAAACAATGAGCCTCTTAAGGTTTTTGGCATCTCACAGGACTTTAAATTTCCAACGGTTTATTTTGCTGAAAAGAAAGTAAACGAATCTAAAGTAAGTTTACAAGAAGCTAATTTTAGTTTACAATTACAACAATTGACAAAACAAGTTTACGCCAATTATTACCAGTTAAGTTATGCTAAAAACAAAGCCAAAAATTATAAATATTTAGACAGCTTGTATAAAGATTTTGCACAAAAAGCAAAGCGTCGTTTTGAGTTAGGTGAAACTAATTATCTAGAAATGATCACTGCACAGTCCAAACAGAAACAGTTGGAAACACTATATAAACAATCCCTTCAAGAGGTGACCTTATATCACGAACAGCTTAAAAAAATGGTGCAAGTAGATTCTATTACTACTGTTGACGGTTTGCTTCAAAAGCTAGACATAGAACAACTATCTGCTAATCAAAATGTAGGGTTATCCCTTTTTGACGCTACTATTAATTATCAAAAAGCACAAACTAAATTAGAAAAACAAAAGTTACTTCCAGATTTAAATGCGGAATACTTTCAAGGTACAAATAGTACTCTAAACGATAATATTAAAGGCTATCAACTAGGTCTTAAAATTCCTATTTTATTTGGTGGTCAACGCTCTAAAATTAAAGCTTCAAAAATTGCACAAGATATTATTGCCGAACAAAAACAAGATTATCAGGCTAAATTAAATGCCGAATATCAATCGTTATTGGCAAAGCTTCAGCAGTATGAAGACGCTATTAATTATTACGAAACGCAAGGACAAACGCTTTCCGAAGAAATAATAAAAACAGCAAATAGAACTTTTAAAGAAGGTGAAATTGATTTCTTTCAATACATACAGAGTTTAGAGACTGCAAAAGATATTCAGATTAGCTATTTAGAACAATTAAATCAATACAACCAAACCGTAATCACCATCAATCACTTAACACTATAAAGAGATGAACAAGATATATATACTATTATTTTCACTGGTTTTAGTAGCCTGCGGAAATTCAGAAAAAAAAGTAGAAATAGTTCCTGAAACGGAAACACATAATGACGAAATAACCATTACAAAAGCACAGTTTGAAGGCGAAAAAATGGCATTTGGAACGTTAGCGGAATATGCTTTTAATGAAACCGTAAAAGTAAACGGAATGATTGATGTACCGCCACACAACAAATCAAGCATCACTACTTTTAGCGGTGGTTATATTACAAAAACACCATTATTAATCGGGGATCAAGTAAAAAAAGGACAACTATTAGTCACTCTAAAAAATCCAGAATTTGTTGAGCTGCAGCAAAATTATTTAGAAGTTTCAGAGCAATTAAATTACTTAAAATCTGAATTTAACAGACAAAAAACATTGTTTGAAGAAAAAATCACTTCCGAAAAAAACTACTTAAAAGCTGAAAGTGCGTATAAAAGTAACCGTGCCCATTATAATGGACTACGCAAAAAATTACAAATGCTAAATATTAATCCGAGTAATGTAGAACAAGGACGCATAACTTCGACTATAAATTTATACGCCCCAATTTCCGGTCACGTTACAAAGGTTAATGTCAGCAACGGAACCTATGTTTCGCCTAGCGATGTTATCATGGAAATTGTAGATATTGACCATATTCACTTAGAGTTATCGGTCTTCGAAAAAGACATTATGCAAATTAAGAAAGATCAAAAAATTACATTCAAAATCCCTGAAGCTTCGGACAAAACCTTTGAGGCAGAAGTGCATCTTGTTGGAACTACTATTGACGAGCAAACTAGACGCGTAAAAGTACATGGACACGTAGATAATGACAAAGAGCATTTTATTGTTGGGATGTTTGTTGATGCCGATATTATTATTGATAGCATCAAAAGTATTGGACTGCCTAAAGAAGCTATTATTGAGGTTGGAAATGACTTTTATGTTTTAGTTTTAGAAGAAGCACATGAAGACGAGTTTCATTTAGAAAAAGTTAAATTAGAGCTTGGAAAGCAAACAGAAAATACTGTTGAAATTTTAAACACTAGCCTTTTAAAAGACAAACAAATTCTAGTAAAAGGAAATAGTATGCTATTAAATGAGAGTGACGGTGGGCATAATCATTAATTAAGATTTAAAACAACTACTATGGAAAACCATAATAACAACGGACACAACCACAGTCATAATTTGATTTTTGGAAAAAAAACAGAACTATACTTCGCTATACTTTGCGGTATTTTTTTAATAACTGGATTTACTATTGAAAAACTAACCGATTTACCAGCTTGGGCATCATTAATAAGCTACATGGTTTCATACTTTTTTGGTGGTTATTTCATTTTTATTGAAGCATTAAAAAAAATACCAAAAGGCCAATTTGATATCGATTTTTTAATGATTGCTGCTGCTATTGGAGCTGCATACATTGGCAGTTGGGCAGAAGGTGCTTTGCTTCTATTTTTATTTAGTTTAGGTCATGCGTTAGAGCATTACGCTATGAATAAAGCTAAAAAATCTATTGAAGCATTAAGTGATTTATCTCCAAAAACAGCAATAGTTAAAAATGGAAATCAGCTTATTGAAACCCCAATTGAAAATTTAAAAATTGGTGATATTATTGTTATAAAACCAAGTACTAAAATTGCTGCAGATGGTGTAATAATTAGTGGAAACAGCAGTATAAATCAGGCACCAATTACAGGAGAAAGCATGCCTGTTGATAAAACAGCGATTGCAACTTTAGATAATTTACCAGAATTTAAACACATCGATAAAAAACATATTGCATTTACAGGTACTATAAATGGAGATAGCACCATTGAAGTACATGTTTTAAAACTTAGTCACGACTCAACAGTAGCACGATTAATTAAAATGGTGAGTGAGGTAGAAACACAAAAATCGCCAACCCAACGCTTAACCAAAAAGTTTGAAAAATGGTATGTCCCAATAGTAATCATAGTGGTTGTTTTACTCTGTTTTGCCTACTTAATTATTGACGAAACGTTTAACGAAAGTTTGTATAGAGCCATAACCGTTTTGGTAGCAGCAAGTCCTTGTGCTTTGGCCATATCTACACCAAGTGCAGTCCTTAGCGGAATTGCAAGAGCAGCACAAAAAGGGGTGTTAATTAAAGGCGGAAAAGCGTTAGAAGATTTAGGAAGCATTACCACAATTGCGTTTGATAAAACAGGAACGTTAACTGAAGGAAAGCCAAAATTAACCAATGTGATTGCTTTAAATAATTTTGATGAAAATGAATTTCTACAAATTGTTTTAGAAGTAGAAAGTTTAAGCAATCATCCACTAGCAAAAGCAATAGCAAAGGACATTGAAAAGCTACATAACATACGTTTTAAAGGCGTTGCTAAAAATATTGAAGCCATACAAGGAAAAGGAGTTACAGCCTCTTACAACAACGCCAAAGTGTTTATTGGTAATCTAAAATTAATGCAAGATGAAGGTGTCATTTTTGAAGATTCTGTAATCACAAAAATGGAAAGCCTTTTAAAACATGGTCATACCGTTATGTTGGTTGCTTTAAAAAACAAAGTAATAGGTATAATAAGCGTTATGGATACACCAAGACAAACTGCAGAAAGCACATTAAAAAGGCTAAAAGCAATTGGTATTAAACGTATGATTATGCTAACAGGAGATCATCAAAATGTTGGTGATGCCATTGCAAAACAAATAGGTTTAACAGAAGCAAAAGGAAATTTATTACCAGAAGATAAAGTCAAAGCTATTAAAGATTTGTTAGCAACAGACGGGAAAATCGCCATGATTGGAGATGGCGTAAATGATGCACCAGCAATGGCGTTAAGCACCGTTAGTATTGCTATGGGAGCAGCAGGAAGCGATGTGGCTTTAGAAACTGCAGACGTTGCGTTAATGTCTGATAAAATAGAAAATCTACCTTTTGTTATTGGGTTAAGTAGAGCGTCTAAACGCATTATTAAAGAAAACATTTTTATTAGCCTAAGCGTTGTCGCTATACTTGTTCCTGTTACAATTCTTGGATTAACTAATATTGGATTAGCTGTATTATTTCATGAAGGATCAACCATAGTGGTTGTTTTGAATGCTTTACGTTTACTAGGTTATAAAGAACATTTATAAAACCGTATTTATTTACGCAACCTTTTACTACATTTAACATCTAATAATGGTATAGCTTTTGATAAGTTATACGCTTTAATCAATCAACCTAATTTATGAAAAAAACACATTTATTATTCGTTTTATTATTAACATCCTTTTATGGATTTGCTCAAAAAGACATTGAAACAACTACAAAAAAAAATGAAATTTCATCAAATTTATTTGACTTAGTAGTCGCAGGATCATTTAACGTTAATTACGAACGTTATTTAGAAAAAAATCAGTCGCTTTTTATTGGAGCAACGTTTTTTGACACTTATGCTTACTATGATACTGGATATATAAAAGACTCTGATGCTATTAGTCTTAAAGCAGCATATGTTATCTATTTTTCAAAGAAAAAAGATCATGCTGGTTTTTACTTTTATCCGCAAGCCAAACTTAGAACAGGAACTGTAACTGTAGAAGATTATTACTATTACGACTATATTAGTGACACTAATGTAGAAGAAGAATATACGTATGATGTAGACGGTTTTTCTTTAGGCTTTGGTATTGGTCATAAATGGGTGTTTAATGACACTTTTACGTTGGGAATTAACGGAGAAATAGCAAGAAATCTTGGTAGTATTGATGATGATTACTTGGATAATGTTGAGCCAAGATTTGGAATTAATTTTGGAATTAGATTCTAACATTTAAATTAAAAAATAAAAAGCCCAAACTAATTAGTTTGGGCTTTTTATTTTTTATTACATCTACTTTTGAAAGCTATTACATCTTCATTAGCCACTCTTTTACATCAACTTCTTTTTTGATGATGTCTTTAAGATCTGAGATAGCAACACGTTTTTGTTCCATTGTGTCTCTATGTCTAATAGTAACCGTATTATCCGTTAAAGTGTCGTGGTCTACTGTAATACAAAATGGTGTACCATTAGCATCTTGACGTCTGTAACGTTTACCAACCGCATCTTTTTCGTCATAAAACACATTAAAGTCCCATTTAAGATCTTCAACAATTTGTTTTGCTACTTCTGGTAAACCATCCTTTTTTACTAAAGGAAAAATAGCTGCTTTTACTGGCGCTAAAACCGCTGGTAATTTCAATACAGTTCTTGTTGTATTGTTATCTAATTCTTCTTCAACTAAAGCATTAGAAAATACTGCTAAAAACATACGATCTAAACCAATAGACGTTTCTAAAACGTATGGCGTATAACTTGCGTTGTCTTCGTGGTCAAAATACTGAAGTTTTTTACCTGAAAATTCTTCGTGTTGTTTTAAATCAAAATCTGTACGAGAATGTATTCCTTCTAATTCTTTAAAACCAAAAGGGAATTTAAACTCGATATCTGTAGCTGCATCAGCATAATGGGCCAATTTTTCGTGATCATGGAAACGGTAATTATCTTGCCCCATTCCAAGAGAAAGGTGCCATTTCATTCTAGTTTCTTTCCAATGTTCAAACCATTTTTTCTGAGTCCCAGGTTTGATAAAAAATTGCATTTCCATTTGTTCAAACTCACGCATTCTAAAAATAAATTGTCTTGCAACAATCTCATTTCTAAACGCTTTACCTGTTTGCGCGATACCAAAAGGAATTTTCATTCTTCCTGTTTTTTGAACATTCAAGAAGTTTACAAATATACCTTGTGCTGTTTCTGGACGTAAATATAAATCCATTGCAGTCTCTGCTGTTGCACCAAGTTTGGTACCAAACATTAAGTTAAACTGTTTAACATCCGTCCAGTTTCTGCTTCCGCTTAAAGGACAAGCTATTTCTAACTCTTCTATTAATGCTTTAACATCTGCTAAATCTTCAGCTTCTAAAGATTTTCCTAAACGTTTTAAGATGGTATCAATTTTTTCTTGATATCCAAAAACTCTTGGATTAGTAGAAATAAATTCTTGTTTGTTGAAAGCTTCGCCAAAACGTTTTTCCGCTTTAGCGACTTCTTTATCGATTTTTGCTTCAATTTTAGCACAATAGTCTTCTACCAAAACATCAGCTCTATAACGTTTTTTAGAATCTTTGTTGTCAATTAAAGGGTCGCTAAATGCATCTACGTGTCCTGAAGCCTTCCAAGTGGTTGGATGCATAAATATTGCAGCATCAATACCTACAATATTGTCGTGCATTTGCACCATTGCTTTCCACCAATAGTCACGTATGTTTTTCTTTAATTCTGCTCCGTTTTGAGCGTAGTCGTAAACTGCGCTAAGTCCATCGTAGATTTCACTACTTTGGAATACGTAACCATACTCCTTTGCGTGAGAGATTACTTTTTTAAATTGATCGTCGTTGTTTGCCATAATAGTACAAAGATAAACGATAAATAAAAGTGTACAACCAAAAATTGATTAGTCTTTTTGACAAGTATAAACAAAAGCTGGAGGAACGTTTAAAGGCTCGAAACCTAAATCTACGTTGCCTTTAAAAATTTCTTTTAATGCAGAATAATAAGTAAGACTATATTGGTATTGAAAGAAATACCCTTTTGGATTTAAACTTTTGTAAGCGCTATCTAAAATAACAGCCGAAATTGGCTTAGGAATATTAGTTAATGGCAAACTAGAAACAATGTAATCTGTAGATGAAAAACCATGTTGTTTAATCACTTCTAATACTTTATCTGCGGATTGGTTAGACACAATTAATCTTGAATCTTCAATTTTAAGCAAAGCCTTATAAAAACTATCATTTATTTCAAAAGTAATTAAAGTAGCATCCGGTTTTAATCTTGCTAAAATCTCTTTAGTTATAATCCCATTTCCAGGTCCAAACTCTACTACTAATTTTGTTGTTTCAAAATCTATACTCTTCAATAATTTTGACGCCAAGAATCTAGAACTAGGAAACAATGTCCCAGAAGTTTTTAAACTTTTAAGTGATTCTTTTAAAAAGTTGATTTTGTTCAAAAAAGGATTTTTTAGAGATAATTTTAACGAATATATGATTTTTATTTATTCGTGTAAACGCAAAAATAAAACCATTACGAATGTAACGGTTTTATTTGTATAATATTTAACGCTATTTAAGTGTTACAGAAGTACTTCCAAGCCTAGTATTATCGTGGAAAATATTTACAAAATACACACCTTTAGTTAAAGGCTGATCAACATCTGTAGTAATTATTGCATCTAGGTTTATGTCTTCATTTTTATAATCCAAAATGATTTTTTTACTATAAATTAAAGATTGTTTACCAAAAGATACAGACCCTTGATCTGCAACAACATTGTTACTAGGACTTAAAATTTGTATGAAAATATCCTTTTTACCTTCGTTAACAAACTTATTTTTAGATACAGTAAATGCTACATGAAGTTTATTAGACTTATAAGACTTATTAGTCCCTACAATACGATTTTTGGTAATACGTTTTACAGCTTTTGCATTAAGCTTACCTATCTCTAAATGGCTAGCAGCTTCAATTTTTTTAGAAAGTTGCGTATTATTAAAAGCTAAATCTTTATTCTCAGATTTTAAAGCATTAGTTATGCTTCTAGCTCCTTGAAGATCCTCTTCAACTTTGGCTGTTTTTATGGATAAGCGTTGGTTTTCGTTTTCAAGTTTAGATACTAAAGCTAGGACCTCTGCTTTTTCTTTTTGCAGAAGTTTAATTTTAGATCTATAAACAGATAATAAAGATGCACTTGGTTTTAATACTCTTATGGAATCTAAAATACGTTCTATTTTAAATTTAGACTGTTCAAGTTTGTCATTTAGCACAACACTATTAACTTCAACTTCGTCATAACGTACTATCATTTCTGATAATTCAATCTCTAAAAGTTTTTTTTCTTGAATGACATAAGTGTTATAACTTTCTAACTTATCTAAGTTAAAATAGCTAAAAGTACCTAAAGACACCAAAGCAATAACCAAGCAACCAATTACTAATCTATAGTTGTAAGTATGAGGGATAACTATCATGTATAAATTAATTACAAATAAAATTATTGATTTAAAATATGGTTTACTGTTAAATACCGATGAAGAGGTGAAAAAATTGTTAAAGTAACCTTTTAAGCTAAAAAAAAGACTTCAATATAATTTTCAAACCCCATTAAAATAAGAGTTTTCGTACGGTTTTAATATTATTTAAGGGTCATTGTTGTTTTACCAATTAATCTACTTTTATGGTACACAGTAACATAGTAATCGCCTTTTTGAAAAGACTGATCCTCAGATGGTTTAACAAACAAACACTGCTCTAAGTTTTTGTTTTTATAGTCCACCATTATTTTCTTACTGTAAATTAAAGAGGATGCTCCTGTATTAAACACCCCTTGATCTCCAACAACATTATTTAAAGGATCTACTATTTGTACATAAAGTTCCTTTTTACCTTTTACTGTAAACTTATTTTCAGGAATAGTAAAACACACATTAATTTGTTTTGCTCGTCTTGCTGTGGTAGTACTTTTAATATCCCCGCTGTTAGTCACACGCCTAACACCTTGCACAGCAATACTGGAAATACTTAAGACCTTAGCCTTATTTATCTTTTCTTGGTACTTACTGTTAATAATAGATAAAGTTGAGTTTTTGCTTTCTAAATGCTCAGAAAATGAAATAGTTTGATCAAGCTCTGCGCCTACGCGGATGGCTTCTTGTTTTAAAAATTCGTTTTCAGCGTTTAATTTCTCAACTAAAGCTAAAATACTATTGTTTTCATTTTTTAAGACTTGCAATTGCTTCTTGTAGTGAGACACTAAATAAACATCTGGTTTTAGATATTTAACAGAATCTAAGATGCGTGCAATTCTAATTCTAGAATTATCCAATTTAGTTTGCAAATCTCTATTATCAAAACGCAATGAATCGTAGCTAGCTACCATTTGACTAAGCTCTGATTCTACCATAGCATTTTCGTCAATTAGAAACTCATGATACTCGTTTAAAGACGAATAATTATTATAAGCGAAATAACCTAAAGCGCACATTAATGTTGATAGCGCAACAATAACTAACCTTAGATTATAGATTTGGGATTTTATAATCATTAGTTTAATATTTGATGCAAAACTATTGCTAATATATCTATATGTAATAATTTTTCGATAACTTGATTAAAATCCGTGCTAAAGTAATTTTGAAAGTTTTTAAAAGGATTTATATGCACTTCATCTAAGTTACAACCCGCATTAAACCAATATTTTATGAGCTTTAAAGCCTTAGCTGATTTATTTTTCCCAAAGGTCTGCAACGCGTGTAAAAGCCTCCTATCCGATAATGAATCCTTTTTATGCACCACCTGTAGACACGTCTTGCCAACCACAGATTATCACACCTCTAAAGACCCCTTTGTAAAAAACGTGTTTTACGGTAGGGCACAAATAGAAGCAGCTACAGCTTTACTAAGGTTTGAAAAAAAAGGTATTGTACAACACCTACTCCACCAACTTAAATACGGAAAAAATGAAGAAGTAAGTAGTTTTCTAGGCGAATGGCTAGGAGAAGAACTAAAACAATGTACCGATTACAAAGCTATAGACTTGGTTATCCCTGTGCCATTACATCCAAAAAAGATAAAAAAAAGAGGCTATAATCAATGTGCAGAATTTGGTAAAAAAATTGCCCAAGCCTTGCAAACCATTTATAATGATGATCTTTTAATTAAGGTAACAACAACCGCAAGCTCTCAAGCTTCTAAAAAAAGACTGGAACGATGGCAATTAAATAACGAAACCTTTGCAGTAACACAATTGTCACAACTTAAAAACAAACACATCTTATTGGTGGATGATATTATTACCACCGGAAACACATTAGAAGCTTGTATAATAGAATTAAAAAAAGCTGAAAATGTAAAAATAAGTGTCGCTACAATGGCAATAGCCTAGTGCATTTTTCGTTAAAACATAAATATGTTGTTAATTTGTAACCACATTTAAAATCATATGCAAAACCGTCTCTTAAATTTTTGTTTTTATTGCGTTTTAGCGCTTACTTTTATTAATTGCGCCAATAGAGGTAATATTACTGGAGGAGAAAAAGATGTTACACCTCCTAAAATCAGATATTCTGAGCCTGCTAACTTCTCGACAAATTTTAATAGTAAAGAGATTAAAATATATTTTGACGAATATATTAAAACAAAAGATCTAACCAAACAACTGGTTATATCGCCTCCAATGAACACAAAACCGGACATTACACCTTTAGGAAGTCCAAGTGAGTACATCAAAATCAAGATTCTTGACACGTTAACGCCTAATACAACTTACGCCATTAACTTTGGTAATAGTATTGTGGATAATAACGAAGAAAACCCTTATCCTTATTATAGGTATGTGTTTTCAACAGGAGATTACATAGATTCGTTATCTGTAAAAGGAAGCGTTATGGATGCAATAAAAAGAACAACAGATCCTTTTATCTCTATTCATTTATACGAAGCAGATTCGACTTACACAGATTCTATTGTATATAAAGAAAATCCTAAATACATTACTAACACTTTAGATAGCACCACTAATTTTAAACTAGAAAACTTAAAAGCAGGAGCTTACAAGCTTATTGCTTTAAAGGATAATAATTCCAATAATAAGTTTGACCAAAAATCAGACGAAATTGGTTTTTACGAAGAATTTATAACCGTATCTGCAGATACTTCTGCGTTTTACGAATTAAAAATATTTAAAGAAGAAATAGACTATAAAGCAGAAAGTGCTCGTTTAGTTTCTGGCGAAAAAATAGCATTTGGTTTTGAAGGTGAAGACTACAAAGACATGACAATTGATTTATTGTCTGACGCGCCTAAAGACTATAGTTACAGTTATTTTAAAGATAAAAAAACAGATACACTAAACTATTTTTACAAACCAAAATTAGAGGTGGACTCATTAGTATTTAAAGTAACTAACAGAACTAAAATAGACACTTTTACAGTTAGAATAAAAGATAACAAACGCGACTCGTTACTAGTAAAAGCTAGTCCAAGTAGTAATATTGACTTTTTTGAAACCTTAAAGCTATCGGCTAATATTCCGATATCAAAATTTGACAAAAGCAAAATAACCATATTAGACAAAGATTCTACAAAGGTTAGTTTCACTACTAAATTAGATACTTTACAAAACACAATAGAGGTCGACTTTGATAAAACGGAAGACAATTTATACAAGATCCAATTACTACCAAGTACAATTACGGACTTTTACAACTTACCTAATGACACTTTAAATTTTAATTTAAGAACCGTTAAAGAATCTGGTCTTGGTAATGCCAGGGTTATTCTAAAAAATGCAACTTACCCGCTAATCGTTCAGTTTTTAAACAAAACAGGTGAAGTAAAATATGAGCAATATGCCACAACGCCAAAACCATTAGATTTTTTCTTTTTAAAACCAGGAGAATACTATGTTAGAGTTATCTACGATACCAATAAAAATAGAAAATACGATTCAGGAAACTTTCTTAAAAAGCAACAAGCAGAACGTGTAAGTTATGCTAAAAAAGTAGAAGAAATTAGATCAGGCTGGGAAGTTATTATAGATTTTACTCTAAACTAAATACATCTTTATCTTCTAAAAATCTAAGTTTGTTTCTAGTGTTGTCCACATGAGATTTAGACAACACGACTTCTGTTACACCTTCTGTATTTGGCTTTAAGTTAGTAAGCATATTTCCTAACACATTATAAGCAGCAGAATGTCCTGGATATTCGTAATTATTAGCGTCTAAACCAACCCTATTTACACCAATGCAATAGCACATGTTTTCAATTGCTCTAGCCTGCAACAAAGTATCCCAAGCGTTAATACGTTTTGTTGGCCAATTAGCTACGTATAATAGTATATCAAAATTGTCTTGTATTCTAGCCCATACAGGAAAACGCAAATCATAACAGACCAAAGGTTTTATTTTAAACCCCTTGTAATCTACTATCACTACTTGATCACCTTTAGCATACACCTTGTCTTCTCCTGATAAAGTAAAGGTGTGACGCTTGTTATAACTATCTATTTTACCATCGGGATGCACAAACACTAATCGATTATAGTATTGCCCACTATCTTCAATAACTATACTCCCAACAATAGCAGCCATTTTCTGTTTAGCCAAAGCTAACATCCATTGCACGGTAGCACCTTCCATAGTTTCTGCAACCAATTGCGGAGACATTGTAAATCCAGAAGTAAACATTTCTGGCAACACAATAAGATCAACAGTATTGGTTAAGCTTTCAATTTTTTGTGTGAAGTTTAGCCTATTCTCAATTGGGTTTTCCCAAGCCAAGTTAGCCTGAATAATTGCTACGTTTAATTTATTATCCAATTTGTATGATTTAAGATCTTGTTATGACTGTGCGATTAACTTTACTCTAAAAATAAACAGAAATTACAACAAATGGACACCCATTAAACAATTCTTAATTTTTTAAGCAAATCTGCTTTGTAAGTTCTACCAATAGGCAAACGCTGCGTATTAATAAAGACCTCATTTCCTGATATTTTACTCACGTAAGTAGCGTTAATTATATATGATTTGTGAATTTGAATAAAGTCTTGCTTCGGTAGTTTTTCAACCCAATTTTTAAGAGAATCTATATAAGACAGTTTTTGTGTTTTAGTAACTACAGTAATATAGTTTCTATCAGATTCTAAATACAAAATTTCACTTAATACAATTTTATGTAGTGTTTTATCCACATTCAAGAAAATAGAATCCTCAACCACTTTACTATCTACTGTATTAATATCTATGGTGTTATTTGCTCTGTCTTCCGCTTTGTTTACAGCTTTTAAAAAACGATCAAAACCAAAAGGTTTCACTAAATAATCGACAATTGTATCTAACTCAAAACAGCTCACTGCATAATCCGGATAAGCAGTTGTCATTATAATTGCAGGTGGATTTTTTACCGTTTTTATAAAATCTAAACCAGATATGTCTGGTAAATTAACATCCAAAAACACAACATCTGCTGTGCTTGTTTTAAAGTAATTATGAGCCTGAATAGCAGATTGAAATGTACCTAACAATTGCACATTAGGTAATTTACTTAAATAGTTTTTAAGTAAATTCTGGGCAGGTATTTCGTCTTCAATAATTATACAAGTCATGATAGATCTAAGGTTAAAATTACTTTAAACTGGTCTGTCTTTTCAATTTGTAACTGATGCTTATTAGGATACAACAAATCCAATCGCTTTTTTAGATTTTTGAATCCAATTTTAGAGTGGTTATCGTCCGTATTATTATGTTCAAAATCGTTGATACACGTACAAATCAACGTGTTTTCTTCTTCAGTAATTTGTATAAAAATAGTGCTATGTAATGTACTGTGTTTAAATGCATTTTCAATAATGGTAATTAACAATAAAGGTCCAATTTTAATGTAATCTGATTTTACATTAGTAGTATACTTGATATGCTTAACACCTTCTGTTCTTATCTTCTGAAACTTAATATAATTATCTAAAAATTGAAGTTCCTTATTTAAATCGACAAACTGAGCATTACTCTCATATAAGACATGCTTCAAATTGTCTGACAACATCAAAATAAGCTCAGGTGTTTCGTTTGGTTTTTCTATTGAATACGAATAAATAGTATTCAAATTATTAAACAAGACATGTGGGTTTATTTGAGATTTCAAAAACTTTAATTCCATTTTCTCATGCTGTTGTATCATGTATTCCTTTTGACTTTGCTCGTCCAAAAACCGAAATAACATCCAAATAAAAGAGAAAAATATTAATGGCACCAATGTCTGCCAAAGGTAGTCACTTAAGCATTTCATTATAGAACAACCACATTGTGCAAAGACATTACAATACAATTGCGTAGCAAAAAAAGATATTGCTATAAAAACTAAGCCATACCATTTATACCATTTTCGTTTTACAAAAAAGGGTAATAACACAAAATGGTTAACATATACAATGACACCTAAAATGGATAAATATTGCAAAAATGGGTTTTCGGCCCAATAATATCTGGAAAAGATAAATAAAGACACAAATACAAATAGCATCCAAAACAGCAGATGTACTAAGATTTGCGACGTATGTTTTTTTAAGTCTATCATAATTTAGCTTGAAAGTAAACCAAAAAGCTAAAACCATCAAAAAACAAAGTACAAAAACCAATAAAAGCAATGCAAACTGCAAAAAGTGTGTTGTTTATAAGCTTAAGTGTGTTGTTGGTTTAAATAATTACTAATCAATTAAAATTAAAGATAGATTTGAGTATATCAATCAAAAACAACACTTATGAAATTATTTGTATCCATTGCCCTTTTTTTAGTAACCCTTACCACCACAATTGCCCAAACAATAAATACTGAAGTTTTGGATGGCAAGGGACAGCCAAAGTTATTAGGAAAGATTAATAAAGATGGTCTTTTAAAAGACGGTTATAAAACGTGGTTTAATAAAAATCATGACGAGTATATAGCCAACGAAAAACTAATAAACACCTTTAAAGACTCGCTAAACAACTACACCATTAAAGTCTTTTTAGGTACTTGGTGTGGAGATAGTAAAAAAGAAGTTCCACGTTTTTACAAAGTACTAGAATTAGCTAATTTTAATATGGACAACTTAGAGGTCTTTGCTTTAGACAACACAAAAGAAAGCTACAAAAAAGGACCTAATGGAGAAGAAAAAGGATTTAACATCCATCGTGTCCCAACTTTTATTTTTTATAAAAATGGAAAAGAAATTAATAGAATAGTAGAGCATCCTGTTGAAACTTTAGAGCGCGACATTGAGAAAATAGTCACTAACCAACGTTATTTTGCTAAGTATTATGTTGCTAACATTACATTTTACAACTTAAAAGAAAAACCATTAGAAGACTTGATTGCGTTAGAATCTAACTTTTTAACGTATTTCCCAGACTACTCAGAAGGAAGCAAAGAATTAAATACATTGGGATACTGGCATTTAAAGGACAAGCAATTTGACAAAGCATTGTATCTTTTTGATTTAAACACTAAAATGTTCCCTAATAACCCCAACGTTTTTGATAGTTTAGGTGAAGCTTTTTATATGACTAAAAACTATAAGGAGGCTACAAAAAATTACAATAAAGTACTCCAATTTAAGCCTGAAGATAAAAACGCATTGGAGATGTTGGATAAAATAAGGGCTGAACAAAAATAGCCGAAATGACATTACAAATATAATCCCTTTTGATCAAAAAGGGATTATATTTATTATATCACACCTACACAATCTCCATCTTTTTAAGTAAGAAACTAGCATTCATATTTTGACAAATCCCTTTTTTAAAGGTGTAATCAAAATACAATTCATCGTCAATGATTTGCGCATCAAAATAGTGGTTTTTCACTTCTGATAAATGCTTTTCAATTTCGCATAAACTTAGATCGTGTGTAGCAATTATCCCGGTAGCATGACTGGCTACCAATTTTTCGACAAACTTGCGCGACCCAATAGCTTTATCTGTACTATTTGTTCCTTTTAGGATTTCGTCTAAAATAATAAAGTAATTATCCTGCTTAATAGCATCTACGATGTATTTTAAGCGTGTTAACTCAGAGAAGAAGTAACTACTGTCATCCGTTAAAGAATCGCTGGTACGCATGCTTGTAATTAATTTTACAGGACTATACACCGATGCTGTTGCACAAACTGGCAAACCAACATTAGCCATAACAATATGTAAAGACACTGTGCGCAAAAACGTACTTTTCCCTGCCATATTTGCACCAGTAATAATAAAAAACTGCTTGTTTTTTATTTCAAAATCATTATCCACACGTTTAGCAGATTTTAATAAAGGATGTCCTAATTGCGTGACTTTAGTATCCTTATTTTTATCTACTATTTGAGGATAGACATATTCTTGATGATTAAAAGCATAGTTTCCTAAACTGTTATAAGCATCAAAAAAAGCAACGACTTCAAACCAATCTTCAACTTTGTCTTTATAATTTTCTAACCACTGTTCTATTGTATACGTATGCTTTATGTCAGTTAAAAAATACCCATTCCCAAAAATAGCCGAGATTAAATTACTCCTGTTATCTAAAGCGTCCATTGCTTTTGATAGTTCTTTTAAAATCTGAGACGCTTTTTTGTCTTTTAATTGAATTTGAGCCTGCTTGCTAATTAGTAATTGTGACGTAAATGTTTCGGTTTCGATAGCTTTTAATAAAGAGGTGTATTGACGAAAAGTGTCTCGCATTTTATCTGCATTAGCACTCAGCCCATTTATTTTTTTGACATAACGTCCAGTAACAAATAAGCCGACAAATAACCAATACCCAATAGTAATTGGAGGTATTATTTTAGCAATTGCTAAACCAATAATTATAATAGTCAATACTGAAACTACTAAAGGCAATATCTTTATGTTTTTAGGTAATATGGACTCGTGCGCTTTTAAAAACTTTAGAATTGTAGCTCCTTTGGTCTCTACTTTAATTAGACTAGCATTAGCTTGAAATTGCTGTCTCCAATCTGATTTGTTAGCTAACTCTTTAATAGCGTCTTGCCTAAGTACAATATCATCTGTGACGTTAGCTTTTAAACTAGTTGCTAACTTTTCCGAACCTTCCTCTATTGCTGTTCTATTTATAAATTGAAAGAAACTACCTCTACCAAATAAATCAATATCTAAAGCATAATTATGGTTAGCCTCCTGAAACGTCAGACCATCCGGTTTTTCAAAAAAATCTCCAGAAGCAATCTTTAGCTCATCCTGATTAATTGTGATTAGCTCTTTTTTTAAATTGTAAACGGATTTAATATTGGTATATCGCGATAATAAAACTATAAACAAGACAATACCAAGTATTATAATAACAGAAAACAAGCCCCAATTACCAAACGTAAAATAGGCCCCAACCGCAGTGATTAGAAACACTAAAAGTCTAGCAATACTTAACGAGGTTAGCTGCTTGTAAAGCTTAGAAACTTCTGTTGTATAGTTTACAATATTACTGTTGTAATAAGAATTAGAATCCGTCATTTATATTAAAAATCTAAATTATCAAATTGAGTAAACACAGTTATAATAGTTTGTACTGCATCCTTATAAAATTGTTGATCAATGTTTTCAAAATCATCTGTTGGCTTGTGATAATCTTTATGGTCTGCTACTCCAAAATAGATAAAAGGGATCTTAGCTTTATGAAACGCTGCATGATCACTTGAATAGGTCCAATCATCTCCCTTTGTAACACCTTCGTGCCCTATTATTAGATCTGTAGTTCCAATATCTTTAAAATTAGCTATGATTGGTTTTAAAATTGGATAATGGTGACTCCCGACAGCAAATAACTGCTTGTCTTCACTTCTACTAATCATATCCATATTAAGATTCAATACGATATTTCTTTTTTGGATAGTATTGTCTTCAACAAAATGATAAGCCCCTTTTAAACCTAATTCTTCAGCATCAAAAGCTGCTAAAATAACATTATGTTTTGGCGGATACTTGGCAAAAAATTCCGCGAAAGCGAACAATGCACTAATACCCGATGCATCGTCATCTGCTCCATTATATATCTTTCCGTTTTTAACGCCTTCATGATCATAATGCGCAGATAATACAATGTATTTATCAGTGTTTTCTGTTCCTTTTATTAACCCTAAAATATTAACCGCATCGTAGCTTTTAGTTGTTTTAAATGTAAAAGATTGCGTATAATCTGGCACTAATGGAGTAACACCACGTGCAATAAATTGTTTAATTACAAATGCTCTTGCTAGCTCGCCACCTTTGGTTCCAGTTCTGCGACCTTGATAGGTGTCTGAAGATAATTCTTTTAAATTATCTAATAACGCAGTGGTATCAAACTTATAATCCACAGTAACTTGATTAGCATTGCTAGTTTTAGAAACATCAGTTACCGCTATGTCTCGCGTTGCTTTGTTATCAGATTTACAGCTAACTAATAGTACTAAAAGTAAAAGATATATAGATTTCATATAAGGGATATTTACATTATAAAAGTAACTAAAAAACCCAAGCTTATCGCTTGGGTTTTTATTTATTTAAGACTCTAAGCTAATGCCAAGAGTGACAATTATGTCTTTTTATCCTTTTAAACTTGCAGATAAATACTCACGATTCATACGTGCAATATTCTCTAAAGAAATTCCTTTAGGACATTCCACCTCACATGCTCCAGTGTTGGTACAGTTACCAAAACCTTCTTCATCCATTTGTTTAACCATGTTTAAAACACGCTCTGTAGCTTCTACTTTACCTTGAGGTAATAATGCAAATTGTGATACTTTAGCACCAACAAATAACATTGCAGAAGAGTTTTTACAAGAGGCTACACAAGCACCACAACCAATACAAGTTGCTGCTGAAAAAGCGTCATCTGCGTCTTGTTTATTTACAGGTATCGTGTTAGCATCAATTGTGTTTCCAGATGTATTTACAGAAATAAATCCACCTGCATGTTGTATACGATCAAATGCTGTTCTGTCTACAACTAAATCCTTAATTACAGGAAAAGCACTAGCTCTCCAAGGCTCAATAGTTATAGTCTCACCATCTTTAAACGTACGCATGTGTAACTGACATGTTGTAATTAAACGGTCAGGACCATGTGCTTCACCATTAATATATAATGAGCATGACCCGCAAATTCCTTCACGACAATCGTGATCGAAAGATACTGGCGACTCACCTTTTTCTATTAATTCGTTATTTAAAACGTCTAACATTTCTAGAAAAGACATATCCGGAGATATATTGCTGATTGGATAATCAACCATTTTCCCCTTATCGTTAGCGTTTGCTTGACGCCAAATTTTTAACGTTAAATTCATAGCTTTTCTTTATTTATAACTTCTTTCTTTTACTTCAATATTCTCATATGCTAATTCTTCTTTATGAAGTATAGCATCTTTTGGTTCTCCTTTGTATTCCCAAGCTGATACGTATTGAAACTCTTTGCGACGCATCGCTTCACCTTCAGGTGTTTGATACTCTTCTCTAAAGTGACCACCTGCAGACTCTTCACGTTGTAAAGCATCTTTAGCAAACAGCTCTCCTAATTCAAGGAAATCTGCTACACGACCTGCTTTAGCTAGTTCTTCGTTAAATTCATTCTGTGTTCCTGGCACACGTACGTCTTTCCAAAATTCTGCTCTAAGTTCAGAAATCTCAGTAATTGCAGACTTTAAATCCTCTGCGTTTCTAGCCATTCCACATTTATTCCACATGATTTTACCTAAACGCTTATGGAAATAATCAACAGAATGTGTCCCGTTGTTATTTATTAAATGATCGATATTCTTTCTTACTTCAGCTTCAGCTTCAACAAATTCTTTTGTATCTGTAGAAATTGGACCTGTTCTAATATCATCAGACAAGTAATCTCCAATAGTATAAGGTAACACAAAATATCCATCTGCAAGACCTTGCATTAAAGCAGATGCTCCTAAACGGTTAGCACCATGATCAGAGAAGTTTGCTTCTCCAATTGCATATAATCCAGGAACAGTTGTCATTAAGTTATAATCAACCCAAACACCACCCATTGTATAGTGTACTGCTGGATAAATCATCATTGGTGTGTTGTATGGATCTTGATCTACGATCTTCTCATACATTTGGAATAAGTTTCCGTATTTATTCTTGATTACTTCTTGTCCTAATTTTTTAACAAGTGCAGCATCGTTTTCGTCTAAACCTTTAACGTGAGCAGCTTCTTTACCGTAACGTTGAATTGCCGAAGCAAAATCTAAGAATACAGCTTCTCCAGTTGCATTAACTCCAAAACCAGCATCACAACGTTCTTTTGCTGCACGAGAGGCAACATCACGAGGCACTAAGTTTCCGAATGCAGGATAACGACGCTCTAGGTAGTAATCTCTATCTTCTTCAGCTAATTGTACAGGCTTTAATTTACCTGCTTTAATAGCCTCAACATCTTTCATGTGTTTTGGCACCCAAATACGTCCATCATTACGTAAAGACTCAGACATTAACGTTAGTTTAGACTGATGATCTCCAGAAACCGGGATACATGTTGGGTGAATTTGTGTGTAACAAGGGTTTGCAAAGTAAGCCCCACGTTTGTGTGCTTTCCATGCTGCTGTTACATTACTTCCCATCGCGTTAGTTGATAAGAAGAAAACGTTACCATAACCACCAGTTCCAAGAACTACAGCATGTGCTGAATGTCTTTCAATTTCTCCAGTAATTAAGTTACGTGTTATAATTCCACGAGCTTTTCCATCAACCTTAACAACGTCTAACATTTCGTGACGGTTGTACATTTTGATTTTACCACGACCAATTTGACGGTTCATAGCAGAATACGCTCCTAATAATAATTGTTGTCCTGTCTGTCCAGCTGCGTAAAAAGTACGTGATACTAATACACCACCAAATGAACGGTTATCTAATAATCCACCATACTCACGTGCAAAAGGAACCCCTTGAGCAACACATTGGTCAATTATATTTGCAGATACCTCAGCCAAACGGTATACGTTTGCTTCACGAGAACGGTAATCTCCTCCTTTTACAGTATCGTAAAATAATCTGTAAGTTGAGTCACCATCACCTTGGTAATTTTTTGCTGCGTTAATTCCTCCTTGTGCTGCAATTGAATGCGCACGTCTTGGAGAATCTTGAAAGCAAAATGCTTTTACGTTATATCCTAGCTCTGCTAAAGTTGCAGCAGCAGATCCACCAGCTAATCCTGTACCAACAACAATAACATCAATGTTACGCTTGTTAGCAGGGTTTACTAAGTCGATATGATTTTTATAATCTGTCCACTTATCTTTAATTGGACCTTGAGGTACTTTTGAATCTAAACTCATAGTAACTATATTTTTTAGTGGTTTAAAAAGTGAAAAACAGCAATAAAAATGAATCCTAATGGAATCCCGATTGCGTAGATTTTACTAAATCTTTTTAACCCTTTTGTGTATTTGTTATTTGCTCCAACAGACTGAAAAGCCGAATCAAAACCGTGTAATAAGTGTAGTGCTAAGAATACAAAAGCAATCACATAAAGTGCTACTCTCCATAAATCTACAAATTTGTGTTGTAGCTCTTCGTAGTATCTAAACCCACTTTCTGCATTGTTTGGATCCATAAGACCTGACATGTCACCAACAATAAATTTGGTGTTTATTTCTGGAAACCAGAAATCGTAAAAGTGAAGGCAAACAAATGCTAAAATTGCAGCACCACTCCAAATCATGTTTCTGCTCATCCAAGAAGAATTTGCTCCTCCATTGTTTTTTGCATAACTGATTTGTCTTGCTTTGTTGTTTTTAATTTCTAAAACAAATCCCATTACAAAGTGAAACACAACACCAAAAATTAATACAGGTTGTAATACATATTGCACTAACGGAAAAGTTCCCATAAAGTGAGATACCTCGTTAAAAGTATCTGGACTAAATACCGATAGTATGTTTATTGAAAAATGTTGAAGTAAAAAAAACATTAGAAAGAATGCTGAAAGTGCCATCGCAAACTTTCTTCCTATTGAAGAATTTAAAATTCCGCTCATTATAGTTGAAGTTAATTATTTGTTATACAAAGATAAGCCACAAGCGATATACTAACAAATTTTAAAACTTTTTTGTACTATTTAGAATGGGTTTAAGTAACAGCCCGCTACTCTACTTCAAAGTTTTTTTCTACACCTTCAATTTTAATTTTATATTGTCCTTTAGTCAGATAATACTTACCATTTTTAGCTTTATTGATATCGATAGCCGTATTTTCTTTCATTAAAGATTTTCTTCCTTTTTCATTAATCGTCAGATCGTAATCAATAAAATTAAACCCTTTATTTAGCATTACAGAAAAACGTTGCACTTCCTTACCGCTTTCCGTCAAGACCTCAACTTCTTTGTTACCAAAGACATCACTAAACACTTGAATTGTTGTGCTTGGTTCAAACGGTTGCATCCATTTACTCCAAGAGTTACCCCAACGTGAATAATATCTAATGGCATCCAAATCAAAAATGGTCATTTTACTATTTTGAGTCATTTGGGAATCAAACTTCTGCAAAGCAGCCACGTTTGTTTTATAAATTCCACGTCCGTGCGTACCTAACAACAAATCGTTACTTTCTTTGTGCATTTTAATATCATGAACGGCGACAGCAGGCAGATTTTTAGAAAATGCTTCCCATTGCCCTCCATTATTAAAACTTACATAGACCCCGTTATCAGTCCCTAAATACAAGATACTATCCTTTACTTCATCCTCTACAATCACATTTACTGGCGAAGTAGGAATGTTAGCACTTATTGACTTCCAAGTTTGTCCATAATCATCACTCATGTACACATACGTTGCAAAATCGTCAAATCTATAACCATTTAATGTCGCATAAACACGTTCTTTTTTATGCTTAGAAGCCACGACACGTGTCACCCATAAATCATTAGGCAAATTACCGGAGATATTTTCCCATGTTGCGCCTTGATTTTTTGTAACATGTATTAGCCCATCATCACTACCCACGTACATTAAACCAAACTCAAAAGGAGACTCGCTTATAGTCGCGATTGTACCGTAAGCTACATTTCCTTTTTTTCCACCTTGTGTTAAGTCTTTACTTATCGCTTTCCAAGTATTACCCTGATCTAAAGATCGCATCAACTTATTACCACCTAAATATAAAATATCCTGATTATGACGTGATAAATGTATTGGTGTTTGCCAATTAAAACGGTACGGCTTTTCTCCTAACTCATGCTTTGGTTGGATGTATGTTTGTTCTCCCGTATCCCTATTTAATCTAAAATAATTACCAAATTGGTATCCCGTGTAAACAATGTCTGGGTTACGATTATCAATCTCAATTTGCATACCATCACCTCCCATTATACTTCTCCATGGATACTCTCCGCTTTGATGCCAACTCTTGTCTTCCGGAGCATTATTTGCACCAACCCAAACACCATTATCCTGCAAACCGCCATACACACGATATGGTTTTTGATTGTCCACATTTATAGCATAAAATTGTCCAACAGAAGGCGAATTATTTTTCATCCAATTAACACCATCATCGTAAGTTATATTAACACCACCATCATTACCATTAATTAAATGATCAGGGTTTTTAGGATTTATCCAAAGCGCGTGATGATCTGCATGCACATTTTCTGCACTTATAGATGTAAATGTTTTTCCACCATCTTTAGATTTTAAAATAGGCACGCCATACACATAAATATCATTTTGATCTGCAGGAGACACATAAACATGCCCAAAATAGTAACCATAACTATAGTACAAATCATCCAGATAATCGGCATGCGTTTTAGACCATGTTTTTCCACCATCTGTACTTTTATAAACCTCCGCTCCAATAACCGGGGTGTCAAACAACATAGAATTAGCATCCTCTAAATAATGTGCTAAATCAATTGGTTTCACGTTTCCGCTACGTACCATTTGCTTTACATTTTCGGCTCTGTACTTTTCTTGAAACCCATTGGTCTTCAAAAAGCTGTTCAGTTTTTTATCCTCTAAACTTAAAAACTCAGACGTAGTCATGGTTTTAAAATCGTTCTTTTGTAAACCTCTTGTATTTGTTTTATTTCCGCTTGACGGTCTTCTAAATTGACTATCATGAATCGCATAAATAATATTATTATCGTAAATAGCCAATCCTATTCTACCAACACCATCACCTGTAGGAAACCCACTGTTTTCTGTAGACACTCTTACCCAAGATTCTCCTGCATCTGTACTTTTATAGATTGCTGAGTTATTTCCGCTTCCATCAAAGTTCCACGCTTTTCTATCCTTAGTCCATGAGGTTGCAAACATGGTGTTATAATCGCCAGAAACATGCTGCATGTCAATAATCCCACTGACATCATCAACATATAACGTCTTAGTCCAAGTATCACCGCCATCTTTAGTTTTATAAACCCCTCTATCTTCAGAGCTAGAATACAAAGCACCCGTTACACCAACCGTTACTTCGTTAACATTATTTGGATTAATTAAAATACGACCAATATGTTGCGAATTTGACAACCCAACATGCTGCCACGTCTTTCCGTTATCTGTAGATTTTAACATCCCGACACCAGAATATGAAGATCTAGACGCATTATTCTCTCCCGTACCAACCCATATAGTTTTAGATTGCCAATGCACTGCAATATCACCAACATTTTGTGTTTGAGAACTATCTAAAATAGGCACAAACGTCGTCCCATTATTAGTTGTATGCCAAACACCACCAGAAGCATACCCAACATAAAACTCCGTAGGGTCTTCGGGGTTTACTGCTAAATCCACAACACGCCCACTCATAACCGTTGGCCCAATGTTTTGGAACGCTACATTTTTAACTATTGAGTTGGTTTGTAATAGTGCTTTTTGCGTTAGTAAATCTTGTTGCGCGCTAACCGAACAAACAATAAATAGGGATAATATAAATCTTAGTTTCATGGTTGATTATTATAAGTTTTGAAGATACTGATAAAAGTAATATTGCCAAAGTAAAAACCCAAAACGCATCAGATTTTAAGAAACATTTATAAGTTATCTCTCTTAAAGTTATTACTTTTACGACTACTTATACTTTCCGCTTGACGGAAAAAAATAATTATAAAATATCTATACTATTTTGACTTTCGTCGAAATAAAAAATAATCTTATCCTATTATGAAATACAATAAAATAGACGCCTCACTTTTTGTAAAAAACCGTAAAAACTTTGCGTCTCAAATGAAGCCGAAAAGTATTGCTTTTTTTAACTCAAATGATATTTACCCAGTTAGTGCAGATAGCACTTTACCTTTTGAGCAACACCGTGATATCTTTTATTTAAGTGGTGTTGATCAAGAAGAAAGTATTTTAGTTTTATTTCCGGACTGTCCAAATCCTAAAAACAGAGAAGTTTTATTTTTAAAAGAAACTAACGCACATATTGCTGTTTGGGAAGGCGAAAAATTAACTAAAGACGCTGCATTAACAACTAGCGGAATTAAAACAGTTTACTGGTTACAAGACTTAGAAAAAGTCGTGTTTGAAATGATGACACAAGCCGAAACGGTTTACATCAACACAAACGAGCATTATAGAGCTAACGTAGAAACGGAGACAAGAGAAGACCGTTTTACAACTTGGATTAGAAATAAATACCCAGCACATACCGTTGCTAAAAGTAATCCTATTTTACAACGTTTAAGATCTGTAAAAGACCAAATAGAATTAGACTTAATCCAAACGGCTTGCGATATAACAAATAAAGGTTTTAGACGTGTGTTAAGTTTTGTAAAACCCGGCGTTATGGAATATAATATTGAAGCCGAGTTTATGCATGAGTTTTTAAACAACCGCTCTGATGGTTTTGCTTACACGCCAATTATTGGTTCTGGAAACAACGCCAACGTATTGCACTATATAGAAAACAACCAAGAATGTAAAGCTGGAGATTTAATATTGATTGATGCAGGAGCAAAATATGCCAATTACGCAAGTGATATGACACGTACAATTCCTGTCTCTGGTAAATATAACGACAGACAAAAAGCGGTTTACAATGCTGTTTTAAGAGTAAAAAACGAAGCAACTAAACTACTAGTTCCCGGAACTATTTGGGCAGATTACCATATTGAAGTGGGTAAATTAATGACTAGCGAGCTTTTAGGCCTAGGCTTACTTGACAAAGCAGATGTGCAAAATGAAAATCCTGACTGGCCTGCTTATAAAAAATACTTCATGCACGGAACCTCTCACCATATGGGATTAGACACGCATGATTATGGTATTTTAACTGAGCCAATGCAAGCTAACAATGTATTTACAGTAGAACCTGGAATCTACATTCCTGCAGAAGGTTTTGGTATTAGATTAGAAGATGATGTGGTTATCCAAAAATCTGGAGCTCCCTTTAATTTAATGAGAGACATCCCTATTGAAATTGAGGAAATTGAGGATATAATGAATAAGTAAAAAAAAGCAAAGCAACTAGAATTAGTTAAAAAAAAGAATTTATAGAATGGACAATTCATCTTTCGAAAAGGGAGAAAAATTTGAAGGTTTTGTTGAAAAACACTTATTTCCCGAATCAGATTATGACTTAATTCACAGAACTGATAGTTTTAGTCAAAACAGTAAAAGATATTCTGAAAACACTCTGAAACCAGACTTTAAACTCAGGTGTAAAAAATCAAAAAAAGAATTTTATATCGAAGCCAAATATCGTTCGTGCTTTAACTCCGACGATAAAGTTGAAATAATAAGCTTCCCACAACTAGAAAGGTTTAGAAAAATTCAAGCGGATGAAAATATAATAATATTTATAGCCGTAGGATTAGAAGGAACGCCAGAAAACCCCGACAAAATAAGCTTAATCCCTTTAAATGAACTAGCCTATTTAAAACTATACCCATCGTTTATTAATAAATTTAAAATCGAAAAAAACGTAGTCGCAAATGAAATAATAAATCTGTACGACCTTAATTACGAAAAAGACAAAAAGGAAAATTCTGCAAAAGAGAATGAGAATAAAAAAAGCACGAAACAAAGAAATATTTTATTAATAACATTATTATTGCTTATTATTTCTGCTTCTAGTTTTTATGCTTTTTATGAAACCACCGAAAGTAAAATTCGAAAGAAAACTGCCGAATATTATCAACATGTAGAAAATGGGGATCTCAATGCATTAAAAAACTATATAGCTCCTAAAGTTAATAATTGGTATGATAAATCAAATTTAACTTTTGAAGAAATTAAAACAGAAGCACATAATTATTTGAAAAAGTACCCAAAAAGCTCCACAGATATACAATGGGACACTTTTAAATTTTCAAAGCTAGGAGAAGATTATTTATGCACTTATAATTTAGTATACAAAATACAGTCTAAAAATAAATTTAAAGACAAAATCTTTCATTTAAAAATTAAATCCACATGGGGTAAGGATTTAAAAATAAAAAGCATTATTGAAGATAGACTATAAAAAACAGTTGTATTTACAAAACAAAAAAAAGCAAGCCCTAAAGCTTGCTTTTTCTCATTTTAAACCAAAACGGTATGACTCTCAAAAACATAACGCTGTAGCTTTTTCAAGGTTTCATGTTTATCACTAGTATTTATTAGTAGTGAGATGTTGTTATTACTTCCGCCGTAAGAAATCATACGCACAGTAACATCTTGTAAAATCTGGAATAGATTAGGCGTGTCTGGATGAAATATAATGGCATGACCAACCAAACAGACAATACTCATGTAATTATCAACCTCAACTACAGAAAAGCGCTCTAACTCTTCAACTATACTTTCTAAATGCGTGGTATTATCAATAGTTAAAGACACTGCGATTTCTGATGTTGTAATCATATCTATGGACGTTTCGTAACGCTCAAAAATCTCAAAAACCTTCTTTAAAAAACCATGTGCCAATAACATTCTAGCAGACTTTATTTTTATAGCCGTAATATTATCTTTTGCAGCAATTGCTTTTATCCCTTCTCCATGGACTTGATTCGTAATCAAGGTACCGTGTGCTTCTGGAGCCATTGTGTTTTTTAATCGCACCGGAATATCCAATGCACGCACAGGCATAACCGTTTGCGGGTGCAATATTTTAGCTCCAAAATAAGCCAACTCTGCAGACTCATCAAAAGACAAATTAGAAATAGCGGTTGTATTATCTACAAAACGTGGATCGTTATTATGAAAACCATCAATATCTGTCCAAATTTGCACTTCTTCTGCCTTTAAAACAGACCCAATTATAGTCGCCGTATAATCACTTCCTCCGCGCTGCAAATTAGCAATATTACCTTCTGCGTCGCGACTTATAAAACCTTGTGTGATATAAATATCTGCTTGTGACGTTTCTTTTAAAATACGATTTAAATTCTGCTGAATGTAATAATTATCAGGCTCGTTAGATTTATCAATACGCATAAAATCTAAAGCAGGTAACAACACTGCATTTATATTTTCTTGTTGTAAATAGTGACTAAAAATAAAGGTGGATAACAATTCACCTTGAGACACAATTTGATTATATAATATGTCATCATACAATCTATTAACCAGTGATTCTAGCGTATTAAAAACATCATTAACATAAACAAAGACCGTTTTATGCAATTCCGGATTAGTAATTAATTTTTTTATGGTCTTGTTGTACGTGTTTCTAAGTGCATCAATAACAATCAAAGCATCATCAGACTTATGGTTTTTAATATAATCTGTGATTTTTACTAAAGCATTAGTTGTTCCAGACATTGCTGATAAAACCACTACTTTTTGCTGCCCATTGTTAATAATGTTTTTAACATTAATCATGTTTTCAATAGACCCTACAGATGTTCCTCCAAACTTTAGTACTAACATAATATTTAAATTTTATAAGGCTAAATTACTTAGAGACTAAGAGATAGCCATAAAAATGAAAAAATTGTACTATTTTTACACAAATTGTTAAATAGTTAACAGAATGAAAACTATCGCCTCTTGCGTAGAAGACATATTAATCACGCAACCGTTTTTAGAAGAAGCATTGTCTAGAAGCATTATTAACTACTCTGCATTAGCCGAAGAATTGAACGCGCCAATTAGTGCCATGTTACGTAAACCCGTAAAATCTGGAGCTATTATGATGGCATTACGCAGATACAATACACCAAATACGTTACGTCATTCTTTAAAACTAAAAAGCACGCTACAAAATTTAGGAGATATCACGGTACGCTCTAACTTAAGTGATTTTACATTTCAGAATTCTGAAACCCTAATACAAAGTCACACCAAAATTTTAGATCAAGTAGAAGCTAATAAAGATATTTTTTACGCCTTTACACGAGGAATTTTTGAAAGTAATATTATTATATCGAATTCTGAAAACAAGAAAATATTAAAATGTTTTATTAACGAAAAACAGATTGGATTACAAGAAAATTTATCCGCAATCAGTATCCGTTTACCAAAAGACAACTCTAAAATATCAGGTTTATATTACCAAATATTTAAACGTTTGGCTTGGGAAAACATTCCGCTATACGAAGTTGTTTCCACCACCAATGAATTTACGGTATTAGTAGAAGATCACGTGGTTGATAAAGCGTTTTCGGTTATTAAAAACTTGAAGAATTAAGGAGTAACAACAACCAATTCTCCAGCGTCGATAGCCCTTTGATAATTAGCTTCAGCTGTAGCTTGAAAACCAAAAAACTTGCTACCATCTTTCATTTTTAAAACAACATAGGTTTTATCGTTTTTAGTAATAACATCTTCGACTAAAACAACCGTATCAATAACAGGTTTATAACTCGCTAATTTGCCCCGTTTAACCAAGATGTTTAGTGGCGGAAAATCTATGTGATTATAAAATTGACCTGATGGTGCTTTCACCTTCAGCACATCACCTACTTTAGGCTGACTTTGCGCAAAAGACACCACATACATACAAATAAAAACTAACGTTATTATTGCTTTTTTCATAACCCTAAATTTTAGCTATTATACAAATTTACTAACTAAAATTTAAAAAATCAAGCTTTTTTAGAGACTAAGTTCGCCACTAAAAACCCAACAAAAGCGGGTAACACCCAACCTAAACTATGCTTTGCAAACGGAATTAAGTTTACAATAGTTGTTAAACCTTCTGATGGACTTAAAAACCCAATAACATCAGGAATACTAAAAACAAAAGTCACTAAAACCACCACTCTAAACACTAATTTAGAAGCATACTTATTCGGAATTGCATTTAACAAAATCAATACAATAGTAATAGGATAAATAAACAATAACACTGGTAACGCATAGACTATAATAGTATTAAAATCTAATTGCCCAACCACAACACCAAAGACACATGCAATTGTCGCGGTAACCGCATATACGGTTTGAGAATTATTAATTAAGCCTTTAAAATAATCTGCAGTTCCAGTTACAATACCAACAGCTGTTGTAAAACATGCCAAAGCAATTAATACACTTAAAACCGAATACCCAAAAGCACCAAGCGCTTTAACGCTAATCCCAGTTAATAAGTTAGCACGTTGCATATCGCTATTTAAACTACTGTTTATGTCTATTTCTGCACCATAAGAAGCACCAACCGCAATAAGACCAGCGTAAATTATAAACAAACCAAAACCCGCAATCAATCCTGATTTTTTAATCAGGTCCTTTTTAGCTTCAAAAGAAGCCTCTGTTTTTAAATTAATAGAAATTATAATTACTGCTCCTACTACTACTGCTGCAATCGCATCAAAGGTTTGATACCCTTCCAAAATACCAGATACAATTGGTGTATCCATTGTTGTTGGATTAGTAATCATTTGTGTAGAATATAATCCGATACCAATAACCAGTAATAAAATAATAACAATAAAAGGCGTCAAATACTTACCTATTATATTTAAAATCTTGGAACGGTTTAAGGCAAAAATCAGCACTAAAATAAAGTATATACTACTTGTTAATAAAGGCGAGGTTCCAAAATTTGGATGTATCGCTATCTCATGAGTTGCTGCTGCGGTACGTGGCGACGGAATAGCAACCGCTATTAAATAAATTAGTATGCAATAAATAAAACTAAAAGTTGGAGATACTTTTTTTCCAAAATCATATAACGTCCCTTGTAATTTAGCATGCGCATAAATACCTATAATAGGAATTGCTACTGCTGTAATAATAAAGCCTAAGGTTACCCAAAACCAATTCTCACCTGCATTATATCCTAAAAGCGGTGGTAATAATAAATTTCCTGCACCAAAAAACAGAGAAAACAAAGCAAAGCTTGTTATTAGAAGATCTTTTGTTCTATTCAAAATTAGTCTTGTTTAATTAGTTTTAAATCTTCAAAGTCAAAGCTAAAATCTGTTACAGGTGCAATAGGCTTTAAGGTAGCACTTACTGCCTTGCCTGTTTCGTCAAAGCTAAATTGCACATAGCAATCTGCATCGTAACTTCTATTATCCCATTTAACAATAAATGTTGTGGCATTATAAGGTAATAAACTTCCTTTTAGTGTTTGAGATTTATCTGAAAGCAACCTTAAATTAGTTCCGCTTTGCGTAATACTAACCTTTCCAAACCATACATCTTTATATGCTCCTACAATAGCATCCGCTTTTGGAATAATAGCACTGTTTTTCATTTTAGCTACTTGATCAAAAACTACTGTTTTTAAACTGTCATTATATGTATACCACTCGGTATTGTTTCTTCCTAATTTATCTAACCAATTACGATCTTCGTAGCCTAAATAACTATCTTTAATAGTATTAGTTATCGTTGTAAAAGCAGACCCATTCATCTGATTAGTTAATACCACAATTGCTAAATCTAAATCCGGAATCATAGTAAATTGCGTTACCGTTCCTAATAATCCACCAGTGTGATATACTTGCTTATAACCTCCTTTTACATCTGTTAAAAACCAACCTAAACCGTAGCCTTTAAAGTTTGAATTATAACTATCGTTAGCACTTACTTTTAAAGGCGTCTGTAATTGCCAAAGCTCATGGAATTGTTTTTCACTTAACAAACGCTCGCCTTTTGCAGTCACAGCATCATTCATTAAAAACTGTGCCCAAGTTAACATATCGTCCACGTTACTCATAATCCCTCCTGCTGGATTTGCCAATGGACTCCAATCATGCGGAATCTGAACCAATTTACCATCAGCAAGCGTATGGGCTTCAATAATATTAGACTTATCTGTCACACGATTATAAGATGCTTTACTGTTAGTCATCCCAACCGGTTTCATTATTTTAGTTTCAATAAATTCTTCCCAAGACAATCCACTAACTCGTTTTAAAACCTCTCCTGCAATAATAAACATGTTATTATTGTAAGCAAATTGACTTCTAAAAGAGCTCTCGGCTTCTAAATGACCAACATTTTTAAGCACATCACTAACATTAAAATCGGCTTCCGGAAAAAACATTAAATCTCCTGCACCAAGTCCCATTCCGCTTCTATGCGTAACCAAATCTCTAACCGTAAACTGCTCCGTTACCCAAGCATCTTTTAATTTAAATTCAGGAATATGCTGTCTTACTTTATCATCCCAATTAAGCTTACCTTGATCCACAAGCATTGCTAATGCAAAACAAGTAAATCCTTTACTGTTAGAAGCCACACCAACTAAAGTGCTATTATCCATCTCTTTTTTATTAGACATAGCGCGCACACCATGACCTTTAGCATACACCACTTTTCCGTCTTTAATTACACCAACGGAAATCCCTGGAACGTTAAAGGTTTTTAAAGTGCTCTCAACAAGTTGATCTAGTTTAGCCTCTTCAATTTGAGCAGACAAAGTCATGCTTGCAAAAAAAGCTATGGTATAAAGGAAAGGTTTTAATCTCATAATTTGATAGTTTATAATCTAGGCAATCAAATATAGTAAATAGTTAATCAAAACAACTTACTAAAAACAGTACAAATCTTATCTTTGCAGGCTATGATTTTAACTTACAAAGGTATATCCATTTCTTATTCTGTTTCTGGACAAGGTAAAACAGTCACCTTATTACACGGTTTTTTAGAAAACAGTACGATGTGGAAGGATACCGTTACCAATCTAGAACGCACACATCAGGTCATTACTATAGATTTGTTAGGACATGGTTTAACAGACGCTTTAGGTTACGTGCACACCATGGAAGACTTTGCAGATGCAGTAGATGCAGTACTTACCCATTTAAACATTACAAGTACTACGCTAGTTGGCCACTCGCTTGGTGGTTATGTTGCTTTGGCTTTCGCCGAAAAAAAGCCGAATACTATTGAGGGACTGTGTTTAATGAACTCGACACCTTTTGCAGACAGCCAAGAACGTATCACACTTAGAAACAGAGCCTTAAAAGTCGCAAAGACTAACTACAAAAACTTAGTTAGCATGTCTATTAGTAATTTATTTTTTGAAGACAATAGAATTCGTTTTGAGGACGCTATTGAAAATATTAAAACCGAAGCTCTAAAAACACCACTTCAAGGTTACGTTGCCACACAAGAAGGCATGAAAATTAGAACTGACAGAACTAAAAAATTAGAAAATTTAAACTGCAAAAAACTAATTATTGCTGGTAAAAACGATCCCATTTTATCTAAAACAGACCTGCATCAATTAGAAAAATTAAATGGTGTTACGGTTACTATTTTAGAAGGTGGACACATGTCTCACATCGAAAACAAAGAAGAATTCTTACAAGAAATAATGCGTTTCATCGAATAAATAGTGCTTTTTGACGTTTAATTGGTTTTTTATCCTACTTTCGGTAAACGCTATATATCAGATTTTTACAAAATGTATAAAATCTAACAAAAAAACGAATCATGCACAAAGTACCACAAAAACAATCTCTTAAAGGAAAATTATACTGCTCCGTATTCGGACACAACTTTCAGGTCAGTAAAAAAATCACTTATCACGTTAAAGAATACCAATGTTGTCATTGCAAAAAAGAAATGACTACTAATAGTAAAGGAAACTTAACAGAGTTAACACCAAAATATAAAGAAATTAATTATGTACTAAAGCGCATACACAAAAACAAGCAAAAACGCTTTGCTGCACAAGCACTAAAAAATGCACCATTAAAACTATCGTCTTAGTCTTTATCAAAGCTATTCCAACCTTGCGCTGTTAATGCAATTTTTTGATCACCTCTAGTTACTAAGTGTGCTCCAGAAGCTTCATCTGTAATAAAACCAATCACGGTTAAATTTGGATTCGCTTTAATTTTTGGAAAATCTTCTTGAGAGATCGTCATTAATAGCTCATAATCTTCACCACCACTTAAAGCAATGGTTGTGCTATCCATATTAAACTCCTCACTTGTAGAGATTACTTGAGGGTCTAATGGTAATTTATCTTCGTATAAATCACAACCCACCTTACTTGCCTTACACAAATGTAATATCTCTGAGGATAAACCATCACTAATATCAATCATAGACGTTGGCTTAACTTCTAATTCTTGCAATAGTTTTACAATATCTTTTCTAGCTTCAGGTTTTAATTGACGCTCTATTATATAAGTATACGCATCTAAATCTGGTTGACTATTTGGGTTAACTTTAAAGACTTCTTTTTCGCGTTCTAACACTTGAAGTCCTAAATAAGCACCACCTATATCTCCAGACACTACTAACAAGTCGTTAGGTTTTGCACCACTTCTGTAAACCTCATCGCCTTTTTTAACTTGACCAATAGCAGTTACAGAAATAATTAATCCAGAGGTTGATGACGTCGTATCACCTCCTACCAAATCAACATTATAAATTTTACAGGCAGTTTCTATTCCAGCATACAACTCTTCAATCGCTTCTAAAGGAAAACGATTAGACACCGCAATAGATACAGTAATCTGTGTTGCTTCTGCATTCATAGCATAAACATCAGACAAATTAACAACTACAGCCTTATAACCCAAATGCTTTAAAGGCATATAGCTTAAATCAAAATGTACACCTTCTACTAAAAAGTCTGTACTTACAACCACTCTGTTATCACCAAATTCCATTACAGCAGCATCGTCACCAATGGCTTTAATAGTAGATTGTTGGGTCACCTCAAAATGTTTTGCTAAATGATCAATTAAACCAAATTCTCCTAATTGGCTTAAGTCCGTACGTTGTTGATTTTTATCTTCTATCATACTGCAAAAATACTAAGCTTAATTTAATAGTAGCTCTAAAAAATTCTAAATTGTCTTAATATTCAAAAAACGAATTTATTTTTATTAAAAATTTAACATTTTAACACGTGAAAAACGCATTTCACTACTATTTCCATTAAATTTGTTCTTAAAAATTAAGAATACCTCAACCAATGTCTATTTCAAAAAAATTACTATTTATACTCCTTTTATGTACTACACAATTAACACTAGCACAAAGTCCTTGTGTTAACGGGTTTGCAACACAAACAATAAATGGTGTAGAAACCAGCTACCCTTGTAATGGCTATGACTTGTTATCGCGCATACCAATTTCGACATTAGCAACAACACTGGGTAACGAAGAAGGGAGTGATTTATGGGGCTGGACGGACCCTTTAGACGGAAAAGAATATGCCATAATAGGGACAACAAACAGTACCGCTTTTGTAGATATTAGCGACCCAATTAACCCTGTTTTTCTGGGACGAATAGAAACCGCAAACGGAAACACCTCTTTCTGGAGAGACATTAAAGTTTATAATAATCACGCTTATATTGTTGCTGATGGTGTTGGTAGTCACGGAATGCAAATTTTTGATTTAACCACATTGCGATCTGGTGTAAATGACGATTTAACTTTCACTAACAGTTCTATAGACGGAAATGTAAAAGTATTTACTGGCGACAACGGAATTAATATTGGTAGTTGCCATAATATTGTAATTAACGAGTCTGAAGGCATAGCTTATTTAGTAGGCTGTGGTGGCGCTGCCAGTGGCGGACCTGTTTTTGTAGATATCACAACGCCATTATCGCCAACCATAGTTGGTAGCTATTCAGGAAAAGGTTACACACACGATGCACAAGTTATTACATACAACGGAACAGATAACAATGTAACCAGTCCAACAGTAATTGGAGTCTCTAGTTATAT
Organism: Olleya sp. 1-3; assembly: GCF_002836085.1. Taxonomy (NCBI): domain Bacteria; kingdom Pseudomonadati; phylum Bacteroidota; class Flavobacteriia; order Flavobacteriales; family Flavobacteriaceae; genus Olleya; species Olleya sp. 1-3. Next base: position 61,595 of record NZ_PJBW01000010.1, read on the forward strand.
AGGTAGAGAAATATTATTAGCCAGCAATGGTGGATCAAATGACAGAGTCGTACTTTTAGATGTTACCGATAAAAACAACCCTCAGTTTATTTCAGAAATAACGTATCCAAATCCCGGTTATGCACACCAAGGTTGGTTTACTGACGATCACAGATATTTTATTTTCGGAGATGAAACAGACGAACAAAATTTTGGATTTGGTACACGTACTTTCGTGTTTGATATGTTAGATTTAGACAACCCTGTTTTATCAACTACTTACGAAGCTTCAATAGCAGCAATAGACCATAATGGTTATGTTAAAGACGACACTTTTTATTTAGCAAATTATAGAGCTGGGATGCGTGTATTAGACATTCCTACACTTATTTCTGCTAATAACAGCAATTCTGAAACCGGTTATTTTGACACTTACCCAGCTAGCAATAGTGCTAATTTTAATGGTGCTTGGAGTATCTACCCTTATTTTGAGAGCGGTAATATAATTATTAGTGATATTGAAAGAGGTCTTTTTGTGGTAAGAGCAAGCAACAATCCATTAAGTACCAAAGACTTTAACTTAGACTCTAAATTTAGTTTGGTACCAAACCCAACTAAAACCAATTCAAAATTAACAGCTAGTAAAGGTCAAACTATTACTTCTGTAGAAGTGTATAATGTGATTGGTAAAAAGCTTTTTTCTAAAAACAATATTAATCAAGACAGTATCGTTTTACCAACAACGGATTTATCTAATGGATTATACTTAGTAAAAATAAACAATACGACTACTAAAAAACTAGTAATCAACAAATAGACACAAACTAAGAGGATAAAAACCAAAGCCTTTTAATAGTTAGAAAAAGCAATTCACAGATGTTTAAATTAAAAAATATAGTCGCTATAACCTTAACCGCTATTAGTGTCCTGTTTTTGTCTTGCAAAGATGAAACCTTAGAAGAAATAGAGCCCGCTACAAATACATTAGCCCAAGGTAACTTAGAGACTGTTACAACATTAGGAGGATCAAAAAACGAAAGCGGTCAAGCAGTAGCAAAAACAACAGATGGCGGATGTATTGTCCTAGGATTCACACAATCCATGGATGGAGATATTACCACAAAGACTGATGAAAGCTACGATGTTTGGGTTTTAAAATATAACGAAGATCTAACTTTAGAATGGACTAAAACTTTTGGAGGTACCAATGACGAAAGAGGTCATGACATCATCCAAACTCAAGATGGTGGCTACGCTATAATTGGGTTTACGTATAGTACTGATGGTGATGTTACATCAAACAATGGACAAGAAGATTTTTGGATTATAAAACTAGACGCCCAAGGAAACCTACTTTGGGAAAAAACCTATGGCTATTCTGGAATAGATACTGGACACGCCATTATACAAACTAATGATGGTGGTTATTTTATAACAGGTGTTTTAGATGTAACATCATCTGGAGGCGCTGGTAATACAAGATCTAACCAAGCACAACATGCAGGTGGTGACTACTGGGCTTTAAAACTAGACCCTACAGGAAACATCCAATGGAGCAAATACTTTGGAGGCTTTTTTTCGGATACCGCATATGACGCTATTCAAACTAACGACGACAGCTTTATTATAATTGGATCTTCTGATAGCGAAGACACAGACATTAGCAACAATATAGGTTCTTATGATTTTTGGATTATTAAAACGTCAAATACAGGAGAAACCATATGGGAAAAATCTTTTGGAACTACAGAAATTGACGAAGCTAGAGCAGTGATTAATACCACAGACGGAAACTATCTAATTATTGGAGACACCAGAGGAGACAATACTGATGTTAGCTCTAATTCCGGCGCTGCAGACGTATGGGTAATTAAAGTGTCGCCTAATGGTGAATTACTTTGGGAGAAAACTTACGGAGGCGAAGGTTTTGATGTTGGACGCGATATCGCTACAACTAACGATGATGGCTTTATTATTAGTGGTAGTTCTAGAAGTGCTTCGGGAGACTTAACGGGCAACCAAGGTCAAAATGATGCCTGGGTGTTTAAAATTGACAACACTGGAAATTTAAAATGGCAAAAAACCGTTGGCGGTTCTAACGTCGATTTTGCTTATGGTGTAACCGAATTAAATAACGGAAAGATAATAGTAGTAGGAGAATCCAGCAGCAACGACGGAAACATCAATGAAAATAAAGGTTTTACAGATTTACTATTAATTGAAATTAATTAAAAACATGAAAAAAATTGTTTCACTTTTAACCTTAGCATTGCTAATTATTGCTTGTAACGAGGATATTGACGATACTACAATTATAACCCCAGAAGTCACCTTTAATTTTACACATCATTGGGATAGCACTTTTATAAACAGCACCAACCTAGAAACCGAAACACTTACAAATGCAAATGGAGAGGTTATAACTATTAACAGAATTAGATACTTAACATCTCATTTTGAACTAACAAATCTTGCAGGAGAAACATACATCTTTGAGGGCTATAAGTTAACGGACTTATCTGACGATGCAACATATAACTTTACACCAGTAGTCAACACAATCCCATCCGGAACATACAATTTAAAGTTTGTTTGGGGTTTTAACGCAGACGATAATACCGATGGAATATACCAAGATTTAAATTCAGAATCATGGAATTGGCCAGCCATGCTTGGTGGCGGTTATCACTTTTTACAATTTGATGGTATGTACAATGTAGATACTGCAAACCCGTCTCCTTTTAACTTTCATAATGGAACTGCAAGAGTTAGCGATGGTGTTTTTGAAGACAATTTTGCAGTCATTACATTTGATGCACCAATAACCATTTCAAACAATACAACTATTGAAATTAAAATGAATATCGCCGAATTGTTTAAAAATCCAAACACTTGGGATTTAAATGTTTTAGACACACCTTTAATGCCAAATTACGAAGCGCAAAAAATGATGCAACAAAATATTTTGAGTGTTTTTAGTTTAGGTGAAATAACACAATAAACATGAAATTTTGGCCACTATATAGCTTGCTTTGCGTAATGCTTTTCAATTGTGATTCTAAGGAAGATACTCCTGAGGATAACTACGTCCCTATTCCTTATCAATTAGAAATACCAGTACTTTTCCAAACCAAACTTATAGCTCCAATAATCCCATTAAGTAATACCTTAACTATTGAAGGTGTCGCATTAGGTAAACGTTTATTTTTTGACAACATCCTTTCGGTAAACAATACAAAAGCCTGCACTAGTTGTCATTTGCCACAAAATGCCTTTACAGACCCTAATCAATTTAGTAGCGGCGTAACAGGAATTCCTGGTAACAGAAACAGCATGCCTTTATTTAATTTAGCATGGAATTTTGATGATAAATATTTCTGGGACGGTCACGCTTTAGGATTAGAAAATCAAGCTTTAGAACCTGTAATTAATGCTAACGAATTAGGAAATGATAGCTGGGAACCTATTGAAGCAAAACTGAACAACCACGACCAGTATCCTTTATTATTTAAACAAGCCTTTGGCACTGAAACCATAACTAGACAACTTGTAACAAAAGCGATTGCACAATTTGAACGCACATTAATTTCCGCTAATTCTAAATTTGATCAATTTTCAAATGGCACAGTAACTTTGACACCTCAAGAAGAAAATGGATTAGCCATATTTATGGATGAGGATCGAGGCGACTGCTTCCATTGTCATGGTAATCCAAACAACCCATTGTGGACAGACAACCAATTTCATAACAACGGTTTAGATGCTACTTTTACAGATTTAGGTTTTGGAGCAGTAACAGGAAACCCAAACGATAACGGTAAATTTAGATCTCCTTCATTACGTAATTTAGCCTACACAGCACCTTACATGCACGATGGTAGATTTGCAACTTTAGATGACGTAATTAACCACTACAGCACAGGGCTTACAAACTCTTCTACTATTGACCCTTTGATGAAAAAAGTTAATCAAGGCGGTGTTAATTTAAGCCCGCAAGACAAAGCCGATTTAAAAGCCTTTCTTTTATCATTATCAGATCCAAGCTTCATTAACAATCCCGATTTTATTCAGTAATAAGAAAAACCTATAAAACCATATGCTAATATAATGTTAGTTGCTATTGAAAAAAGCGACTGATGTTGTATCTTTGCACTCTATTTAGATAAATTCTAATTAACAGGTATGATAAAAGTTTCTGACACAGCTAAAAAAAAGGTTATCGAATTGATGACTGATGATGGCTATAATGCAACCACAGACTACGTTCGCGTAGGTGTGAAAAGTGGTGGTTGTTCTGGTTTGTCTTATGATTTAAAATTTGACAAAGAAAAAGAAGATGAGGATAAAGTTTTTGAAGATAATGATGTAAAAATCATTGTTGACAAAAAGAGTTTCTTGTACCTAATTGGTACCACTTTAGAATATTCAGGCGGATTAAACGGAACAGGTTTTGTGTTTAATAATCCAAACGCCAACCGTACTTGTGGATGCGGAGAAAGTTTTTCATTATAATTAAACTTACAGACAAAATATGTCAAAGTATACAGAGGACGACCTTAGAGAAGAATTAAAAACCAAAGAATACGAATATGGTTTTTTTACAGATATAGAATCTGAAACATTCCCTATTGGTTTAAATGAAGACATCGTTCGTGCTATTTCTAAGAAAAAGGATGAGCCAGAATGGATGACAGAATGGAGATTAGAAGCTTTCAAAGTTTGGAAAACAATGAAAGAGCCAGATTGGGCAAATGTAAACTACAAAAAACCAGATTTTCAAGCCATAGCTTATTACTCTGCTCCTGTAGCGGTTGATCCTAATAAAACATTAGACGACGTAGATCCAGATCTATTAGCGATGTATAAAAAATTAGGAATCTCTGTTGATGAGCAAAAGAAGATGAATAACGTTGCAATGGATATTGTAGTAGATTCAGTTTCAGTAGCAACAACATTCAAAAAAACGTTATCAGAAAAAGGTATCATTTTTATGAGTATTTCTGAGGCTATAAAAGAGCATCCAGAATTAGTTAGAAAATATATAGGAAGTATTGTTCCAACAACAGACAATTTTTACGCAGCCTTAAACAGTGCAGTTTTTAGTGATGGATCGTTCTGTTATATTCCAAAAGGCGTTAGATGCCCTATGGAATTATCAACATACTTTAGAATTAACCAAGGAGGAACAGGACAGTTTGAACGCACACTTTTAATTGCGGACGAAGGTAGTTATGTCTCTTACCTAGAAGGTTGTACAGCACCTAGTCGTGACGAGAACCAATTACACGCAGCAGTTGTAGAGCTGATTGCAATGGATGATGCTGAGATAAAATACTCAACCGTTCAAAACTGGTACCCTGGAAGTGCAGAAGGTAAAGGTGGTGTTTACAACTTTGTTACAAAACGTGGATTATGCGAGAAAAACGCAAAAATCTCTTGGACTCAAGTAGAAACAGGAAGTGCTGTAACTTGGAAATACCCATCTTGTATTTTAAAAGGTGATAACTCTGTAGGAGAATTTTACTCGATTGCAGTAACTAATAACTACCAACAAGCAGATACAGGAACTAAAATGATTCATTTGGGTAAAAACACCAAATCAACTATTATTTCTAAAGGTATATCTGCAGGAAAATCACATAACTCATACAGAGGATTAGTACAAATAGGAAGTCGTGCAGACAATGCGCGTAACTTCTCGCAATGCGATAGTTTATTAATGGGTAATGAGTGTGGTGCACATACATTTCCATATATAGAAGCTAAAAACAAAACGGCTCAAATAGAGCACGAAGCGACTACAAGTAAAATTGGAGAAGATCAAATATTTTACTGTAACCAACGTGGTATTGATACAGAAAAAGCAATTGCTTTAATTGTAAATGGTTTTAGTAAAGATGTTTTAAATAAGTTACCAATGGAGTTTGCTGTAGAAGCACAAAAATTATTGGAAATTTCTTTAGAAGGATCTGTAGGTTAATAAATAGTAATGTAAATGAAAAAATTAGCAATTCTTTTTATGTTTATCGCTTGTATTAGCTGTAAAACAAACGAAGAACAAACCTATACAGGCGGCTTTGTATATTATCAAGACGCTGCTGTTTTTCAAATGGGAAATGTAATTCATGGTGTAATCTTAAATAATAAGGTTGATCAAATTATTACCCAAGCTAAAGCCTTTCAACAAGCACCAACAGACATGGTGGAAATTGAGGTGATAGGCGAGTTAGTTCCGAAGGGAGACCAAGAAGAAGGCTGGCCATATAAGCTAAAAATAAATAAAGTTATCAGCGTAAAAGCTTTAGCTCAAAATAAAAACGACGTTATCAAACTAGGAAAATAAGTAATATGTTAAAGATAAACAACCTACACGCAAGTGTTGAAGACAAGTCCATATTAAAAGGAATTAATCTTGAAGTAAAAGCAGGAGAAGTACATGCTATCATGGGACCAAATGGTTCTGGAAAAAGTACTTTAGCTTCTGTAATTGCAGGAAAAGAAGAATACGAAGTAACGGATGGTAACATTCTTTTAGACAATGAAGACATCGAAGACTTAGCTGCTGAAGAGCGTGCACATAAAGGTGTGTTTTTATCTTTTCAATATCCAGTAGAAATTCCTGGAGTTAGTGTTACTAACTTTATGAAAACTGCAATTAACCAAACTAGAAAAGCAAAAGGTTTAGAGGATATGCCAGCTAAAGAAATGCTGCAATTAATCCGTGAAAAATCTGAGCTTTTAGAAATTGATCGTAAATTTTTGTCACGTTCTTTAAACGAAGGATTTTCTGGAGGAGAAAAGAAACGTAACGAGATTTTTCAAATGGCAATGTTAGAGCCAAAATTAGCTATTCTTGATGAAACTGATTCTGGATTAGATATCGATGCTTTACGTATTGTAGCTAACGGAGTCAACAAACTAAAAAGCAAGGATAATGCTGTAATAGTTATTACACACTACCAACGTTTATTAGATTATATCGTACCTGATTTTGTACACGTTTTATACAATGGAAAAATTGTTAAATCCGGAGGAAAAGAACTAGCGCATGAGTTAGAAGAAAAAGGTTACGACTGGATTAAAGAAGAAGAAGACGCTAAAAATAATTAGTAGTAATCAGTATTAGTTTTCAAAGACAAACTAAACTAACTACACAATATTTTATAGTTTCAAAATCAATAAATAGTACCCAGCCAAACGTTGTCTTTATTATGATATTAATAAAAGCAAGCTGTAGCTGAAAACTGAACAATATGAGTTTAAAAGATAAATTAGTATCCTCTTTTATAGCATTCGAAAATCATGTAGATATAGATTCTAAAATACATGACATTAGAAGCGAAGCAATAAAAACGTTTGAAACAGAAGGTTTTCCTACTAAAAAAGACGAAGCTTGGAAATACACGTCATTAAATAGTGTTTTAAAACACGATTACAGCGTGTTTCCAAAGCAAGAAAACGCATTAGAGTATAATGATATAAAAAAATACTTTATCCACGACATAGACACTTACAAGATTGTGTTTATTGACGGAAAATACTCGTCACACTTATCAGAAACGACTCATGACGGACTTGATGTGTGTTTAATGTCAGCTGCCTTAAGCAAGCCTAAATACCAGTTGGTAATAGACAATTACTTTAATAAAATCGCAACAAAAGATGGACTATCATCTTTAAACACTGCGTTTTCTAAAGAAGGTGCTTACATACACATTCCTAAAAATAAAGTGGTTGCAAAACCAATACAAATATTACATTTCTCTACAGGAAATGAGTCGACGTTGTTATTACAACCACGTAACTTAATTGTTGTTGAAGAAAATGCACATGTACAAATAATAGAACGTCACCAAAGTGTTACAGACAATCCAGTTTTAACTAACTCGGTTACAGAGATTGCTGCAAACAAACGTGCTATTGTAGATTATTACAAAATACAAAACGATAATAAAAATGCGTCTTTAATTGATAGCACATTTGTTGATCAAAAACTCGAAAGTCACGTGTCTGTTCATACGTTTAGTTTTGGAGGAAAATTAACGCGTAACAACCTTAACTTTTACCAAAATGGAGAGCACATGGACTCTACATTAAACGGTGTAACTATTATTGGAGACAAACAACACGTTGATCACAATACATTAGTACATCATATAGAGCCAAATTGCGAAAGCCATCAAGATTACAAAGGGATCTTTAACGATAGCTCCACTGGTGTTTTTAACGGTAAAGTAATTGTTAATAAAGAAGCACAAAAAACAAATGCGTTTCAATCTAACAACAACATATTGTTAAGTGACAAGTCAACAATAAACTCTAAACCTCAACTTGAGATTTTTGCAGATGATGTAAAATGTTCTCATGGGTGTACGATTGGACAATTAGACGAAAGCGCTTTATTTTACATGAAATCTAGAGGTATTCCTGAAAAAGAAGCTAAAGGGTTATTAATGTATGCGTTTAGTAACAACGTTTTAAAATCTGTAAAAATTCCAGAATTAAAACAACGTATCACAAAAATTATAGCAACAAAATTAGGTGTTAACATTGGTTTTGATTTGTAAAAAATATGGATATTTTAAACATTTCGAATAAAGTTTTCATCAAATTAATTAGCATTTGCTTGCTAATTGCAATTGTTACCGGAGGTCTTTTTTACATGACTAAAGGTGGTTTTTTTGATGGTATATTATTAACTTTTGTTGGATTATCATGTACTTATATGTTATTGGTACTTTCGGTTTTTGTTTTTAAAAACCTGACTAATTTACTAGCAAAAGGTAACATAAAAACTTATCAAGTTGCTTTAGCGCTAATAGTAACACTTGCTATTTGCGTGTCATTATTTATTATGCTATTTAAAGCCATATCAAAAGCGTTTTAATTTATTACCAATTATGTTAGATATCAATAAAATACGTCAAGACTTTCCAATACTTAAAAGACAAGTAAATGGTAAACCGTTGGTGTATTTTGATAATGCTGCCACATCACAAACACCACAACAGGTTATAGATGTAATAGTAGATTATTATTCTAACTATAATGCAAATATACATAGAGGCGTACACGCACTAAGTCAAGAAGCAACGGATAAATACGAAGAAGCAAGACTGACAATACAACATCATTTTAATGCTGAAAAAGCACACGAAATAATATTTACGTCAGGAACAACGCATAGTATAAATTTAGTTGCTAATGGTTTTGCTACACTATTACAAAAAGATGACGAGCTTATTGTATCTGCTCTAGAACACCACAGTAATATTGTTCCTTGGCAAATGTTATGCGAAAAAACAGGCGCTATACTAAAGGTTATTCCAATGACTTTGGAAGGCGAGTTGGATATGGACGCGTACTCTAAATTACTTTCAAATAAAACAAAACTTGTTTTTGTTAATCATATATCAAATGCTTTAGGAACAATAAACCCTATAAAAAGTATTATTGATCAAGCACATAAAGTTGGTGCTGCAGTATTGATAGATGGCGCACAAGCTTGTCCACATATCAAACCTGATGTGCAAGCTTTGGATGCTGATTTTTATGTAACATCTGCTCACAAAATTTGTGGACCGACAGGTATTGGAATGCTATATGGTAAAGAAGCATGGCTTAATAAAATGCAACCCTATCAAGGTGGTGGAGAAATGATTGACCAAGTCACGTTTGAAAAAACAACATATGCTGGTTTACCTCATAAATTTGAAGCAGGAACACCCAATATTTGTGGTGGAATAGCTTTTGGTGCTGCATTGGATTACATGAATGCTATCGGATTTGATGCAATAGCAGATTATGAGCACGAGTTACTAGACTATGGTACAAAACAACTAGAAGCTATTGATGGTCTAAAAATTTACGGGACCTCAAAAAACAAAACTTCAGTTATATCTTTTAATTTAGAAGGTATACATCCTTACGATGTTGGAACTTTACTAGATAAAATGGGTATTGCTGTGCGTACCGGTCACCATTGTGCACAACCAATTATGGCATTTTATAAAATTCCTGGCACAGTCAGAGCATCTTTTGCCTTTTACAATACAAAATCCGAAATTGACGCTTTAGTTGAAGGTGTTAAAAAAGCAAAAATGATGTTATCTTAATAGATTCTTTTAAAAACATCCCTTCTTCCTAATTTACCAATCTTAACTTTAGAACGTTTTTATATATTTTCACTTCATCGAAAATATTAATAAAAAACTAACAATACGTTAACGTTTTAACATTTATAATATATATTGAGCTTAATTAACTTAAAACCTTTATTATAAATGAAAAGAATATTTTTAAGCTTAGCTATCCTAGGGCTACTGTTCACATCATGTAATGATGACCAAAACGAAGCAATAACAGATGATCAATCAAAAGTAGACATGTCTGACTTTTATTTATATACAGATGCAGATGTTGACGAAACTTCTAGACAAGCACAAGGCAGACCAGTATGTCACTCAATGGTCAACCTAAATAGACTATTAAACGAAAACCCTGGATTGGACAAAAAAATGTATGATATCGAATATCAAACACGTTCGTTAATAAATGCAAAAGGAAAGCCGGGAGGCGGAAATGGAAACGGTAGCGGAGGAGGAACTGGCGGAAGCGACCCTGTAGATAACCTTGGCGCTGTAAACATCCCTGTTTATGTGCATGTAGTATACAGCAACTCGCAACAAAACGTTAGTGATTCTCAAATTAATTCTCAAATCACTGTATTAAACGAAGACTTTAGAGCTTCTAATAGCGATGTAAATCAAGTTCCTTCAGAATTTGCAAGTTTAGTTGCTGACTCTGAAATAAACTTTACATTAGCTGGAACATTTAGACATTCAAACTCGACATCTGCTTGGAGTACTAATGATGCTGTCAAAACAGCATATCCTCCAGTAACTCCATCTACGCATTTAAATATTTGGGTATGTAACATAAGTGGAGGTATATTAGGTTATGCACAATTTCCTGGTGGACCATCTGCAACCGATGGTGTTGTAGTACTTTACTCTAGTTTACCTGGAGGAGCATCTGCACCATACAACCAAGGAAGAACTTTAACACATGAAGTTGGTCACTACTTAAACTTACGCCATATTTGGGGTGACGGTAGATGTAAACAAGATGATTTTGTAGCGGATACACCTTCTTCAGATGGACCAAACTACGGATGCCCATCATTCCCTACTGTTAATTGTAGAACAACAGATATGACCATGAATTATATGGATTACGTAGATGATTCTTGTATGTACATGTTTTCTGAAGGTCAAAAATCTAGAATGAGAACTATATTCCAATCAGGCGCTTCAAGAGCTGCATTAGTTGGAAATTAAAAATAAAATTGATTTTAAATAAAAAGACGCCAACTTTGGCGTCTTTTTTGTATTATTAAGTTAAATAAACAATACTTCATAAAAATGAAAACAATTACTATTTTACTTTTTTCTATTCTTCTTAACAGTTGTGGTTCAACTCAAGACACAAAAAGTAGCTTAACTCAAGATATGTCAGCAACACCACTTAACGGAACTTACAGTGTAACTACTCTAGAAGGTAAAGCAACAACTAATTCTAAATTATCAATAGGCTTTGACAATGCTACAAATCGTGTTTATGGTTTTTCTGGCTGTAATAATTTTTTTGGTACATATGCAGTGGATGGAGACCAAATCACTTTTAGCCAATTAGGATCTACTAAAAAAATGTGTCCAGAAGCAGAAAACACAATCGAAACCAACTTTCTAAAAACACTACAAGAAACTACAAACTACAAAGTAGCTGGTAACGCCATTACATTATTACACAATAAAAAAGAACTACTTAACGGTATGCAAGCATCGGATACTGCAGATACACAAAAACAAGATAACGGAATGTCATTTAGATACTCAGCTGCAACTAGAGGTAGTTATACGTTAATAGAAATAGATCAAAACACTATAAAATCACAATTTAATAGATCAGAAAAAGCAACAGTAAAAACCTGTAGTAAAGCGGATTGGTCAACATTACAAGATTTAACAGATAGTATAGATATAGAAACTCTTGAAAAGCTTGACCCACCAAGCAAAGCGCATCAATATGACGGTGCAGCAGCAGCAAGTTTAACCATCATAGTTAATGGTAAACAATATAGTACGCCCTCTTTTGATGCCGGAAATCCTCCAGCAGCAATCGCAGTACTAGTAAACAAGATTTTTGCACTAACCAAATAGCACACTAAACAAGAAGCGTAAAATTTTCAAAATTATCTTTAAGACTTCTTTAGTAATTAATCAGTGAATATTGATTAATTTTGTACCTGAAATTATATTGAAAATGCAGACTATAAAAGAAATACAAGACGAGATTATTGATGAATTTTCCATGTTTGAAGACTGGGAAGAGCGTTATCAATACATGATCGATTTAGGAAAATCATTACCGCTTATAGCTCCAGAATACAAAACAGAATCCAATATAATCAAGGGTTGCCAAAGTAAAGTATGGGTACATGCAGAGCTTAATGATGATCAAATAGAATTTACAGCTGATAGTGATGCCATTATAACTAAAGGTATTATTGCTATTTTAATACGCGTATTTTCTAATCAGCACCCAAAAGATATCCTAGACGCAAACACAGATTTTATCGACGAGATTGGCTTAAAAGAACATTTATCTCCAACACGAGCTAACGGTTTAGTAAGTATGATCAAACAGATAAAAATGTATGCCATAGCATATCAAACACAATTAAATTAATTCGCTTAAGCGGAATTAAAAAAAACAAATTTTCTTTTTAAAAGGAAATGAAAAAGTAAAAAATGAGCGAGACTACAATAGATACAGCAGAATTAGGAGAAAAAATAGTAAAGGTTTTAAAAACCATTTTTGATCCAGAAATACCAGTAGACATTTACGAATTAGGATTAATTTACGATGTTTTTGTTAACGAAGATTATGATGTAAAAATCTTAATGACATTAACAACACCTAACTGTCCTGTTGCCGAAACGTTACCTTTAGAGGTAGAAGAAAAAGTAAAATCTTTAAACGATGTTAAGGATGCCGAAGTAGAAATTACTTTTGATCCACCATGGACGCAAGATTTAATGAGTGAAGAAGCTAAACTAGAGCTTGGTATGCTTTAATGCCAAAACACAATGGCTAGACAAGCACCAAAATCGCTAAAAGAAGGTAATAAAACCAATCTCAAAAAATCTTTTAGCGCTTTAATTTATATCCCTAGATTTTTTAAAGAAATCTGGAACACCAATAAAAAACTATTTTTAGGCTCTGCTTTTTGCAGACTTATTGGTGCTGTTTTACCAGTTATTATTCTATGGATTGGTAAAATAATAATTGACGAAATTATAATACAAACCAAATTAGATGCTTCGGACCTTACACAGCTTTGGACCTATGTTGGTATCGAATTTGGTTTAATTGTATTATCTGATTTAATTAGTCGCGCCATACAATTGACGGATAGTTTATTAGGTGACGCCTACTCTATTGACACCTCTGTAAGAATCATAAAAAAAACCAATCAAATAGATATTAGTCTACTTGAAGATTCTGAGTTTTACGATAAATTAGAGCGTGCCAGAACACAAACCACTAGTCGTGTTGGTTTAATGTCAAATGCATTAGGAGAAGTACAAAGCTTAATATCCATTGCAACACTTGTTGCCGGTTTAATATACTTTGAACCCTATCTAATTATCCTTTTAGTATTAAGTATTATTCCGTCTTTTATAAATGAAATCTATTTTAGTCAACAACAATACTCCTTAGCTAGAGGTTGGACTGCAGAACGAAGAGAATTAGATTACTTAAGATTTATAGGAGCAAATGATAAAACAGCAAAAGAAATTAAACTATTTGGTCTAACAGACTTTGTAGTAGACCGTTTTAAAAACCTATCTCAAGAATATTACGACCTCAACAAAAAACTAGCAATAAAAAGATCTGCTTTAGGTTTTGTCTTTAATGTTTTGGGAACCTTAAGTTATTATGGTGCGTATGTGTTTATAATTTATCGTGTTATTTCTGGCGTTATTACTTTAGGAGAATTAACCTTTTTATCGGGTGCTTTTAATAGATTAACAAGAAACTTACAAGACTTCTTTTCTAAGTTTACACGTATATCAGAAAGCGCATTATATTTAAAAGACTATTTTGATTTTATTGATATTTCAATAAAACCAAAACATAACGAGGATATGCCACTACCAGAAACGATAAGTGAAGGGTTTGAATTTAAAAATGTGGAATTTTCTTATCCAGAATCTGACAACAAAATATTAAAAGGGATTAGCTTTAAAATTAAAGCAGGAGAAAAATTAGCATTTGTTGGCCAAAATGGTGCTGGTAAAACAACATTAACTAAGTTATTATTGCGCTTTTACGAACCTACGTCTGGCGAAATATTATTAGATGGCGTTAATATTAATAGATTTAACAAAGCAAAATATCAAGCTTTTTTTGGTGTGATTTTTCAAGACTTTTTTAAATACGAATTTACCGTTAGAGAAAACATAGCTATTGGCGATATTAAAGAAATAAACAATCAAGAAAAGATTGAAAATGCAGCCGAGCTAAGTTTAGCTAACCAAGTGGTGTCAGAACTTAAAAAAGGTTACGACCAACAACTAGGAAAACGTTTTGCTAAAGGACAAGAATTGTCTGGTGGACAATGGCAAAAAGTAGCATTAGCTAGAGCGTATATGAAAGATGCTAAAGTGATGATTTTGGACGAGCCTACCTCTGCTTTAGATGCTAAAGCGGAAAGCGATGTTTTTGATCGTTTTATAGGTTTAACAAAAGACAAAACCAGTATTATCATTTCGCACAGATTTAGCACTGTAAGACAAGCAGACAAGATTTTAGTACTAGACGAAGGTCGTGTACTAGAAATGGGTACACATGAAGCGTTAATGGCTAACCAGTCATTATATGCCGACTTATTTAAACTACAAGCAGAAGGTTACCAATAATATTACTTATTTTTAAATTATGGCTGAAGAGATTATTAATCGCGTTGCGAATAGCAAACTAGTAACTATTGACCTTGAGGATTATTATCCAAAGGGAAAACGTGTTGTGCTAGATATTAAGGATTGGTTGTTTCAAGAATTGGTTTTAAAAGAGCAAGATTTTAGAAATTACATCAAAAATCATGACTGGAGTCAGTATCAAAATCAGTACGTAGCTATCACATGTAGCGCCGATGCTATCATTCCGGATTGGGCTTTTATGTTACTGGTCGTAAATTTACAGCCTTTTGTCGAAAAGAGCCATATTGGTACACTTGAGGATTTAGAGACTGCTATTTACCAAGACATAATTAGCGCAATTGATGGTACTATTTACCAGGATAAGCCGGTTATTATTAAAGGCTGCAGTAAGCTTCCAGTGCCTATAAACGCTTATGTTATGATAACAAACAAGCTTAAACCTTACGCTAAAAACATCATGTACGGCGAGGCGTGTTCTTTTGTGCCATTATTTAAACGTCAACAGCTTCTTTAAAAACACAATCATCTGATTATTAGCTGTTTGTGTTTTTTTGTTATTTTAAGAGTTATTACTTCTAAACCGTATATTTGCAACCGATTTACTAAAACTATAAGAATTATGAAAAAAATATTTTTAACAGGTGCATTATTATTAGGAATGGTTTCTATGAATGCCCAAACAAAAGAAGAATTACACACTCAAAAGGTAGAAAAGCAAGCTGTTGCTGATGCAGCACAAGCAGAAGCTAATGCTTTACAAGCGCAAATAGATGCTTTACCAGGATGGAGAAAAGGTGCTTTTGGTACTATTGGAGGAAGTATTTCTGAATTTAGCAACTGGTACTCTCAAAGTGCAGCAAACAACGCTTCTGGAAACATTGGTATAACTGTTAACGGTTTTGCTAACTTAATTGAAGAAAAGTTTTTCTGGAGAAACAATCTTAACGTAAACTTAGGATGGGTAAAATTAGATAACAAAGCTAATGACAATTTAGACGGAACTCCTTTTGAAGTAGATGATAAAGATTTTAACGCTACTACAGATGTTTTTAACATCTCTTCTTTATACGGAAGAAACATTGCTAAAAACTTAGCAGTATCTGGATTAGCAGAATACAGAACTACAATCTTAGATAACTTTAACGACCCAGGATATTTAGATGTTGGTGTTGGTTTAACTTGGACACCTATTGAAAACTTAATAGTTGTTGCACACCCATTAAACTACAACTTTGTATTTGCTAAAAATGATGCGATTTTCCAATCGTCTTTAGGAGCAAAAATAGTTGCTGACTATACACGTCAAATTGGAGCAATTAGCTTTAAGTCTAACTTCTCTACTTTCCAATCTTACGAAGATGGAGATTTATCTAACTTTACTTGGATAAACAGTTTTGGTTACAACTTATGGAAAATGATTGGTGTTGGTTTTGACTTTGGTTTAAGAAGCAACAAACAAGAAGCTGCAAGCTTCCAAGGTACTACTTTATCTGGTGCTGATAACAAATTACAATCTTACTGGTTAGTTGGTTTAAACTACCAATTATAATAGTAATTACAATACATAATAAAAAAAGCACCTTTTTAAGGTGCTTTTTTTTATGCGTTAAGGATGGAAGTGGCATCCTTTTTTGTAAACTATTTTACTGTTAACCAAGTTTAATTTTAACTGTTAGATCTATAAATAACAAGCAGGTTTACTAGTATTACAAAAAAGATATAACGGACAGCCTGACCCTTTTTAGGGTAACGCCCACATTATACTACTCTTCCTCGTCTAAGTTATCGTAATCGTAATCTGGATATAAGAAATGGTTGTAAGGGAAACGCGTCACGTGTATTTCTCTAACCTCATCATAAACACGCTTTTTAAAATCTTCTAAATTGCGTTTGTTTAAGGCAGAAATAAATAGTGCGTTATCCTCTCCTACTCTGCTCATCCATGTTTTTTTCCATTCTGCTAAAGAGTAATGTTCTCCGGTACGCTCGGCAATTAAATCCGTCTCGTCAAATGGTTTGGCCTGGTAAGCATCTATTTTATTAAACACCATTATTATTGGCTTGTCTGCACTGTCAATTTCGCCCAAAACTTTGTTTACAGACTCAATATGGTCTTCAAAATTTGGATGCGAAATATCTACAACATGCAATAATAGATCTGCTTCTCTAACCTCATCCAAGGTACTTTTAAAACTGTCTACTAATTGTGTTGGTAACTTGCGAATAAACCCTACGGTATCCGTTAATAAAAAAGGTAGATTTTGAATGACTACTTTTCTAACGGTTGTATCAAGGGTTGCAAATAATTTGTTTTCGGCAAAGACCTCAGACTTGCTAACAGTGTTCATCAAAGTAGATTTACCAACATTGGTATATCCAACTAAAGCTACTCTGACCATCTTACCACGATTACCACGTTGTACTGACATTTGCTTGTCAATAGTCTTTATCTTGTCTTTAAGCAAGGATATCCTATCACGGACAATACGTCTATCTGTTTCGATTTCTGTCTCTCCAGGTCCACGCATACCAATACCCCCTTTTTGACGCTCAAGGTGTGTCCACATCCCTCTTAGTCTTGGTAATAGGTATTGACATTGTGCTAGCTCTACCTGTGTTCTGGCATAACTAGTTTGTGCACGCTGTGCAAAAATATCCAGAATCAAATTGGTACGATCTAATACTTTTACGTTTAGGATTTTACTTATGTTACGCTCTTGAGACGACGATAACTCGTCATCAAAAATAGCAGTCCCGATGTGATTGTCTTCAATATACTGTCTTACCTCTTCCATTTTACCTGTCCCTATGTATGTTTTAGGGTTAGGCATTTCCATTTTTTGGGTGAATCGTTTTGCTACTTCACCACCTGCTGTAAAGGTCAAAAACTCAAGCTCATCAAGGTATTCCTTAGATTTCTCTTCGTTTTGTTCTTTAGTTACAACACCAATTAAAACTGCTTTTTCAAGCGATATATCTTTTTTTTCTAACATATAAATAATTATACTACAAAGTTACGCAATTGTATCCATAATAAATTCGCTATTTTTAGGCTTCTAAATTTATACTATTGAAATTTAACATCTTTAAAACAAAAACCTTACAGCACACATTTGCTTTTTATAATATAGAAAATCTATTTGATATTTATAAGGATGATTTAACGCGTGATAGAGACTTTATTCCAACCTCAGAAAAACGTTGGACTATAAAACGCTATAATAATAAGCTACGTAAAATTGGGTATGCCATTTCTAACATTGGTAAAAAGGAAACGAAAGCACATCCTGCGATTATTGGTTTGGCCGAAATAGAAAATGAAGCTGTTTTAAAAGATTTAATTAACTCCAAACATCTAAAAGAATATGCCTACCAATTTGTGCATTACAATAGTAAAGATGAACGCGGTATTGATGTCGCTTTTGTTTACGATAGCGAAAAATTTAAAGTGACCAACTCTGAGGTGTTTACGTTTAGTTTTAAAAATGAGGATGGCAGCTCTGATTATACCCGAGACATATTACTAGTGTCCGGATTGTTTTTAGGTGAATCGATTCATTTTTTAATAAACCATTGGCCATCACGACGCACGGGAGGTTATGAAACCGAACACAAAAGACTTACAGCCTCTACTAATTTACAGGCTATTATTGGTACTTTAAAAGATAATATTCCGGATGCTAGAATTGTTGTTATGGGCGATTTTAATGATAATCCAAATGATAAAAGCATAGAACTATTAATGGAAAACCAGGGATTATTTAATCCAATGGAAACTTTAATATCTATTGACAGAGGGACGACAAGTCACCACTCTGAATGGAACTTGTTTGATCAAATATTATTTACGCCTAACTTTTTTGAGAGTAAACCTAAAAGTCTTAGATATGTCAAAGCAGATATTTACGATGCGGACTTTTTAAAACAATTAGATGGCAAATATAAAGGCACGCCTTACCGTACTTATGTTGGAAAAAACTACAAAGGCGGTTATAGTGATCACTTTCCGGTGTACATGATTTTAAAGAAAAAACTAACCTAATTAAAGTTTCTGTTTTTAAGTTTTTCTTTAAACATAATAGCTGCACTAGTATACCCACCTTCTGTACCATCTACAAAATGGATGTGTTTTTCTTTACGATCTTGAATGTAACAAGACATAATAGACGCGTGTGTGGTGTGTAATCCGTAAATAATTTTATTGTTTGACTCTAAATCATCCAACAATATTTGCAACCTACTAACCTGTTTATTAGTACCAGAAATTACTGTATTAATAGACCCATCTAACATAATGGTATCAGACAATTGGCTGACTTTATACACATAACGCTTACCTGCTTTAAACAACTTAAAATAGTACTTTCCAAAAATAGTAATTAACCAATTGTTTAATAAATAGCTGGTTTTGTTTTTACCCAACTTAACATGCATTTCTTTTTTTATTTTTTCAATGGATGTGTTAAGCCTAAGTTTTAAAGCGGTAATTGGATTACGATTATTTAAGTCGCCAAAAACATAGTTAATCTCATTCATTATTGTCTCGTAAATTTCGGCTTGCTTTTTTTCGTCATTACAATTTACAAGTAAACAAATCACTTTTTTATCAGTTTGACTCGGGTAAATCTCGTCCCATCGGCATTCCATACCTTCTAAGTTAAGCGCTAATACACTAGTATCAACATGAGACGCTTTAAAATTATCTTTAATAACGTTTTCGGCATATTTTATACCATTACCTAAAACCACGGGAGTTGTAAGGTATTTGTTGTGTCTAAGCTTAGTAATCCTTAAGGTTACATTATTGTTATAAACCTTTTCTAGCTCTAAATGTCCTACTCTTAAATTAAGATTTAAAGTGTTTTTTATATGTTGACTATAATTATTTAAAGCCTCTAAAACGGGAGTTAATATAGTATTAGGTATAATAAATGTGGACCCATCACCTCCAAAAAAATAAGGGATTTCAATCTTTTTATTAACTGTTTTTATAGTATTTAAAACTGTTATTATACTACCTGTAGCACACAAATTAACATCGTTATGAAACCCGTTTGCTACTGCTGCTGTTGAGTTTTCGATATCCGTCACAACAATAGACCAATTTTTAGGCACACTAGAAAACAAGCTCTCATCCTTTAAAAGGTCTGTTAAGGGCAGACTATTTTTAGAGATCTTTTTATAAAAATTTAAATCAGATTTCATACACCAATAAGCATTAATTAAATAAACACTCAGATTTTAAAGATACGTTATTAACACAATAATCAGATGTCATTGCAAATTATATAACAACACTAAAAAATTGTGTAACTAAAAAAAATAATGTCACAATACCTTTGTTGGACATTAACTAATCACAATCTAAAATTATGAAACCCAACAAAATCCTTTTAATAATTACTACCCTTTGCATAATGCCATTAATAATTATGTCTACAAATAACGAGGTAAAAATAGTGAGTCATTTAACTCCAATAAATACTACAAAAACTACTAACAACACAGACAAAACCACTTCTATTAATAAAGCCTTAGGACTTACTATTAATGACACTTATTTTGATATAAAAGTAAAGGTCCCAAACTACACTGTCAACACCAATAGCAATCAAAATGTAGTAATTACCACCAAAGACACTGTATTTGTTTTAGATCAAAAAGCAACCGAAGACCTTACCAAATACACTATTAACAATTTAGCTAAAATCACTAAAATTGTTATTAAAAACTAAAAATTAGAATTTAGTATCTTTATAATATTATCTTTATTTTGTAACTTAATTATTTACTATGACATTGTTTTTTAAATTCGATTTTAATGCCATTTGCCAAATAGTTTTAGAGCAAATACTAAATGATAATAGTATTAAATATAAGTCTGTAGGTTTTGGCGAAATAGAAGTTTTAGAAAAACTATCTAAAGAAAAACAAGACCAGCTGCAAAATGCTTTAGCAAATTATCAAATTGATATTGTTGAGAATCAAAAAAGTATTTTGGTTCAGAAAATTAAAGACACTATTATTGACATGGTGTTTAATGAAGACGTTGTGGTAAACGTAAAAAGCTCTGTATATTTAGCCGAAACTTTAGAACATAGCTATGGCTATCTTAGCAACTTGTTTTCTGAAGTTACCTATACTTCTATTGAGAATTTTATAATTCTTCAAAAAATAGAATTCGCAAAACAATTAATTATTAAACAAGAATTCAGTTTAACTGAAATTGCTTTCAGACTTAACTATTCAAGCGTAGCGCATTTAAGCACACAGTTTAAAAACACAACGGGAATTACACCATCCGCTTTTCAGCGAATTATAGCCAAAAGAAGAGCCTTAAACCAACAAAATAAGACAGACTAATATGCAGGAAGATTATATAAACATCACGCTAGCAGATGATGACGAAGATGATAGGTTGTTTTTTACCGATGCATTTGATGACATTAAAATAACCACAAGAGTTAAAACTTTTAATGACGGTGTTTACTTAATGGACTATTTAAATAGTGATGATGCTTTGCTACCAAACGTTTTGTTTTTAGATTTAAATATGCCAAGAAAATCAGGTTTGGAATGCTTAAAAGAAATCAAGCAAAACGCTAAATTTAAAGATATTGCAATTGCAATTTACTCGACCTCAGCATCCGAAGAAGACATTGAAAACACTTTTATTCAAGGCGCAAATATTTATATTAAAAAACCAAGTGATTTTAAAACACTAAAAAAAGTATTAGCCGAAGTTGTTACCATTAACTGGCAATACCACACTAACAGCATGAATAAAGACAACTTTTTACTTCGTTTTTAAACTATGATTAAAACATTATCAAATAATATTTCCTTTTTAAGAACCATGCTTTATATAAGCGCATTGGTTATTCTTGTTGTTGGTGCCTTAACGTACAGAAGTATTACTGAGGTCACAAAATCTTCTGAGATGATTACCCATACATATAAGGTAAATGTCGAGCTAGAGCAGGTTTTGTCTTATTTAAAAGATGCCGAAACAGGGCAACGTGGCTATATAATTACTAACGACTCTGTATTTTTAGAGCCTTATATTTCCGGACGTAGTAAAATAAACAACAGTTTTGCCGAGCTTAAAGTTTTAGCAAAAGACAATACTACTTTAACCAATAGCTTAAAGGATCTAAACCTATTAATTAACAAAAGGTTATTAGCTTTTCAAACGTCTTACAGGTCTTTACCAAAAAATGATATTGATGATCCTGCTTTTATCCAAAACTTCAAGAATGGTAGAGTGTTAATGGATAGTATTAGAGATCAAATTAAGGGCGCTATTGCTATACAAAACAACCTTCTAAACCAACGAAATAACGAATATAAAAGCGACTTAATGGCAACGCCTTTATTATTGTTTTCTTTATTACTATGTTCGTTATTATTAATGTATGCTGCATACAATAGTATTTACAAAAACATCAAACAGTTAAAAGCTACTAACGAAGAATTAGAAATTTTTAAAGAATCCACAAACCAGTCAGAAATTGTAAGTAAACACGGTAGTTGGACTTGGAATGTAAAAACAAACACATTTACCTATTCTGATAATTTATATAGATTATTAGGCGAACAGCCACAATCTTTTAAACCTACCATAGAAAACTTTTTAACCTACGTACATCCAGAAGATGTGGACCAGCTAAGTAAGCAAGTAGAACAAATGAAGGAGAATGTTGAGCTACCGTACATCTATTACAGAGTGGTTCATAAAAACGGAAATATAAAACATCTAAAGGCTTATGGTAAATCTTTAGTTAATGATGAAGATGAAACCGTGTTACTTGGCACAACAGCAGATATAACTGACGAAATTATTAGCTTTAAAGTACTAGAAGAGCGTAATGCGGAGTTGGAACGAAACAACAAAGAATTGTCTTCTTTTAATTATGTTGCCAGTCATGATTTACAAGAACCACTAAGAAAAATTCAAACTTTTTTATCACGATTAGAAGATGAAGAAGTTGATAAACTGTCACCAAAAGGGATTCGTTATATAGACCGAATCAAAAATGCAGCAACTAGAATGCGTTTACTAATTGATGATTTATTACAATTTTCTAGATCAAACAAAGCCGATAAAGTTTTTGAAGACTCTAATATAAACTTGATTTTTGAAGCTGCAAAACAGGACCTAGCAGAAGTTATTTCAGCAGAAAATGCTATTATAACATCAGATGCATTTCCGTCTATGAAAGTCATCCCGTTTCAAATTCAGCAACTATTTGTTAACCTATTGGGTAACGCTATTAAATACAAAGCAGAAGGTGTAATTCCAAAAATAGAAATCACACATCAAGTTGTAGAAGCAGATAAAGAAGACGGTATTACAAAACCTAAAAATCAGTTTTATCAT
Source organism: Olleya sp. 1-3 (assembly GCF_002836085.1). NCBI lineage: Bacteria > Pseudomonadati > Bacteroidota > Flavobacteriia > Flavobacteriales > Flavobacteriaceae > Olleya > Olleya sp. 1-3. Next base: position 84,962 of record NZ_PJBW01000010.1, read on the forward strand.
AAACTAGTATTTACAGATAATGGTATTGGTTTTGATAACACATATGCCGAGCAAATATTTACACTGTTTAATAGACTACATAACAAAGACGAATATTCTGGAACCGGAATTGGTCTATCTATATGCAAAAAAATTGTAGAAAACCATAAAGGGTATATCACCGCAAAGGGAGAACCTAATAAAGGTGCAACCTTTACCGTTTTCCTCCCAATTGACTAAATTATTTTATTTTAATATATCTAAAGCCTTACATCTCGTAAGGCTTTTTTTATGCATAAAATGTAACGCTATATTGAAATCATATAACCTTATACTAAAATGATGTAACAGCAAACCTCTTGTTATAACGCAACTTTGCATTGTATTTAATACGGAATGTAACACACAAGATGCTAATTCTGTAAACAATATCAAAAATGATGTAACAGCAAACAAACAAGTCGGTTGCATCTTTGTACCAACAATAATTAACAAGTAATAAAAAAATGAAATATCTGAAAAATAGAAGATTTACAGTTGTTCTCTTCTTTACAGTATTACTAATTGCTTTAAGTTTTAATTCTTGTGACGAATTTATTAAAAGTAAAAGCCAACAGAATAAAGAAACAGAGCAAACACAACAAACAATAGCAACTAATAAAAACGAAGCAAAACTATTATTAATGTTATCAAAGGATAATCAAGATGTTATCCACTTAAGTAAAAAATTACAACATGTAGTCACTAAGGATAGCGCAGTAGCATTAATAAAAAAGATAGAAGAAACGCACATTGAAATAGCTGAAGCATTTAATACAGTAGCCACTAACAAACTAATATCAATACCAAATTACTCAGAAATATCACCTAGTAATATTGTATTAGATAGTAGCCAAGAAAACAAAATAAAAGCATTACAAAAATTGAAAGCTATAATAGATAATCAGCTCTTTCTTTTAGACAAGCTATCAAAAACAACAAATAGCAAAACGTTTAAAAAACTGATTGTTAAAGCAGATTCAAAAATTAACGACAGCTTAACCAGAACAAAAAATATAATTAACACCCTTAACACTAACAGTTAACAACAATTAAAACATCTAACTATGAAAACAGCAATTATTACATTAGGACTTATCGCTTCAAGTACTTTATTCGCAAACGCAGCAGAACTTGATTTACTAGATCAACAACTATTAACAGATACTAGCATAACATTACCAATTAATACACCTATTGAGCCAGAGGATGATGCCGAAACGCAAATTTATCAATGGTCTATAAAAACAACCACAGGTGTTTTTACAGGAACTGCAGACAATTTAAAGGATGCCAACAAACAAATAGCAATGGTCTCTAAAACAGCAACAATACTTCAAAAAGACATTACTAGTATAAATCTAAGTAAAGCTAAAAGTACAGAGCAAGTTTATACTTGGGGAGTTGTAACAGATCGCGGTTATGCAACAGGTGTAGCAACAAGTGCAGATCAAGCAGAAAAAATGGTAAAACTTATGGGTAATACAGAGGTCCCTAAGTCTAAAATTATCGAATCTTTTAAACAAAAAAAATAAACTATTAATCTAAAAAACATAACATCATGAGAGGACTACTTTATATCATCGCAGTAATACTAGTAATTGGTTGGGCATTAGGCTTTTTTGTCTACAGTGCAAGTGGATTAATTCACATATTATTAGTCATAGCAGTAATTGCCATTTTATTAAGACTTATTGGAGGAAAAGGAGTCTAACAAGACGACTTAACTAAAACAAAACATTAAAAACATAACACTAAAACAAAAACAAATGAAAACATTAATATTCTCAGTACTAGCCCTTACACTTACAGCATTTACAGTAAACGCTCAAGACATATCTAAAAACGCTTTAGGTTTAAGACTAGGAGACAATGATGGTCTTGGAGCAGAAATCTCATACCAAAGACACCTAAATGATAACAACAGATTAGAGTTTGACTTAGGTTGGAGAGACTCAGATAACTTAGACGTTTTTAAACTAGTTGGTTTATACCAATGGGTAATGCCAATAGACGACAGTTTTAACTGGTACGTTGGTGCTGGAGCCGGATTTGGATCTTACGATAACGGGAATAACGATGGGACGTTTGCATTAGTAGCAGGAGACATTGGTATCGAATATAATTTTGATATTCCCTTACAATTATCATTAGACTTTAGACCAGAATTAGGATTTGATGATGATTATAGTGACGATGTAGATTTTGATATAGCCTTAGGGATACGCTATAGATTCTAAAAACAAATTATTATTAACACAACAAAAACTCAAAACCATGAAAATCACAAAAGACAATAAAGAACTAGTAAACACTTTACAAGATTTATTACAAAAAAATTACGATGCAGAAGCTGGATACAAACAGGTCATGCAAAAAACAGAAAACCAGCCATTAAAAAACTGGATGCAACAAAAAGCGTTACAACGTAACACATTTGCAACTGAGTTGGACTTTCAAATTAGAAAACATAACGCAGAACCAAAAGCGTCTGGAACTTTAACTGGAGATTTACATAGAGGATGGATTAATGTAAAATCTACATTAACGTCAGATACCGATGAAGCCTTATTAGAAGAGTGTATCAGAGGTGAAAAAGCAAGTTTAACCGAATACGAAGAAAAGCTAGAACGTTTTAATGAAGATTCTGAAATCAAAACAATTATTCAAACTCAGTTAACCACAGTAAGATCGGCATTAAACACCGTAAAAAAACTGGAAGACATCATAGGATAAACTAACCTTAAAAACCAAAAATCATGAAAAAGTTAATATATACATTCCTGACACTATCTGTTTTAAGCACCTCATTTGTGGCGTGTAGAGAGCAAACTAAAAAGGAAGAGGTAATGGAAGAGATGAAAGACGATGGTGCTGAGATAAAAATTAAAGACAACAAAGTCAAAATGGAAACCGAAACTAAAAAGGTGAAAATTACTGACGATGAAATCAAAATTAAAGACAAATCTTAAACCATACAAAATGAAAAAAGCACCATATGCATTTGTAGTCTTATTTTATTTAGCAATAACATTATCTGGATGCAGAGAAGAAACAACAGGAGAAAAAGTAGAAGACGCAGTAGAAAGTGTAAAGGATGACGTTGAAGACGCAGTAGATTAAATTTACACTACATTGTCAAACTAAAAAGGCTCGCGTAAGTGAGCCTTTTTTTGAATAATACTAAGAGCAATATGACACTAAAAAAAAAGAAAAACAGAGGGATTAAAAAGAAAAGGTATTTGATACCTTTAGCTTTAATAGTGGTATTAATTGCTTTTAGACTTTATTTACCAATACTAGTTAAAGACAATGTAAACAAAGTACTAGCCGATATACCTGGTTATTATGGACAAGTAGAAGATATTGATATTTCGTTAATAAGAGGCGCTTATGTTATTAATGGTATGTACTTAAATAAAGTCAATGCCAAAACACAGATTCCTTTTTTAAAATTTCCAAAAACAGATATATCAATAGAATGGAAATCGTTATTAAAAGGACACGTTGTTAGTGAAATACTAATGACTGATCCTGAAATAATCTACGTACAAGAAGATCAAGAAACAGCAAGTACAGCGCCTGATGTTGACGATTGGACTAAAGCGTTAACAGACTTAGTCCCGATAGACATTAACCATTTAGACATCAAAAATGGTAAACTAGCCTATGTACAATTAAATACGGATCCAAATATCGATTTACAATTTAATACTATCTCGTTACAAGCCGACAACTTAAGAAATGTAAAAGAAAATGAGTTAATCTTACCATCTCCAATTACAGCAACAGCCCTGTCCATTGGAGGAGGAAAAGTAACACTTAATGGTAACGTCAATATTATTAAAGAAATACCAGACATGGATGTGTCCTTTGCATTGGAAGATGCAGATGTAACAAGTTTAAATCCATTTACAAGACACTATAGCGGTATTGATTTTGAGTCTGGTACATTTGGGCTTTATAGTGAAATTGCAATAGCGGACGGTTATTTTAAAGGTTACATGAAACCACTTTTAAAAGACTCCAAACTAATAGGTAAAGACGATGGTGTCCTTGGTGTTATTTGGGAAGGTTTTGTGGGCTTTTTCAAATTTATATTAAAAAATCAAAGTACAGATACTATTGCTACTAAAATACCAATGGAAGGCGATTTAAATAATATCCAATCTGGTGTACTAACTACTATAGGAGGTATATTTAAAAATGGATGGATCAGTGCATTTAAAGGAGAAATTGATGATGATATAGAGTTTAAAGATGCATTTACAGACAAAGAACTTACCAGAAAAGAAAAAAGAGCGCTGAGAAAAGAAGAAAGAGAAGCGAAAAAAAATAAAGACTAGAAAAAGAAAATTACAATAAAAAAAGGAGGCTATTTAGCCTCCTTTTTTGTGTCAAATTATTATAAACCACTACTTCCCTAGCAACAACAATTCATTACAAAGTACTTCAGTTGTATAACGTTTCATACCGTCTTTATCTTCCCAACTTCTTGTGGTTAACTTTCCATCTATAGCCACTTCTTTTCCTTTGATAACATATTTTTCTATAATGTCTGCGGTTTTTCCCCACGCAACAATTTGATGCCATTGCGTATCTGTAATTTTCTCGCCTTTTGCATTTTTATAACTTTCGTTTGTGGCTAATGTAAATCTTGCTAACTTTTTACCAGATTCTAAATTAATAATTTCAGGATCTTGTCCAAGGTTTCCAATTAACTGTACTTTGTTTCTTAACGTATTCATAAGATAAGGTTTTAATAGTATTGAATTTCATTAGTTCCATTCAACACTGCAAAGATGATTTAGTAACCAAATATTAATCGGTAGTTACGCATTTAATGTCGGTTGTAAACGTTTGTTGTCGTTTGTAAACGGAAATTACGTATCTTTCCTTTTCAATTTAACTGTTTATGGCACAATTATTTACACCATTATCTTCTATCACTCAGGAGCTAGAGTATATTTTGAATTGGTAATTGAGAAAACAAAATTCAACTATAAAAAATAAGCATGAGTATTTACATAGAAACAGAACGGTTACTACTTCGCGAGTTTGAAGACCAAGATGTTGATGGGCTGTTTGCATTAGATTCCGATCCACTAGTACATAAATATTTAGGTAACAAACCCGTAACCAATAAAGACCAATGTTTAGAATACATTGCCACATGTAAGCAAAAATATAAAGCACATGGCATTTGTAGATTAGCACTTATAGAAAAAAAGTCGGGCGATTTTATTGGTTGGTCTGGCTTAAGACTTATTGACGATTACACGTTTAACAATCGCACTAATTTTTACGACGTTGGTTACCGACTTATACCCAAATATTGGAATAAAGGGTATGCCACAGAGTCTGGAAAAGCTGCTGTTAATTTTGGCTTTGAAACACTGAAGTTAGATACTATTTTCGGTTTAACCGAAATAAAAAATGAAGCGTCACACAATGCCCTGTTAAAAATAGGCCTAGATTATATTGAAGATTTTTATTATCCCGAAGACGCTATACAATTACGTTGGTACGCCATTAAAAACCCTAATTTATAAACAATCATGAATAAAGCTTGTCCCGAATGTGGAGATAAAATAGTTGGTCGGATAGATAAAAAATTCTGTAGTGACGGTTGCAGAAATGCACATAACAATAAAGTTAACAAGGATGGTAAAAACTTAATCCGTAACATTAATAATCGTTTACGTAAAAATTGGCGCATTTTAGAAAGCCTAAATCCTGAGCAAAAAACAAAAACCACCAAAACTAAATTAGTAGCCAAAGGTTTCGATTTTAATTACTTTACAAGTATTTACACCACAAAAGCTGGTACTATTTACTACTTTGTTTATGACCAAGGCTACTTACCTTTAGACAACGATTTTTATGCACTTGTAAAACGCCAATAATACTATGAAAAAACTACTTCTTTTACTGCTAGTTTTCAACTTTAGCTGTAATAAAAACAATAACGTAGCACCCACATCTAATCTTGATGTAACTAAAAATCAAGTTGTAGCAAACGTAACTCCAATTCCGCTTGACGGAAAAAAAGCAACATATCTATATCATTTTGCATACAATTGTTTGGATCAAGAATATCCTAACAAACTAAATCAGGTTTTAGGAGATGGCACATATTTAAAAACACCACAGCAGTTACACCCTGCTTTTTATGGCTGTTTTGATTGGCACAGTTCTGTACATGGACATTGGACTTTGGTTAATATTTTAAAAGATTTTCCTGATTTTGAATCTAGAGATGTTGTTTTAGCTAAGCTGAAAGCAACCTTAACAGAAACAAATGTTTTGAAGGAAATAGACTATTTTGATGACCAATACAACAAAACATTTGAACGAACTTATGGTTGGGCTTGGCTACTTAAATTAGCCGAAAGCCTAAAAGAATGGGACACGCCGGAAGGCCAACAACTATCAAAAAACCTAGCCCCTTTAACAGCACTTATTGAGGAAAAATGCATCGCTTTTTTTAATAAATTAAATTATCCAATCCGTGTTGGAGAACATCCAAATACCGCTTTTGGGATGAGTTTTGCATTGGATTATGCTAAAAAATACAGTCCAAAATTAGAACAGGTAATTATTGACAAAGCCAAAGTATTTTATTTAAAAGATGAAGGTTGCCCGATAACTTGGGAGCCTGGAGGTTTTGATTTTTTATCACCTTGCCTACAGGAAGCCTCACTTATGGCTAAAGTATTACCAAAAACAGAGTACATCAAATGGCTGGATGCGTTTTTACCTGATTTTAGACACAATCCATCACAATTTATAAACACTGTAGAAGTGGTTGATAAAACGGATGGTAAAATGGCACATTTGGATGGTTTAAATTTTAGTCGCGCTTGGTGTTTGTATGAAATGGGCTTGATATTAGACAACCAAAATATGATGGCCTTAGCTAATACCCATTTTAATGCTAGCTATAATAAAATGGATTCTGGTGAATATGCTGGTGCGCATTGGTTAGCATCTTTTGCATTGTATGCTTTAAAATCTGGAACGCAAGAATTGTAACTAATTATTCCTTTTTTATACTAATAGTATAGCAACCACAAACCAGCTTTTTAAATGTCAACCACTATTATTGTTTTACTTGTAACTTTTGCTATTGCAATTATTATTTTATTAATCTATTATTTTAGTGCCAAAACAACCATTTTAAGACGATTAAAAAAAGTGTCTTTTAGCAGAATTGGTAGTCTACAAAATAACCGTTTTGCTAAAATAGAAGGTACTGCACTTAACATTGGAGATCCTTTAATAGCACCATTAAGCAAACGTAAATGCGTGTTTTATAAAATTAAAATTGAGAGAAAAGAAAGTAATGGTAAAAGCGCACATTGGAAAACAATAGTTAACGAAAAAAGAATTCAAGATTTTTTTGTTGAGCAAACAGGAGAGCGTCTTATTATTTTCCCGATGCAAGACCCAAAAAACTATTATGATTATTTAGATACGGATAAAACAGTAAGCTCTGGTACGTTTAAAGATCCAACCCCTGAATTTAAAGCACTTTTAGAAGCATATAATATTAAAACAGAATCTGTCTTTGGTTTTAATAAACAACTACGCTATACTGAAGCTATCGTAGAAGTTGGAGAACGCATAACTGTAGCGGGTCATGTCAAATGGATAAAACTAGACAATCCTGTAAAAGATTACAACTACTCAAGTATAGCATCCCTTACGGCTACAACCAATGAGAAAATTTTAATTACGGATACACCCGAAGCATTGCGACCAAAACATGGTCGTGCGTAACACTATTTCCAGTTATGTCCTTTTAATTGCATAGCTGCTTTTAATATATCCTTTTGGCTAATTTGTCCTACTAATTTTCCGTCTTCTACTATTGGAAAACGTCTGCGTTTAGATTCTAAAAAACGATTAGCAGCATCAAAGACATTAAGATTTCCGTCTATTGTTTCTACATTTTTTGCCATATGTTGCTCCACGCTATTATTTTGTGTCGGCATATTATAATATCTACTTTCACTAATTTGTTTAATACAATCACCTTCAGAGATAATACCAATTAATTCGTTTTTTTCATTAACCACTGGACCTCCAGAAATCTTGTATTTAATCAATGTATCTATTACTTCTTCTACGCTTTGTGTTGCTTTAAAAGTTATTAAATCTCTTGTCATGTAATCACTAACCTTTAAGGATTGATTACTTTCTGCTTGGTGTTGTCCTTTTCTAGGACCTTCAAAACTTTTAATTCCCATACCTGTTATTTTTTATTTTACTTAAAGTTACTGATTTTAAAGCATTTAACCTAAACCATTAACACACGCAATATTTTACTACTTTTATATCAACTAATTAACTATCCTTAAAATGTTAAAAAAAGCGCTTGCTATACTTATAATTATTCTTGCTGTTTACGCCAGTTTTGATGCTTTATTACCTAATAAAATTTCGGATTTAGAAACCCCTTTAAATCAATTTTCTACAGAACGTGCTTTAATTCAATTAGCCGAAATCTCTAAAAAACCACATTATACTGGTAGCGAGGAGCACACTAAGGTGAGAAACTATATTGTTTCAGAATTAGAAAAATTAGGATTAGAGCCCCAACTTCAAGAAGGTTACACTATAAGTAAATGGGGTAATTTAGCAAAACCAATAAACATACTTGCAAGAATAAAAGGAACTGCAAATACTAAAGCATTAATGTTATTAACGCATTACGATAGTAATCCACATAGTGCCATTGGTGCTAGTGACGCTGGTTCTGGAGTGGTAACAATTTTAGAAGGTTTACGTGCTTTTTTAGCAGATGGAAAACAGCCCAAAAATGATATTATAATTGGTATTACGGATGCTGAAGAATTAGGTTTAAATGGTGCCGATTTATTTGTTAACCAACACCACTGGGCAAAAGACATTGGTTTAGTTTTAAATTTTGAAGCTAGAGGAAGCGGTGGACCCAGTTACATGCTGATAGAAACTAATGGTGGAAATGCCAATTTAATGAAACAATTTGTAGCTGCACACCCTAAATTTCCTGTCGCAAACTCATTAGCTTACAGCATATACAAAATGTTGCCAAATGATACCGACTTAACTGTTTTTAGACGTGATGGAAATATAGAAGGTTTCAACTTTGCTTTTATTGATGATCATTTTGATTATCATACAAAAATGGATAATTACGAGCGTTTAGACAGAAACACCTTGGAACATCAAGGCAGTTACATCATGCCTTTATTACATCATTTTAGCCAAGCAAATTTAGACCAAGTTAAAAGTACAGAAGACTATATTTACTTTAATGTTCCATTTTTTAACACTGTAATCTACCCTTTTAGTTGGATTATTCCAATGCTAATATTGGCTATTGTACTTTTTATAGGATTAATTATTTACGGTTTCAGAAACCATAAACTTCAACTTAAAGTTATCAAAACAGGATTTAATTCCTTTCTGTTAAGTTTAATCACTAGTGGAATAATTGGTTATTTTGGATGGTCATTACTACTACTTATATATCCTGAGTATAAAGAATTACTTCATGGTTTTACTTACAACGGTCACACCTATATTTGGTTTTTTGTTTTAATAACACTGGCGATAAGTTTTATGTTTTATCGTAATACATATAAAGTAAACAACACTGCTAGTTTATTGGTTGCTCCTTTAACATTGTGGCTTATAATTTGTACTGCAATTGCATTAAAATTGGAAGGTGCCAGCTTTTTTATTATTCCGGTATACTTTAGTTTAGCCGCCTTTTTTGTTTTACTTAAACAAAAACAACCTAATAGTTTCCTTTTAACAATATTGTGCATCCCAACGTTATTTATACTTGCGCCTTTTGTAAAAATGTTTCCCGTTGGTTTAGGACTAAAAATGCTAGTGGCTAGTGCAGTATTAGTCGTGTTAATCTTTGGATTATGCCTACCCATTTTTGGACAATTAAAACATAAAAAAAGATGGAGTTATATGTTCTTTTTCTTCGGAATAGTTGCCTTTTTCATGGCACATTTTAATTCCGCATTTACACCCGACACACCAAAACCAAATAGCCTAGTCTACACACTAGATTTAGACAATAACACCGCACTTTGGGCAACTTATGACAAAACACTAGATAGTTATACTGAAAACTTTTTAGGTAGCACACCAAAAGAAGCCTCTGAGTTAAATAAAAATACTTTTGGCAGTAAATATGCGTCAGGTTACACTTATGCTTCTAACGCTCCTGTAAAGGCTATTCCGCCACCTAAAATAGAAATCAGTAATGATACTATAATTAACAACACCCGCTTTTTTAATATTTGCGTTATGCCACAACGCGATGTTAAGCGTATGGAGCTGTTTTCAGATTCTACCAATCTATTTAAATCTTTTAAAATTAATGGTGTGGAAGCTTACCGTGCTAAAGGGGACTCATTAGTCTTTCAAAACAGGAAGCGCAATAGATTTTTTAGTTTTTATGTTGAAAAAGGTCAGATGTTGGACATGCAAATTAGCGTTCCTAAAAATCAAAAAACGGAGCTACAATTTTTTGAAGCCTCTTTTGACTTGTTAGAAAACGATCATTTTAGTATACCTCCAAGAAGTCCAAATATGATTCCTAAGCCGTTTGTTTTAAATGACGCAGTGTTAGTAAAAAAGACAATTACCATAGAATAATAACAACTCATTAATTAATAACCCTTTAAGACAAAACATGAAATATTTTCATAGTTTTGACGCAATTAAAATTATAACAATGAAAAAGATACTTTACTTAGCAGTTTTTGGTTTCTGTTTAGGAGCAAATGCACAATCTAATGACGCATTAACAAAGCACTACGAAGCTTATTACAAACAAATGAAAGCCCAAGGTGATGTTCAGGGTTTGATAAATGCAATTACACATCTAAATGTGCTAAAACCATCCGAAGCAAGAAAAGATACCTTAGCTTATATTTATTTAAAAGAAGGGAAATTTAACCAAGCTTTAAACACTATTGGTACAGAACAAAAATCTACGGATTCTGAAATGGCGTTAGAAGTAAAAGCAGTAGCGTTAAAATCTTTAGGCAATATGGAAGGTTCTATACCTTTTTTTAAAGCTATTTATGACAAAAATAAAAATGCACAGGTAGCTTATGAGTTGGCAGAGCTTAATTTAAATCTGAATAAACTTACTGAAGCTAAAAAATATATAGACTTAGGATTAACAAATGTAAAAGATAATCAGGGTAAAAGTTTTTACGAAACACAACAACCATATAAAGTGTCATTAAAATCTGCTTTTTATTATCTTGATGCTTTAGTACAATTTAACCAAAACAAAGAGGCCAACAAATCAGCTGCTTTATTACTATTAGATAAAGCATTAGCTATTGAGCCACAATTTAACATGGCTTTAATTGCTAAAAACGCATTATCACCACAAACCCAATCAACAGAAACTAAAGAATAATTTAGTTTGTATTACAAATAAAAAAGCCTTCCAAATTGGAAGGCTTTTTTAATATATAAAACTGAGATTTATTTTACTATAATAAATTCACTTCTTCTATTTAATTGATGTTCTGACTCACTACACTTAACACCATCACTACATTTGTTACGTAGTTGTGTTTCTCCATAACCTTGCCCTGTTAATCTAGCTCTGCTAATACCTCCTACAGTCACTAAATATTCAATTGTAGACTTAGCTCTTCTGTCTGATAAATCAATATTATATTGATCGGTGTTACGGCTATCTGTATGAGATCTTACATCTATATTTACATTAGGATACACATACATAAAGTCAATTACCTTACGTAACTCAACCTCTGCATCTTTAGTAATAAAAGATTTGTCTAAATCAAAGTATATAATATTTATTCCTAACAATGGTGCGATATCTGTTCCTAACGGAGCAGGTAATTCGTCTTGTTTTTTCATAAATAATGTACGCTCAATAGATCCCGTTCTGTTTGGTGTATTAAACACTTTTTCTGCAGTAGAATACGTTTCTTTTGTAGATCTTATAGAATACCCTTTTGAACAATCTAAGGTAAAATCGAAACTACCATCTGTTCTAGACGTTTTTTCGTTTATTACTTTATTGTTTTCATCTAATAAATAAACTGTTGCATTTCCGATAGGCTGATCGTTTTCTTTATTTAATACGACTCCGTTTATAGCTTGCTCACATCTTGAAATAATTGGCTTATACATTTTGAAGCTATAAATATCATCAAAACCTTTACCGCCTTCTCTATTAGAAGCAAAATAACCTAAAGCTGTGTCACTGTTAATTATGAATGTAAAGTCATCATCGGGACCATTAATTGGTCTTCCTAAATTAAATACATCTCCAATTTTATCATCATTTAATTCTGAAACAAAAACATCCAATCCACCTAAACCAACATGTCCGTCTGAGGCAAAGTAGATCTTGTTGTCTTCACTAATAAATGGAAACGTTTCTCTTCCTTCTGTATTAATTTTATCTCCAAGATTTTTAATCTCTCCAAAAACACTATCTTTTATTGCTACTTTGTATAAATCAGAAAGTCCTTTTGTTCCTGGCATATCACTAGCAAAATATAATGTCTTTTCGTCTGGACTTAACGCTGGATGTGCAACTGAATACTCATCACTATTAAAAGGTAATTCTTCAACATCCCAATTTGTATTTCCGGTATCGATTCTTGTTCCTCTGTATAGTTTTAATCTGTTTGTACCGTCTTCATCTTCCTTATAGTCTTTATCCGTATAGTTGTTTCTAGTAAAGTACATTGTTAAACCGTCCTTTGAAAAAGCTGCAGTAGACTCATGGTAAATAGAATTTACAGTACTACTAAACTTAGAGCTACTAGTTTTTAAAACACCTGTGCTATTTAACTTATACAAATCTAAAAAGGGTTGTTCGTTCCAATCATGTACTCTTTTTGTTGCACTTCTTTGTTCTCTGTTAGAAGAATAAATTAAACTCCCTTGATAAAATGCAGGAGCAAAATCAGATAATTCTGAATTAAAATCTACATTAATAAGTTCAAAACGTCCGGATTGCATTTCTATTTCTTCTAAATAGTTTCTTTCATTTACAAACAAATTTGCACGGTAATCTTCTCCTTTTGTTTGGTAGAATTTTTCCATTGCATTATCAGAAGCTAAATATCTTTTATCACTTTTTAAAGACAATGCAAAACGATATATATATTCTGAAGGAATACTATCTGAAGATTGCATTAATTCTCCATACCATTTTGCTGCGTTTGTATAATCTGCATTAAAATAATAGGAATCTCCTAAGTTTTTTAATAGCTCAACCGATTTATTCCCTTTGTTAGAGGCTCTTAAATAAGATTGTCTTGCTTCTATATAGGCTAGATTTTCAAATTCCTTATTACCTTCTTTTACAGCCTTCTTTTCTTGAGCCGATAAAACATTTATTGAAAGAAAAAATAAGCTAATATAAATTGTAATTATTTTTTTCATGTTGATTAGTTTTTGGGATTAGAAAAATCTTGGCGAGATCATACGGTTATTTCTTTTAAATAATTCAAACCTTAGAAATATTTCATAAGAACCATCATTAAATTGCTTTAACTCTGTAGTCTCTCTATCATAAGCAACACCTAACATGATTTGATCTGATACTTGAAAACCAGCCATAGCACTTAAAGCAGCACTCCAACGATAAGCCAAACCTAATGTTAACTTTTCTTTGATTAAAAAGTTACCCGATAAATCAACTTGAAGTGGCGCACCGTCCACAACCTTAACTAAGGCAGAAGGCTTAAACTTTAAATCTGTATTAAGATCAAATGTTCTACCTGCCATAAGATAAAAATTGATTCTTTCTTTAGCAGTTGCAAATGAATTATTGTTTGCTGCATTTTGGTCAAAGTGTTCTGTCTCTAAAATGTTTGGAGCACTTAAACCTAAATAGAATTTATCTGTGTAATAATAAAGACCTAAACCAAATTGAGGAGAAAATTTATTATCAACATTAATTTCTGTATTAGCATCTCCTGGATTAAAAGCACCAGTATTTAACCTATTAGTATCAATGTTAAGTAAATGAGCACCGGCTTTAATACCTAACGCCAATTTAGCATCATTAGCTAAGTCAAGCGTATAACTAAAAGATAAATCGATGTATGTTTCGCTAGTAATAAATATCTCATCTTGAGTGACGTTAAGACCTAAACCTACTTTTTCTCCTACAGGTGAATGTAATGAAGCTGTAAACGTGTCTGGAGCACCGTCTAAACCTACCCATTGGGTCCTGTATAAACCAACAAAACTTAATACATCTCTAGAACCCGCATACGCTGGGTTAACACTAAGCGTGTTGTACATGTATTGAGTGTATTGAGCATCTTGTTGCGCATAACTTTGGTTAGAATAAAATCCTAAACCCATTAAGGCTAAAATAACTATGCAGTAATTTTTCATGTTTTTTATATGTTTAAACCAGTAACGCTTTCGAGTTACTGGTATTTGATAATTTAGTTTCTGTTTATATATAATGGTCCAGCTTTCTCTACAGAGTTACCGCTTTCGTTAACATAAGTTAATACGTAGTAGTAAGTACCTACAGGTAGCTTGTCATCTTTTTTAACTGTAACTCTACCTTCAGAAGTACCTCTAAAGAAATTATTACCTTGACCATAACCATCTACATCATATACTTTAACACCCCAACGGTTATAGATTTTTAATGTATTCTCTGGGTATTGTTGTATACCACTTATTACAAACACATCATTATTTCCGTCTCCATCTGGTGTCATAATATCAAAGACAATTAAACCATCTGGTGCATCCGTATCTCCATTATCAGCTTCCTCATAATCAGGGATTCCATTGTTATCATTATCTGCAATTTCATCTCCGTTTAATGTAGAATCTCCATCACAATCTAAAAGTAACCAATCATCACTAACACCTTCAACAGTTTGTGTTTCATAATCAATTACTTGACTAGTAAACTCATAATCACAAGGATCTAAAGGATCTGTTCCATCGATAATCTCAATTTCATTAGATACTCCATCACCATCACAATCACCATTGTTAAATTCATCAGAACCTACAATCGTTTGACTTGCAACTACAAAGTCACATACGTCTGTTGGATCCGTACCGTCAGCAATTTCTTGACCGTTAGTTACACCATCACCATCACAATCTAAATCTGCAAAGGTATCCCTTATTGTTACTGTTTGACTTGTGTAAACAAAGTCACAAGCATCTTGAGGGTCTGTACCGTCATTTAACTCATCTCCGTTTGTTACACCATCACCATCACAATCCTCATCATACCATTCTGTTGTAGGCACTACATCTTGGTTTGTCAAGTTAAAATCACATGAATCATTAGGATTAGTGCCATCTTCCATTTCTTGGCCATTAGTTACACCATCTCCATCACAATCTAAATCATCATAATTCATAGTGATAATTGCTGGATTCTGGCTATCTGAATCAAAATCGCATGGATCTTGTGAATCGGTTCCATCTAACAATTCCTGTCCGTTTACAACACCATCACCGTCACAATCAATTGCGCCCCATGCTTCTGAAGTTGTTTCAGTCTGACTTACTATTAAGAAGTCACAAGGATCCATTAAATCTGTCCCATCAGCAACTTCTTGCCCGTTAGTCACACCATCTCCATCACAATCAGCAGCCATAAAGATTCCTGATGTTGTCAATGTTTGACTATCTATAATAAAATCACATGGGTCAATTGGGTCAGTCCCATCTAATACTTCTGTACCATTTGCTACTCCATCTCCATCACAATCTTCCATAAAGATAGAATTTAAAGGTTCTTCAGCAAAAAGCGCAACTAAATCTACAGTTCCATCGATTACGTCATCACAAGTAACAACTACCTCTATAGATACTGTAGCAACATTTGATGGATTACCATCATTATCATCTACAGTATAACCTACAGGAGTAGGGCTTGAAACAAAACCAGATTCTGGAATAAATGTTATCTCACCAGTAATTGGGTTGACTTGCCATTCGCCTTCTCCAGGTAAAGTATACCCTACTACATCTCCATCCGCATCTATAACAATATTAATAGATCCCGATGGTAGTACTAAACTTACAGCAGTTGAATCTATTGATCCATCTGTGTCAGTATCGTTACCAAGTACATCTACACTAACCGTATCGCCAGGGGTATTACCTAAACTAATATCATCTACTGCCACTGGAAATACAACACTATAGTCTACACTTACGGTTGCTGAAGATGAAGTATTTCCAT
>NZ_PJBW01000011.1:0-95096 GCF_002836085.1 Olleya sp. 1-3
TAGTTGCGTCTTCCCAGCTTTTTTCTGAGTTTGATAATACTTCAATTACTTTTAATACTGCCATGATATTGTTTTTTTAAATTATTGATTCTTCCTTAAAATTACAAATATTAATACAATTATCAATAATTTGTGTGGGATAATAATTTAAAACAATAGATAAACAGTTTGTTTTATAGGTTGAAATTAACCATTTATAGCAACAACCGAATCAACTTTACCTGCTAACATTTCTTTTAGCATGTTTTCGATTCCGCTTTTTAAAGTATAAGTAGATGATGGACAACCACTACAAGCACCTTGTAAAATTACTTTCACAGTTTTTGTTGCTTCATCATAAGATTCAAATTGAATATTTCCTCCGTCACTAGCAACTGCAGGCTTAACATACTCTTCTAAAATGTTAATGATCTCTTTAGAGGTGTCATCAAGTGTTTCAAAATGTGCTTCAACTTTTTCAATAGATTTTTCTACAACTTCAGGAGCGTCTGGAGAAACAATTTCTTTTGCATCTTCTATATAAGTTCTTATAAATTCTCTTAGTTCAAAAGAGATATCACTCCATTCAGCGATATCATATTTTGTAATGGATACAAAGTTTTCATCAAAAAACACGCTTTTTACAAACGGGAAATGAAACAAAGCAGTTGCCATTGGTGATGGTTTCGCAGTTTCGATAGATGTAAATTCGTAAGATGCAGTAACTAATTTTTTGTTAGCCACAAATTTTAATACTGAAGGGTTTGGCGTGCTTTCCGTGTAAACGGTAACCGCAACTTTTTTAGTTTCAGCAGAATCAGACACAACCGATCCGCCTTCATTTAAATAAGATTCTATTTGTTCTGATACTTCATTTTTAACTGCATCCCATTCCACGATATTAAAGCGTTCAATAGCAATAAAATTACTAGAGATATATACTTTTTTTACAAATGGTAAATAAAACAGTTGTTGGGCTAAAGGAGAATCCTTTGCTTCGTCAATGTTGTTAAATTCAAAACTTTGATGTTTAGTTATAAACTGATTAAGTTCAAATTTAATTATAGTTGGATTTGAGGTTTCTTGAATTGAAACTTTGAAATTGCTCATAGTAACTTTTTTTTGCAAAAATACTAAAGAAAAGTGTAGGTGTCTACTATATTTGAATTTTATAGAACTGTCAATTTTTAAAATTTTTATAGTTTATTTAAGAAAACATTTTTATCTTGAACCTTTAACTTTTAGGAGTGACGATTTAAGCAGTAAATTTATATATTTGAGACTGATTTGTACTTTTTAAGTTAAAAATGAGTTATAACCATAATAGCATTGCTATTTATTGACCGACCGACCTCGAAATAAGAATTATGAGATTAAAAAATGTATTTTTAATAGCAATTGTTGCTTTATTTAGCAGTCAATTTTCCACAGCCCAAGAGGGATTACCTATCTACTCTGATTATTTAACGGATAATTACTATTTAATTCACCCTTCTATGGCTGGTGCAGCAAATTGCGCCAAAATTAGAATAACGGGTAGACAGCAGTGGTTTGGAGATGATGATGCTCCTAAACTTGTTACAGCTAGTGTTAACGGTAGGATTGGTGATACACAATCAGGAATTGGAGCTATTGTTTATAGCGATAAAAATGGGTACCACTCGCAAACGGGAGCATACTTTACGTACGCACACCATTTAATGTTTTCTAGAAGTACGACGGATTTAAACCAATTATCTTTTGGTTTAAGTGCGGGAGCAATACAATATAAATTAGACGAAACTAGCTTTTTAGCTGATGGATTTGATCCAATAATTTCTGGAATAGAGCAATCTGCAACTAATTTTAATGTAGACTTAGGATTTTCTTATTTCTTATATAACTTTTATGCGCATGCAACTGTTAAAAACCTTTTGAAAAATGAAGGTGTTAATTTTAACGAGCAAGGATTAAGCTACGATAATTTAAGAACGTACATTGTATCTGTTGGTAATACGTTTC
Source organism: Olleya sp. 1-3 (assembly GCF_002836085.1). Lineage (NCBI taxonomy): Bacteria > Pseudomonadati > Bacteroidota > Flavobacteriia > Flavobacteriales > Flavobacteriaceae > Olleya > Olleya sp. 1-3. The sequence goes on from NZ_PJBW01000011.1 coordinate 1,981, forward strand.
AATTGGCAGGTAGCGATTGGAGTTTTGAACCGTCTGCAATGTTTATGTATAGAGATGCTACAGAAGAATCTTCTTTTGATTTAAACGTAAAAGCATACAAGCCAATGGATTTTGGTAAAGTTTGGGGAGGATTGTCTTACAGACGTTCTTTAGATGGTGCTGAATTTGTTGATGGATCAGGAATTAGTAGTCAAAAATTACAATACATTACACCAATTTTAGGTGTAGAGGTTAATAACTTTATGTTTGCATATACTTATAGCTACCAATCTAACTCAGTAGTATTTAATAATGGTGGTTTCCATCAATTAACATTGGGGTATAATTTTAATTGTGGTAAAGCAAGATACAGTTGTGATTGTCCTGCGATCAACTAGTATAATTCTTATAAAAAAAAAAGCCTCGATTGTATCGAGGCTTTTTTTATGCCCAAAAGTTAAGCATGCTTTTTATTTTTTTGCTAACAATCTATAATGAGTGAATGGGTATGATAAATGAGTCAGTTTGGAATGTAAATGAGTTAAGTCTACTATTTAGTTCTATTTGACGGTTGTATCAGAAAAACGCATTTTATTTAATGATTTAAAGTGCGTAAGTTTATGTTTTATAAATATATTAAATGAAAAACCTTAAGTTATTACTTGCGCTTTTACTAGGTCTTATATCTCAGTTGGGAGTAGTTGCACAACAAGAGTTGGGTAAGCCCTTAGGTGCCTCTTTTGAGGTGAAAGGGGTCGTGGTAGAAAGTAATAGTTTTAATCCTATATCTGGTGTTAATGTGCAAGTTAACGGAGGTGCTTATACTAGTACAACTATAAGTGGTCGGTTTAAGATTAAGGTTAAATATGAAGACGAAATCATGATAAGTCATAAAGACTTTCAAACCATTTACTATACTGTAAAAAGCAATGATGATATTAGGGTAGAGGTGGAAGCGGTTGGTGATTATTCTGTGTCTTCCAAAATAGCAATTAAAGAAAGTAGTTTTAAAACAGCAATAGACTCAGCTTTATATTATAAGAAAATTTCAGCTGAAAAAAGTATTCAATTTATAGCTGATGGTCTCCCAAAAAGTAATTCGGTACAACAAAACGCAGAAGCTTTTCAGGTTTTAGGAGATGTTTATATGTATTGGAAACAATACGATTTGGCAATTACCAATTATAGAATTAGCTTAAATAATGTAAGCACTACTGATGTTAATTTAAAACTAGCAAAAGCTTATTTTTATAATAACAACCATCAAGAAAGTTTAGTAATATATGATCAATTAAAGACTAATAATTTATCCGAAAATCAAAAGGTAATACGCTACGAAGGTTTAGGAGATGTCTATGCTATGATTAACGAAAACAGTAAAGCTACAAAAGCCTATACTGAAGGTTTAAAAATAGCAACAACCAATAAAATTCAATTCAAAATAACCGATTTAAATTCTAAATTAGGTACCGTTTATAATACGGAAGGTGAAAAGAGAAAAGCAGAAGTGTTATTGGAAAACTCTGTTGTTATGGCTGCTCAGGAAAATAAAACTAGAGAAGTAGAACAGAAAGTTAAGTTTGCAGATTTCCAAAATGTAAATCAATCTTATGATGAGGAAATTGCAACTAGAAAAGAAATTATTAAAGATATAGATGTCATAGAAAAGGATTCTATTATTGCTAATGAAAGTAGTATTACCAAACAAAAGCAAAACTATAAAATTGGGAATGCTTATTTTTTGCAAAAAGACTATAAAGAAGCGATTCCGTATTTAGAAAAAAGTATAGAAGAAGCGGATAAAAAAGAAGATCTAACAGTTAAAAAGGATGCAACTAAAAAGTTGACTGATGCCTATGTGGAATCCGGTAATTTTAGTGAAGCTAAAAAAACCTTTGACGAATATGTAAAAACGGTTGATCAACTTTATATTAAAAAGGAACAGGAAATATCTCAAGCAGCGCGCTTTAATAAAAGCATTACAGAAAAGCAAAACCGAATTACAACACTAGAAACCGATCGTAAATTAACGCTAAGTCAAGTCGAGTTATCCGAAGAAAAAAACAAAAGACAACAGTTAATTATTTATTCTTTAATAGGTGGTTTATTCTTACTAGCTTTAACTGCGTATTTAATGTACAAGTATATTAAACAGCAAAAATTAGCTAACAATTTATTAGCCTTAAAGTCTTTAAGAAGTCAAATGAATCCGCATTTTATCTTCAATGCATTAAACTCGGTAAACAGTTTTATTTCTACTAATGACGAGCGTACAGCAAATAAATACCTCTCAGATTTTTCAAAATTAATGCGCGCTGTTTTAGAGAATTCTGAAGAAGATTTTATTCCGCTTCAAAAAGAAATCGAATTGATAGAATTATATACCAAACTAGAACACTTTAGGTTTAAGGATAAGTTTGAATATACAATAGACGTTGATAAAACTATAGATATCGAAGCATATCAGATTCCGCCTATGTTACTTCAGCCTTATATAGAAAATGCAGTCTGGCATGGACTACGTTATAAAGAAGACATGGGGTTATTACATATTTCGATAACCAAAAAGCAAAAAGGTGTTATTGCAATTACTATTGCAGATAATGGTATTGGACGTAAAAAGTCTAAAAGTTTAAAGACCGAAAATCAACAAAAGCACAACTCTAAAGGCTTAGGTAATATTAAAAAACGAGTATCTATTTTAAATCAGATGTATAAAGACAAAGTAGATGTAATTTTAGACGATAATGGGACTGAAGGAGATGTGGGAACTAAGGTGGTAGTAACAATAAAAAAAGACTAAACATGACACTAAACGCAATACTAGTAGAAGACGAAGCCCAAAGTAGAGCAATACTAAAAAACTACTTAGCCAAATACTGTCCAAAAGTCAATATTCTAGGCGAAGCAGCTAATATTAATGAGGCTTTGGAGTTGATTCGTACATTAGATTTGGATTTAGTATTTCTAGATGTAGAGATGCCTTATGGTAATGCATTTGATTTATTGGACAAGGTTGGTGATCGTGATTTCGAAACAGTATTTGTAACCGCTTACAATAATTATGCAATGGATGCCTTAAATGCACACGCTTCGTATTATTTAATGAAACCTATTGATATTGACGAGTTGATTAAAGCTGTAGACTATGTTTCCGAGATTAAGTCAAAGGAAGATGCTTTGCAGGACCAGGTCCTAATCCCAAAAACCAATACCGTAGCGGGCAAAATAACCATTCCACAACAAGACGGATTTGAAGTATTAAACACCAAAGACATATTGTATTGTAAAGCAGACGATAATTACACAGAGATCTATTTAAACAACAATAAAAAGAAAGTAGTTAGTAAGACACTAAAATATTTTGAAGACGCATTAACGCCATCAGGATTTGCACGTGTCCACAAAAGTTACCTTGTTAACGTGGGCGAGGTTGTTAAATACATAAAAGGAAAAGGCGGAAGTGTTGTTTTAAGCAACGGAAAAGAAATTATGGTGTCTGCCTCTAAAAAATCAGACCTATTATCTTACTTTAAATAACCCAAGACACTAGTTTTAGTGTTTTGAGAAGAACAAATAAAAGTATCGAGAACAATAAAATAAATAACACATGCCAATTATAAAACCAGTAAACGGTAAAGCACCACAAATAACAGAAGATTGTTACATCGCAGAAAATGCAACCATTGTTGGAGATGTCCAAATAGGTAAGCAATGTAGTATTTGGTTTAATGCCGTATTACGCGGTGATGTTAATTACATAAAATTAGGAGATAAAGTTAATGTACAAGATGGTGCAGTTGTACACTGTACGTATCAAAAATACCCTACGATAATAGGTAATAACGTGTCCATTGGTCACAATGCTATTGTCCATGGATGTACAATTCATGACAATGTTTTGATAGGTATGGGAAGTATTGTAATGGATAATTGCGTTGTAGAAAGTAATAGTATTGTCGCAGCCGGAGCAGTTGTCACTCAAAATACAACCGTAGAGTCAGGAAGTATTTACGCAGGCGTGCCAGCAAAAAAAGTCAAAGATATTAGTCAAGAGTTAATCAATGGTGAGATAAACCGTATTGCTGATAATTACGTCAAATACTCCGGATGGTTTAAAGAGTAGTTTTTTTCCGCATTTAGCTTGCTAAAGTTGGGCGTTACCACAAGGGTCGCGTCATCCACTCTATCTTTTTTTGCCATATATGGCAGCAAAAAAAGGATGCCATTACTACCGCTAACGCAGCATGTCGCAAGATTTAGATTCAATATTAAGGATTAGTTCTTCAACTGTGGATAGTGCATTGATGTCATCTTTAGATAAAAAGACGTCAAGAGTACTGTTGTTTTTGCTTAAAATAATCGGGTATTCAAAAGCGTGATTGGGGTGTTTGGTTTTAAACTCGTCCGTATGTAAAAACACAATATTTAAATTGGTTCTATTTCTAAAATCTTTCCAAATCGTATTTTCAGAAAATGTATTAAAAGTTAATGCGCATAAATTACAAGCATATGTTTTTGGGCTAAATAATTTGTGCGCAATATCTATTGCCAGATTTTTAATTCCAGAGTCAGCATTGTAAACAAAAATTAATGTATTCATATACATTAAGTCGTTACACAATTGTAATAATTACAAAATAGTTATGTTAACAACAAGTCCTTCATTACTTCTAATATTACAAACAGTATCATCCTCAAAAATCAAATATTGACCTTTAATTCCTTTTAAAACACCAGTGTAATGTGCTGTTTTTGTAAAATTTAAAGACTTCGGTTTTGTTGGGTAGCGCAATACCGGAAATTCAATATTGGTCTCTTCATTATCTTCAATATAATACTGTTGGGCTTCGTCAGGAATGTATTGTTTCAGTTTATCACGCCATTCAATTAAATTTTCATCTTTAATCTCATTTTTTAACATCGTGCGCCAATTGGTTTTGTCACCAACATAATCTTTTAAAGCAACTTCAGTAATACCAGCAAGATATCTGTTAGGGACTTCTACAATTTCTATAGCTTCATGCGCGCCTTGGTCTATCCATCGTGTAGGGACTTGTCCTTTTCTTGTCACTCCAACTTTTACATTGCTAGAATTAGCTAAATACACAATATGTGGTTTTAGTTGGACCTGCTTTTCGTAGTCCAAATCACGCTCTTCAATACCTAAATGTGCTTTACTTAATTCGGGTTTCATGATCCAATCTGCTGCTTGTGGGATCTCAAAAAAGCAACTTTTACAAAACCCTTGACGATAAATAGGCTTGTCTAAATGGCAGTTTAAACACTCGTATTTTACAAAACTAAATTCTAAGGTTTTGTTTAATAATTGATTAAGGTTTATAAAGTCATTTTTAAATACTAGATAGTAATTAATGGGTTTAGTAAACTCCGTTTGCATTTTTGTCAATACACCTTGGTAGGTCATAAAAAAAAGTATTATTTTTAAAACTTAAAGATACAAATAACTATGTCAATTCCTCTTGTTAATTCTATTGCTTCATGGTTTTTAAAGAAGCGTTTTCATCAAATAGAGTTGTTTTTAAAGTATCCAAATGAGGTGCAGCAAGAGTTGCTATTTAGCTTATTGGACATAGCAAAAGATACTGAAGTTGGTAAGCAACACGAGTTTGCTTCAATAAAAAACTACGCGACGTTTGCCCAACGTGTACCCATCACAACTTACGAAGATTTCCAAGATAAGATAGAGCGCTCTAGACAAGGCGAAAATAATATTTTCTGGCCTAAACCAATTAAGTGGTTTGCAAAATCTAGTGGAACTACCAATGCTAAAAGTAAATTTATTCCAGTAAGCACAGATAGTTTGGAGGATTGTCATTATGCAGCAAGTAAAGATTTGCTTTGCATGTATTTAAATAACAATGAAGACTCCCAATTATTTACAGGTAAAAGTTTACGGTTAGGTGGAAGTAAAGAATTGTATAAAGAAAACGGTACCGTTTTTGGAGATTTAAGTGCTATTTTAATAGATAACATGCCTTTTTGGGCAGAGTTTAGTAGTACACCAAGTAGTAAGGTTAGTTTAATGAGTGATTGGGAAACTAAAATGGCTGCTGTGGTAAATGAAACCATTAATGAAAATGTGACCAGTTTGGCTGGTGTGCCTAGTTGGATGTTGGTGCTATTAAATAATGTATTAGACAAAACAGATAAAACAAGTTTGTTTGATGTTTGGCCAAACCTGGAAGTTTATTTTCATGGTGGGGTTAGCTTTAATCCATACATAGAGCAATACCGAAACATTTTACCTAAAAAAGATTTTAAATACTACGAAACCTATAACGCATCGGAAGGCTTTTTTGCTATTCAGGATCAAAACTACTCAGGTGATTTATTATTAATGTTGGACTATGGTATTTTTTACGAATTTATTCCAATGGATAATTATGGGACATTAGATCAAAAAGTTATTCCTTTAAGTGAGGTAGAGGTTAATAAAAACTATGCGGTAGTTATTACAACTAATGCTGGTCTTTGGCGCTATAAAATAGGGGACACAGTTAGATTTGTGTCTATTAGTCCGTATCGTATAAAAGTATCAGGTCGTACAAAACACCATATTAATGTTTTTGGAGAAGAGTTGATTATTGAAAATGCAGAAGATGCCTTAAAAAAGGTCTGTAAAAAAACAAAATCAGAGATTGTAGACTACACTGCTGCTCCCATATTTATGGATGGTAAAGAGAAAGGCGCGCATGAGTGGTTAATCGAGTTTAAAACACCGCCTAAGGACATTGATTACTTTAATGAGTTGTTTGATAATGCACTTAAAAGTTTAAATTCAGATTATGAAGCGAAGCGTTATAATAATATGACCTTAAACAAACCAAAAATACATGTTGCTAGAACGCAGTTGTTTTATGATTGGTTAAAACAAAACAATAAATTAGGAGGGCAACATAAAGTACCAAGGTTATCTAATTCACGTCAATATATAGACGAACTTTTAATATTAAATAAATAATAGAGTAACATTTAAATAAAGGGAGCGAATTATTTTTTGTAAAGCGATTCTTTCGATTATTAAAATAACTTGCTATTTATTTGGTTATCAGTTAAATAAATATTAATTTAGGCTTGCTATTAATCTGACTTAAGGGAAGGTCACATTGAGTTTAATCAAAAAAACCACTTTAAACATTTGTCTAAAGTGGTTTTTTATTGTTTTTATTTAAAATATTGTAAAATAAATTTGTTTAACTTTAACTTGGAGTTTATAATTATAAATTTTAAACATTATGTCATTATTTAAAAAAATCACTTACCTATTCATAATCAGTATGTTTTTTGCTTGTTCTGATGAAAATCAAAACCAAGAAAATGAGAGTCCTATTGATAGTGTAGAGATTCAATCTAAATTCTTATTTAGAGAAGCATTGAAGGAATTAGATGCTAACTTTGAAAATTTTAAGAAAATTAATAATATAGAGCTAAGTGATGATTTAATTATTGGAAAAGAAAAAGATGGTTTTATTTTTAAAGATGATATTAAAAAACAATTAGTTATTTTTAAAACAAAGCGTATTGGTTTACTTACTGGTTACGATGTAGTTATATCGGATTTTAGTTTGTTAAAAGCAATTGACAATAACGGGTTTCCTATGTTGATAGCCAAAGGGTATTGTAATCAAACTAAAGAACCTTTAACTATAGGAATAGATGTTTTAAAATTAAAAGACGGTTACAGTTTAAGAGTGCAAGATCCAATCTCTAGTATTGTTTGTAATGGATGCAGAAGAGGTTGTAATCCTAAACGTGATAGTGCAGGAGATGGTTATTGTACAGATTGTAAAATAACAAATAGTAATTGTTCTAAAACTGAAACTTTATAACTGGACAGTTATATTTAACAATAAAAAACCACTTTAAACATTTGTCTAAAGTGGTTTTTTATTGTTTGTATACTCTTTAATTAAGAAACTGCTTTAAGTTTTTTAATTGTTGTTTTACTAAGCCTTTGCTCTGCGTATGCTTTTGTAACATTAAGTTTTTTAATATCGCCTCCAGGAAGCTCAAACATAGCGTCAGTTAGTATTTCTTCACATAAACTACGCAGTCCACGTGCACCAAGTTTATACTCGATAGCTTTTCCTACTATAAACTCTAAAGCACCATCTGTAATACTTAATTCAATATCATCCATTTGAAACAGTTTTTTATACTGTTTGATGATGGCGTTTTTAGGCTCAGTAAGTATCGCTCTTAATGTTTTACCATCTAAAGGATCCATGTAAGTTAAAACGGGAAGACGTCCAATTATTTCAGGTATTAAACCAAAATCTTTTAAATCTTTTGGGATAATATATTGTAACAGGTTGTCATGATCTACAACATCTTCTTTAATAGAAGCGCTATATCCAACTGCTTGCATGTTTAAACGTTTAGAAATAACACGTTCTATACCATCAAAAGCACCTCCTGCAATAAATAAGATGTTTTCTGTATTAACTTCTATAAATTTTTGGTCTGGGTGCTTACGTCCTCCTTTTGGCGGAACGTTAACTACAGTTCCTTCTAAAAGTTTTAATAAGGCCTGTTGTACACCTTCTCCAGAAACGTCTCTTGTTATAGATGGATTATCACTTTTACGTGCAATCTTGTCTATTTCGTCAATAAAAACAATTCCTTTTTCTGCTTTTTCTAAACTATAATCGGCAGCTTGTAAAAGACGTGTTAAAATACTTTCTACATCTTCACCAACATAACCAGCCTCTGTTAATACTGTTGCATCAACAATTGCTAACGGGACATTTAACATTTTTGCAATGGTTTTAGCCATTAATGTTTTTCCTGTTCCTGTTTGTCCAACCATTATGATGTTAGATTTTTGAATCTCTATATCATCTGTAGTTGGTGGCTGTAGTAAACGTTTGTAGTGGTTATAAACTGCTACAGACATTACTTTTTTAGTGTATTCTTGACCAATAATATATTCGTCTAAGAATGATTTAATCTTTTTAGGCTTTTTAAGCATCATTTCTGCTGAAAGATCTTTGGAGTCTTCTTCCTTAGATTCTTCTAAAACAATTCCATGAGCTTGTTGTATGCATCTATCACATATATGCGCATCTAAACCGGCTATTAATAAGCTGGTTTCTGGTTTTTTTCTACCACAAAATGAACATTCTAATTCTTCCTTTGCCATCTTTTATAGTTATAAGTGATTAGTTATAAGTTTCTGTGTTTTACAAAAACTTATAGCTCACTATTATATAATTTTTACTTACGAGCTAAAATCTCGTCAATCATTCCGTACTCCTTAGCTTTATCAGCTTTCATCCAGTAATCTCTATCACTATCTTCGTATACTTTGTCGTAATCTTGACCAGAATGCTTACTAATAATGTTATAAAGTTCTTCTTTTAATATTAAGATCTCACGTGCAGTAATTTCTATATCACTAGCTTGTCCTTGAGCACCACCTAAAGGTTGGTGAATCATAACACGAGAGTGCGTTAAACCACTACGTTTACCTTTAGCTCCAGCACATAATAAAACAGCACCCATTGAGGCAGCCATACCTGTACAAATAGTAGCTACATCTGGTTTGATAAATTGCATTGTGTCATAGATACCTAATCCAGCGTAAACACTTCCTCCTGGAGAGTTAATGTATATCTGAATGTCTTTATTAGCATCTGTACTTTCTAAGAACAATAATTGTGCTTGAATAATATTTGCTACTTGATCATTAATTCCTGTTCCTAAAAATATAATCCTGTCCATCATTAAACGCGAAAACACATCAAAAATAGCGATGTTCATTTGACGCTCTTCAATAATGTTAGGCGTTAAGTTAGTAGGATACATACTACTAATAATTTTATTGTAATATGTACTACTTATACCTTGATCCTTTATAGCGAATTTTTCGAATTCTTTTCCGTAATCCATAGTTTGAATAAGTGTTATTTTTATTGAAAAAATTAGGCGTTGTTTAGTCTTGCTAAACAACGCCTAAAGATAATGATTATTTTGTTAAACCTGTACTAATAGAATCTTATCAAAATGATAAAAACAAAAAGTGAGGTTTATTATTTGTCACCGTAAACTTCTTTTACAAAAGCTTCATAAGACATTTCTTTAGCCTTGATGTTTGCTTTTTCTTTGTAAAGATTAAGTAATTTTTGACTTACAACTTGTTCAGAAATACGTCTTACTTCGTCTTGATTACCTAATACACGTGCAGCAATATCATCTAATTCTTTATCAGAAGGATTAAGTTGTCCAAACTGTGCCATTTGCATTTTGATCATGTCTTTAGCATTAGTTTTTACGTCTTCAAAGTCTACTTTAAGATCATTGTCTGCCATTAATTTACCTTCGATAAGTTGGTAACGTAAGCTTTTTTCTGACTTTTCGTATTCTTCTTTTGCAGTCGCTTCATCCATTTCCTTTTCACCTGCTACTTGCATCCATTTTGTAAGGAATGCTGCTGGTAAATCAAATTTAGTATTGTCTACTAAGTATTCTGTAACGTCGTTTAATAATTTTTGGTCAGATTGTTGTACAAATTGCTTTTCAGCATCTTCCTTAATCTTCGCTTTTAATTCTGATACAGATTTTACACCATCTTTACCAAATAATTTGTCAAATAACTCTTGGTCTAAATCTGCTAACGCACGACTATTAATTTCGTTAATTGTAAAAGTTACCTCGATGTCTAATCCATGTGCATCATCATGTGGTACTTTTAAAGCATTCATTAACTCATGATCATCTGCGTATAATCCTTTAGTTTTTAATGTAATAACATCACCAACTTTAGCACCGATAAATTTCTTTTCAGTTGCTTTACCTTTAAATTGATCTAAAGTTACAGTTAGCGTATTGTCTATTTCTTTTTCTTCGTTTTTGAAGGTTCCAGTAATTTCGCTATCCTTTTTAACTTCAGTTTCAGGAGTAATTTTTCCGTATTGTTTTTGGATGCGTTCAACTTGCTCATCAATCATTTTATCATCAGCAACGATGTTATAATGTGTAATGGCTTTTTTACTTGTTAAATCCACACTGAATTCTGGAGAAAGACCTAATTCAAATTCAAATGAAAAAGAATCTGAATCCCAGTTTATTTCGTCTTGTTGTTTAGGTAATGGTTGCCCTAACACATCTAATTTTTCTTCAGCTAAATATTTGCTTAATGCTTCTTGAAGTATTTTGTTTACTTCGTCAGCTAATACAGATTTACCGTATTGTTTTTTTACCATTCCCATTGGTACTTGACCTTTTCTAAATCCTGGGATGTTAGCTGTTTTTCTGTAGTCTACTAATATTTTTTCAACTTTAGCGCTATAATCTTCTTTAGCGATATCTATTTTTACTACAGCATTTAATGCATCAATGTTTTCTCTTGTAATATTCATTATAAATGATATAAAGCCCTAAAATGGGCATTAACACTAGTTTTTTTTAATTAAAAAGGTGTGCAAAAGTACTACTTTTTTATAGTATTACAAAGTTTTTAACATGTTGTGTTACAGACTATTTTTAAGATTTAATTTGAATCTTTATCTGTTTTTAAAAACGATTGCAGTAACCATTGTAATAGGGATAGTAAAATACTAAATAAAATAGCGGTCCATATACTGGATACAGCAAAGCCATCTATAAAGTTGTCTGCTAGTAAAATAATTAGCCCATTGACTACAAATAAAAACAAGCCAAGTGTTAAAATTGTAATGGGTAATGTTAGTAATATTAATATGGGTTTGACCAATAGATTTAACAAAGAAAGTACAGCAGCCACAATTATAGCGGTTGTGTAATTATCTATGGATACACCGTTTAATATATTGGCTATAGCAAATACAGCTATAGCGTTTAGTAGTAATCTTATAATAAGTTTCATAAACTAGGGTTTAGTTAATAGACTTTAATTTACAAAATTTGTTACAGCTTGATAAAAATCTTTTGGGTTTTCTGCATGTAACCAATGTCCTGCATTGGCAATAGTTATAATCTTAGCTTCAGGAAAATGATTTTTAATCAGGGTTTCATCTTGATTACCTATGTATTCACTTTTGTCACCTCGCAAAAATAAAGTATCTCCGTCAAATTTAGCGTGTAATGGAAGTGCTTCTCCAACTTCAGAAACATTTTCTGTTAACACATCTAAGTTTATTCTTAAGGCTAGTTTTCCTTTTTCGATCCAATATAGATTTTTTAGTAAAAACATGCGTGTACCTGCATCTGTTACATAATTTGCAAGTTGTTTTTCTGCTTGACCACGACTTTTTAAAGTGTCAAAATCTAAGCTGTTTAGACCGTCCAATATGGCATCATGATGGATTGGGTAAAAACGTGGAGAAATGTCAGCTATTATTAATTTGCTTACTAATTCTGGATATAGTGTTGCAAATAACATGGCTGTTTTTCCGCCCATGGAATGCCCTAAAAGTATGGCGTCCTTTATTTGATGTGTGTCAAAGTAATTTTTTAAATCTTCGGCTAGTGCTTCATAATAAAAAGCATCATCATGAAAACTACGACCGTGATTGCGCTGGTCTACCAAATGTACTTGAAAATGCTCAGCAAACTGATTACCTAATGTTTTCCAATTATCACTCATGCCTAAAAAACCATGAAGAATCACAAACGGTTTTCCTTCACCTATAATATTTGAATGTAACACCATACGTTTTTATTGTAATTTATTCTTGTACATATTAATCACATTTTCGATACCTAGATATAAACTTTCAGAAACCAAAGCATGTCCTATAGAGACTTCTAAAAGACCTGGCATATTTTGTTTAAAAAACTGAATGTTATCCAAAGATAAATCATGTCCGGCATTAACACCAAGTCCTAAACTATTTGCTAATTCGGCACAAGCCGTATAAGGTTGTATAGCGTTTTGATTACCTAAACTATACTCATGCGCAAATGCTTCTGTGTATAATTCAATTCTATCTGTTCCTGTTGCTTTTGCTCCTTCGATTTGTGCTAAATCAGGATCTACAAATATGGATGTCCTGATACCTTTTTTCTTAAACTCAGCAATGACTTCGGTTAAAAACCCTTTATTTTTAAGAGTATCCCAACCTGCATTACTAGTTAATGTATCAATACTATCTGGTACTAACGTGACTTGTGTAGGTTGTAACTCTAAAACCATATCCATAAACTTTGGAATTGGATTACCTTCTATATTATACTCCGTATGTACTACCGGTTTTAAATCATAGGCATCTTGATAGGTAATATGACGTTCGTCCGGTCTAGGATGTATGGTTACGCCTTCCGCTCCAAAACGTTGTACGTCTTTTGCAAACTGAACCACGTTTGGGGTGTTACCGCCACGAGAATTTCTTAAAGTAGCAATCTTATTGATGTTTACGCTTAATTTTGTCATAACTATACTATAATTTAAAACACAAAAATACAAAGTATAAGAGGCTTTTTGTGCTAATTTTTAATTAATTTGCAAAACAAAAGTTTTTATAAAATGAACCTTTCAGACTACGTAATAAATGATATAAAACCATTGCTAAACACGGGCTTAGTTAGTGATTTGCAACTGTTGTTTAACCAATTAACCTACTCTCATATTCCTATTGAAAATGAAGCGGGAGTTTATTTAGGATGTATCTCAGAGAATGACGCACATTGTTTTCAAAAAGTTGAGGTTATTTCTGATTGTGGATATGCTACCGAAGGTTTTTTTGTAAGAAACGATACTAATTGGTTAGATGTTTTAGAGGCGTTTGCCCAAAACTCCACTAATATTATGCCTGTTTTAGATAGCAGTAATAAGTATTTAGGGTATTATGAGCTTAATGATATTATTGGTTTGTTTAACGAAACACCTTTTTTTGCGGAGAACGGAGCGGTTTTAATCATAGAAAAAGGATTGATAGATTATTCGTTTAGCGAAATTAGTCAAATTGTAGAAAGCAATGATGGTAAGTTATATGGCGCTTTTATTTCTAAAATTGAAAACGATATTGCGCAAATTACTCTAAAAATAGGAAATGTTGGTTTAAGCGAAATGGTACAAACCTTTAGACGTTATAGCTATAATATAGTGTCAGGTCATGAGGAAGATAGTTATCTTGATGGTTTGAAAGAACGATCAGATTACCTTAATAAATACCTTAATATGTAATGGTGAAAGTTGCTGTTTATAGTCAATTTCAGAAAAAGAAACCATTAGCATCACTAGAAGTGTTATTAGATGTGTTTCAAAAAAAGAATATAGAGGTGGTTATTGAAGCTGCTTTTTATAAAGGTGTGTCGCCAAAGATTGAAGCCGATTATGCTACATTTATAACGTTAGATAACAGTTTTGACTTTCTGGTTAGTATTGGTGGCGATGGTACTATTTTAAGAGCAATAACTTTAGTTGGAGATTTAAATATCCCGATTGTTGGTGTTAATACCGGTCGTTTAGGATTTTTAGCTACTATCCAACATGAAGAGATTGAAGACGCGATCCAAAATATTTTAGATAAAAACTATTCAATCTCAGAACGCAGCTTACTTACTATTAAAAGTTCTGAGGATAATGCCGAAATTAATACTTGTAATTTTGCTTTAAACGAAATAGCTGTTAGTAGAAAAAATACAACTTCTATGATTACGGTTGAAACCGAATTAAATGGCGAGTATTTAACGTCGTATTGGAGTGATGGATTGATTATATCTACACCAACAGGATCCACAGGGTATTCTTTAAGTTGTGGTGGTCCCGTAATTACGCCTAACGCAGCAAGTTTAGTTTTAACGCCAATTGCACCGCATAATTTAAGTGCAAGACCGTTAGTTATTGAAGACTCTACAGTAATAACTTTAAAAGTAAATGGTAGAGAAAAGGAGCATTTAGTGTCTATGGATTCTAGAATTGCGACCTTAACTAACAAAACAACAATTACCATAAAAAAAGCCCCGTTTACTATCAAAATGATCGTTTTAAACAACGAAACTTTCTTGGATACACTCCGAAAAAAACTGCTTTGGGGAGAAGACAAGCGTAATTAAACAATAAAATCTTGTTAAATGTGTTTTTAAGTGTAACTATTTCAATCAAATTGTTATAGAGTAGTCTTATTTATTATATTTGCAAACTTTGAAGATTTATGAAGCAGTTTACCTTAGTCATACTAACATTTTTAAGCATACATTTTAGTAGTGCACAAATCAACGAGTTTGGGTTGTATTTGGGTGGTGCCAATTTTATAGGAGATGTTGGAGCTACAGATTATATTGCACCCAATCAATTAGCTATTGGAGCGATCTATAAATGGAATAGAAGCCCAAGACATTCTTACAGAGTGTCTTTAACTTTTGCTGACTTGGAAGGGATTGATACAAATTCTGATGATCCAAGTAGAGAAATAAGAGGTCTTGAGTTTAATAATCAAATCATAGAATTGACCGCAGGTGTCGAGTTTACTTTTTTTGATTTTAATTTGCATCAAGGCGGATTTATATACACACCTTACTTGTTTTCTGGTGTAAGTGCAATACAACACGATAACTTATATTATGATAGTTTAGGAGACGTGCAAACGGAGGACTCTAGCAGTATTGCTATTGGTATACCTATGGTTGTGGGGTTTAAAGCTCTGGTTACACCTAATATTGTCTTGGCTTTAGAGGTTGGAGCACGTTATACGTTTTCGGATAATCTAGATGGTAGTGCACCAGACTCAAAAGAATTAGCTGATAGAAGTTTTGGAAATTTAAATAATAATGATTGGTATACATTTACAGGAGTAACATTAACGTATACTTTTGGAAAGAACCCATGTTATTGCGGATATTAATTTGAATATAGAAGATCACATACACAAGCAAAATTTGCCAAAGCATATCGCCATAATCATGGATGGTAATGGGCGTTGGGCAAAGCAAAAAGGAATGTTACGCGCTTTTGGCCATGAAAATGGAACTAAATCTGTGCGTCAAACAGTTGAGGCTTGTGCAGAATTAGGTATTAAACATTTGACTTTATACGCGTTTTCTACAGAAAATTGGAACCGACCTAAGTTAGAAGTGGATACGTTAATGCGATTATTAGTGTCTTCACTTAAAAAAGAGATAAAGACCTTTAAGGACAATAATATTAAATTAAAAGCTATTGGTAATTTAAAATCATTGCCAAAAAAAGTATATAAAGAATTACAAGAAGTTATTGAATTAACTAAGGAAAATACGCACATGGATCTGACTTTAGCACTAAGCTATGGGTCTAGAGAAGAGCTATTAAATGCTGTTAAAGAAATCAGTACTAAAGTTAAAAATAATATAATTTCTACAGAAAGTATTGACGAATCGGTATTTAATGCACATCTTTACACGCAGAGTTTACCTGATGTTGATTTACTTATAAGGACAAGTGGAGAGCAACGTATTAGTAATTTTCTGCTATGGCAAATAGCCTACGCAGAGTTATATTTTACACCAGTACTTTGGCCAGACTTTACAAAGCAACATTTATATGAAGCTATTATTGAATATCAAAAAAGAGAACGACGATTTGGGAAAACCAGTGAACAAATTAGCTAAACAATTACCATTGAAAACAATATTAAACTACACTTTGTTAGTGATTACTTTTTTAAGTACGTTAACAATAAGCGCACAGGATTTAAGTTACGAAGACGGTAAGAAATATAATCTAGCAGAAATAACAGTTAAAGGAAATACTAGCTTTAGTGAGCAGACTATAATTGCCTATTCCGGTTTAAAAAAAGGAACAGAAATTATGGTTCCTGGTGAAGAAATTAGTGATGCCATAAAAAAATTATGGAAATCTAATTTATTTAGTGATATAGAAATGTATTTACTAAAGGTAGAAGGTGATAGTGCTTTTTTAGAAATAAGATTGTCAGATTTGCCAGAGCTTAAAGAGATTGTTATTACTGGTGTTAAAAAAGGTAAACACGAAACTATTTTAAAAGAAAATAAACTTTTAAGAGGAACAAAGGTTACTGAAAACTTAATTACAACTACAGAAAACTATTTAGAAAGCAAGTACAAGAAAAATGGTTTTCTTAATGCTAATGTTAATGTAAATACTATCGAAGTTGTAAATGACTCTATAGAAAAGCCTATAGTTAACATGATTGTTGCTATTAACAAAGGTGATAAGGTAAAAATTAAAAACATAGATTTTGAAGGGAATAGCGTTTTAAGTGATAAAAACCTTAGAAAAGCTATGAAAAACACTAAGAAGAAAAATCCAATTAGAGTTTTAAAGCGTTCAAAATTTATTGAAGCAGATTTTAAAGAAGATCTTACTAGTGTAGTAAATAAGTATAAAGAAATAGGATATAGAGATGCAAGAGTAATTTCTGATTCTCTAATTGACAACAATGATAAAACAGTATCTCTAAAAATTAAGGTTGAAGAAGGAGAGAAGTACACTTTTGGAGACATGACTTTTATTGGTAACACTGTTTATTCGGATGAGGCTTTAAGACGAAAGTTAAGAATTGTAAAAGGAGATACATATAATGGTGTAGAACTTCAAAAGCGTATTGCTGATGATACTAAACCTGACGGAGATGATTTAACTAACTTATATCAAAACAACGGGTATTTATTTTCTACTATTAACCCAGTAGAAATTAATGCAGATGGTAATGTTATTGATATGGAAATTAGAATTTCTGAAGGTAAGCCAGTGTATTTTGACAGAGTAACAGTTGTTGGTAACCAAAAAACTAACGATCATGTTATCTATAGAGAAATTAGAACAAGACCTGGTGATTTATATAGTAAAGAAAATGTTGTAAGAACAATTAGAGAATTAAGTCAGTTAGGATTCTTTGATGCAGAGCAATTAACACCAAATTTTAAAAATCCAAATCCAGAAGAAGGTACAATAGACATGGAGTATGCTGTTGTAGAAGCTGGATCTAGTCAGATCGAACTTCAAGGAGGTTACGGTGGAGGTGGTTTTATTGGTACTTTAGGATTGTCTTTTAATAACTTTTCTATTAAAGATATCTTTAAAAAAGATGCTTATAAGCCAATACCAACAGGAGATGGTCAAAAATTAGCATTACGTTTACAAGCAAGTAGATTTTTCCAAACATATAGCTTCTCATTTTCAGAGCCATGGTTAGGAGGTAAAAAACCAGTACAGTTTTCTACATCTATTTCTCAAACAAAGCAATTTTTATATGATGCAACAACTGGTAATGCGGATAAGGACAGTCGTTTTAATATTACTGGTATCACATTTGGTTTAGCTAAGCGTTTATCAATTCCGGATGATTTCTTTACATTGTCTCAAGCGATAAGTTTTCAACATTACAATTTAAAAAACTATAATACAGGACTATTTACTTTTGGAGATGGGTATTCAAATAACTTGTCTTATACGTTAGGGTTAAGTAGAAACAATACGTTTAACGATCCAATTTTCCCAATGGGAGGGTCTAGTTTTTCTGCAACAGCAAAGTTCTCGTTACCATATTCAATTTTTAATAGTACAGATTATAGTGCTTTAAAATCAGAAAGAGATACTAATGAAGCTATAGCTAATGATGCAGATGCTAATACTATTTTAAGAACAGCAGCAGCTAATAGGGTAAGTGAAATTGATCAAGAGCGTTATAAGTGGTTGGAGTTTTATAAAATCAAATTTAAAGGAGATTGGTACACTAGACTAGTTGGTAAATTAGTATTACGTCCTAGTATAGAATTTGGTTTCTTAGGTGCTTATAACCAAGATAGAGGTGTTATTCCTTTTGAGCGTTTCTTTGTTGGAGGGGATGGTCTAGGAAGTTATAGTTTAGATGGTAGAGAAGCTGTTGCCTTACGTGGATATTCAAATCAAGCATTATCATCTGCTGATGGTGGTACTATTTATAATAAATTTTCTTTAGAGTTACGTTACCCTATTACCTTAAAGCAATCTGCTAAGATTTATGCGCTAGGGTTTTTAGAAGCAGGGGGATCTTATGATAATTTTAATGATTACGATCCATTTGCACTTAAAAGATCTGCAGGTTTAGGTTTAAGAATCTTCATGCCAGCATTTGGTTTATTAGGTATCGACTTTGGTCATGGGTTTGATCCACAGCCAGGAGAGACTTCTAAACATGGATGGGAAACACACTTTATAATTGGTCAACAATTTTAATTAATTATAGTTTAGCCCAATAAAACCAGTAAATTACAAACATCGTTTCTTTATTTTTTTATTTTTGGCACGATATTTTCTAATAACATTACAAGGATTTGATTAAAGAATTAATTTTTTTTAGAATTAAATTCGTTATTTTGAAAAAATTAACTCAAAAAATGACATTGGTATTATAATGTTTGTAATTAATTTGAGTTTATACTAAAGAAATATTTAAACAACATCCAAAATGAAATTAAAAGTTCTTATTGTATTGGTTATGTTAGCAGCAGGTTTTTCTGCTAATGCTCAACGTGGAGTTAGAATTGGTTATATAGATACTGAGTATATTTTAGAAAACATTCCAGAATATACAGAAGCTACAGGTCAATTAGAGAACAAAGTTCAGAAGTGGAAAGCTGAAATTGAAACAAAGCTTAACGAAGTAAAATTAAAACGTGAGTCTTTAAATAATGAAAAAGCATTATTGACAAAAGAGTTAATTGAAGAACGTGAAGAAGATATTGTTTTTGAAGAAAAAGAAATCTTAGATTATCAGCAAAAACGTTTTGGTCCTAATGGAGATTTAATGCTTCAGAAAAGACAATTAATGCAGCCTGTGCAAGATCAGATTTTTCAGGCAGTACAAGATATTGCAAAAGCAAAGAAATATGATTTTGTTTTTGATAAGTCAGCAGACGTAGTTATGTTATATTCTGCAGAACGTTTTGATATGAGTGAGTTAATTATTAGAACAATCTCTAGAGCATCAAAACGTACCCAGGCTAAAAATAAGGCGGAACGTAAAAATGCAAAGGCTGAAGATGTAGTAGTTGAGATTAACGAAGAAAAGGAATCACGTCAAAAAGCAATAGACGAGAAGAATGCAGAGCGTGCAACTGCAGCTGAATTAAGAAAGAAAGAAATTTTAGATGCTAGAGAAGCTAAGAAAAAAGAAGCTGCTGACAGAAGAGCTAAGATTTTAGAAGAACGTGCAAAAGCAAGAGAAGATAAGTTAAAAGAAAGAAGTGGTGATCAAACAGAAACAGATAAGCCAAGTGTTGCTGATGATACCCAAAAAGATAGCCAAGAAGCAGCAGCTAAGTCAAGTGCTGATATTCTTGAAGAAAAAAGATTAAAAAGACTAGCGGATAGAGAAGCAAGAAAAGCTGAATTAGAAGCTAGAAAACAAAAAATCTTAGAGGACCGTAAGAAAGCTAAAGAAGAAAATCAGAGCGGAGAAGACGAAGACAACTAAGACTAATACAAATAATTTATAACACACAAATACTATTTTAAAAATGAAACAATTCAAGACACTTTTATTTGCAGCAGCCTTATTTATTGGAGCGACAAGTTTTACTAACGCTCAGACTAAAGTAGCACATGTTGACACACAAAAACTTGTTGCGTCTATGCCAGCAATGACAGCTGCTAAAGCAGAAATGGACAAAATGGGAAAGACATTTGAAGCAGATATCCAAGAAATGGTAAAAGAATATCAAGCTAAAGCAAAATTATACGAAGCAGAAGCAGCTACAAAAACTAACGAGCAAAATCAAGCTCGTGGTGAAGAGTTACAAGGAATGCAACAAAGTATCCGTCAGTATCAGGCAGACGCACAAACACAATTACAGAAAAAAGAATTTGACTTATTAAAGCCAATTACTGAAAAAGCGAAAGCAGCTATTTTAAAAGTTGGAACAGCACAAGGTTTTAACTATGTTTTAGATTCTTCTGAAAGTTCAGGTGTAATTATGGCTTCTGGTAAAGATTTATTATCTGATGTACAAAAAGAATTAGGATTTTAATTAGAATTCCTTTTAAATTAAAATTAAGCTGCCTAAATTTAGGCAGCTTTTTTTATGCTTAATTATATGAATAAACAACCTATAGGTATTTTTGATTCTGGAGTAGGAGGGACTTCTATATGGAAGGCGATACATGCATTGCTTTCAAAGGAGAATACAATCTATTTAGCAGACAGTGCAAATGCGCCTTATGGACCAAAAGGTAAGGAGGCTATTTTAGCGCTCTCGGAAAAAAATACTGAGTATTTACTTAATCAGAACTGTAAGTTGATTGTAGTGGCTTGTAATACGGCTACAACTAATGCTATTAGCTACTTAAGGCAAAAGTATGATGTGCCTTTTATTGGCATAGAGCCTGCTATAAAACCAGCTGCTTTACAAACTAAAACAAAAGCGATAGGCGTCTTAGCTACAAGAGGGACGCTAACTAGTCAATTGTTTTGTGATACAGCACAGTTGTATAGTAATGGTATTAAGATTATAGAGCAAGAAGGAGAAGGTATTGTACAGTTGATAGAAAGTGGTCACATTGACTCTGATCAAATGACAATGCTTCTTAAAACCTATTTAAAACCAATGTTAGCAGCTAATATAGATTATCTAGTCCTGGGCTGTACGCATTATCCATATCTAATTTTGCAACTATTGTCATTATTGCCTTCTCATGTAAAAATCATCGATTCAGGAGAAGCTGTAGCAAAACAAACAAAAGCAGTTTTAGAGCAACATAACTTATTAAATTTAAGTGATAGCAAGTCTGTGTTACAGTTTTACTCTAATGGTAATCCATTAGTAATGGAGAGTTTATTGGGAGATCCATATAAAGTAGACTATCTTAAGTTCTAAAATCCAATCAAAATGTGACTGTATGTTTTGATTGTTAATTCTAAATTTTAGGCACAACTTATTTATATCAGTTGTTTTTATTAATCGCCTGAGGTAACTTTATGTTACAATGACTAGTTAAGAAAACAATTAATGTAATATGTTTTAAACAACAAAAAAACCACGACATTTTAAAATGCGTGGTTTTTTTATATAAAAGAAAAGTTATTTATATATTCTCTGCGTCTCTAAGACCTTGAATATAACTAGCTTTTTGAATCTGACGTCTGTTCTTTACAGATGGTTTTGTAAAGTATTGCTTGTCTCTTAAGTTTTGCATAACTTTTACATTTCTGTGCTTACGTTTGTAACGTTTTAGAGCACGTTCTATGTTTTCACCTTCTTTAATTTCAATTCTTAACATATCTAAATTTTAAATCTGGTGCAAATATCAATTAAATTAAAATATAATTCAAATTAATAATGCACTTTTTTTGTTATTTAATAGACTAAAGTGTTATTTAGGTTTATCCTAAATACGTTTTTAGTATTTTACTCTTAGAAGTTTGACGTAAACGTCTGATTCCTTTTTCTCTAATTTGTCTTACACGCTCACGTGTTAAGTCAAAAGTACGACCTATTTCGTCTAATGTCATTGCTGGTTGATCGCTCAATCCAAAGTTAAGTCTAATAACATCACTTTCTCTAGGAGTTAGTGTTTCTAATGCTCTATCAATCTCAGTGTTTAAAGATTCGCGCATTAAGTTGTTATCAGGGTTTGGAGACTCGTTAGAGCTAACTAAGTCATATAAGCTATAATCTTCACCTTCTTTTAAAGGCGCATCCATAGAGACGTGTCTACTAGAGATTTTCATAGATTGCTTAACATCACTAATTGTTAAATCTAATTCTTTTGCAATCTCAGATGCACTTGGAGGTCTTTGATTGACTTGCTCTAAGTGAGAGGTTACTTTTCTTATTTTGTTTATTGATCCAATTTTGTTTAATGGAAGTCTTACAATTCTAGATTGTTCTGCTAAAGCAGATAAAATTGCTTGTCTAATCCACCATACTGCATAGGATATAAATTTAAAACCTCTGGTTTCGTCAAATCGCTTTGCTGCTTTTACTAATCCAGCATTACCTTCGTTAATTAAATCTGGTAATGTTAAACCCTGGTTTTGGTATTGCTTTGCAACAGAGACTACGAAACGTAAGTTAGCAGTGGTTAATAAATCCAAAGATTTTTGACACCCTTCTCTAATCTTCTGTGCCAATTCAACTTCCTCCTCAGCGGTAATCATGGGAAGTTTGCTTATATCTTGTAGGTATTTATCTAGTGATTTTGACTCACGGTTGGTAACTTGCTTGGTAATTTTTAATTGCCTCATTCAGTCCGGATTATTTAATGTTATAGGTACAATGTAATGCTTTTATTGACATTTCCAAATAATTAACATATTCTTTTGAAATAAAAGCTCAAACGATTAAAATTCTGAAAAAAAAAACATAGTAGCGACAAATAATTGTTAAAATTTCAAAATCTAACGTTTTACTCTTTCTTTTTACCAAATAGTCCTTTTATAACGTCTTTTACTTGTGTTTTTGGTTTAATGGAATCTGTTGATGTACTATCTTTAGGTTTGTTATTATTTAGAATTCCTCCTAAAACATCGTTAACTACAGTGTTGGTTTGAGTGCTTGTGCTGTCTTTTGGTGTGTTTCCTCCAAGTATGCCTCCAACAACATCTGTGAGTTTGTCTTTGCCTTTATTAATTAATTTTTGTTTTTCAATTTCTATTAATTGCGTGGTTAAATTTTTAACTCCGCTGGTTAAATCTGTAGTTACCTGTGGTTTTAATGTATTACCAGAAATAGAAGCAGTTACGGGGATGGTTAAGGTATTTACAGCAGGGTCATTAATTTTATTTATCAGGTTGTTTACATCGCTACCTAAATATTTTGCAGGAACATCAAATACTATTTGGTAATTCATGGTGTTGCTAAACGTATGTGATCCGCCAACCGTCATTTTAATATCTTTATATTTTATATCAAATGGCTTAACTGTTACTTGTCCGTTATCAAATGACAATTTGGTTTGCAGGTCTTTTAAATCCAGTTTACTAAAATCTAAAAAGTTAAGCTTACTTTCTAACATAGAAAATAGTTGTTCATTTTTAGGTTCAATTTTAGTTGTAAGTAATTCCGCGAAAGCGTCACCTGTTATACTGTTTAATAACGGTGTGAAATCATCACCTAAGCTTCCTGATAAATTAATTGTACTGTTTAATTTACCTTCTAATATTTTGGTTATCGGAGCTAATGCTTTTAGTAAACTTAAGTCATTAAACGATTGAGCGATATCAAAGTTTTTAGCACCAACATTCATATTAAAAGTTGGTTTTGTGCTTTTAGTATCCACAAGTCCTTCTAGGGTTAGGTTTCCGTTAAATATTCTAGAGGTAACGTTTTTTAGTTGTGCTTTTTCGTCTGCTATTTTAAGATCTCCTTTGACATCTTTTAATATTAGATTATCATAATAAACTGTTTTTGCATCTGCTGTTATGCTGCAGTCTAAAAAAGCGGGTATTTTTAATGCAGTTGCAGGTTCTGTACTTTGATTTACTGGGGCGTCGCTACCACCTTCTACCATAAAATCACTTATTTTAAATACATTAGATTTTACGTTAAAGTCTCCTTGTAGTTTTTTATCACTTAATAAAAATCCTAGTAAGTTATTTATAGTCCCAGTTGCATTTAGGTCAGTATCTCCTGTTGTAGCTATAAATTGGTCTAAGGTAATCGTGCCCGGATTAAAATTTACTGCTGCTTTTGTTATGTTTATTGGGTTAACGATATCTGCTGATGAAAACACAAAATCAGAAACACTTATAGCACCATTGTTTTTAATACGTGTGTATGCATTTGTTTCGATTGCATTCATATCAAAATTAGTATTAAGATCTGCTTTTAAAATACCTTCTAGTTTATTGGTTAACTCTATAGGGTACGCTTTTGTCAAGTTACCTAGATTTAAAACACCATCTAAATGCGCGTCTACTAACATGTTTTTGGTTAAATTTTTAATAGTTGCAGAACTTTTGAATTCGTCTTCATCTATTTTAAAATTTAAAGTATTTATTTTAACGTACGTATCATCCGTAATACCTGTTTCGTTTTTAATTTCAACATTAATACTAATATTCTCGACACGTTTTGGAAGGTCGTCAAACTTGAAAGACGCATTATTAGAAAGGATATTGATATCTAAGCTTGGTATTTTAGTTTCTGTAACTTCTCCTTTAATTACTCCATTGATTTTAAAATTTCCGGTAGTATCTACATTGTCTAAGTTTTTAGCATAACTTTTAGGTATAACTGCCAAAAAATCTTTGAAAGTAGAGCCTGGGTTTTCAAAAGAAATATCAATATTTTGACCAGCTTCTATTAATTGAACAAATCCTTTAAATTCTAAAGGTAAATCATTAATTAAGGCTTTATTTTCTTTAAAAGTATATTTGCTGTTTGCTAGATCTAAGTCAATTAAAGCATCAAGTTTTAAGCTATTATTGCTTAAGTACTCTGTGCCATCCATGCTAAAAGAAACGTTGGCTTCTGTATTTGTATCTAGTTCTGATAAATTTCCTGAAAAGATTCCTTTTCCAGAGTGGTTTAAATTTGCGATTTTTAAAATAGTTGTAGTGCTTTCGTCTAAATAATTAAAAGCGCTATTAGTAATCTTATAGCTTTCGATGTCAAAAGCAAAACCAGTGCTATCTGCATTTGTAGTACTAGTTTTGGTGTTGTTTGGTTTAGCTATGTCCCAATTTACAGCGCCAACTGCATTTGTTTTTAGATTTACAAGTGCATTGTCAATAGCTATAGCGTTTACAATTAATGGTTCTTCATCCATTTTTTTAAACAATTCCTTAATGGACATGTCTAAAGATAAAAAATCGATTTTTGCTAAAGTATCATTTTTAAAAGGCTCGAAAGTCGTTATAGTAAGGTTGTCTAATGTGACGTTAGCTTGCGGAAAGCTACTAATAAAACTTAAATTTACATCGTCAAAAGTGACGGTAGCATTAACATTTTGATTAATGTAAGTGCGCACCATTTCCTTGATTTGGTTTTGGAAAATAAATGGACTTGCAATTAATAATGCTATTAGTATTAGTAATGATATACCTACTATTTTAAGTTTTTTCTTCATCAAATTATCTGTTTGTTTACAATTTATTTACGCTTAATCTAGCTAAATAGTTGCCCAAACAAAAGTATTTAATAAAAGTTTAGCATTTGTTAAACCAGTTGTATTTCTTCGTTTGTTTTAAGCTTGAAACGTTTTCTAAAAAGGTAAACACCTAAATATAAAAACGGAGTATCTAGTATGGCTATTAGTACTTTAAAAATAAAACCGCTAATTAATAAACCGGCAAATCTGTCCCAGCCAATCTCTCCAAACGAACACAGTAAAAATAGTACAGAAAACGTGTCTACAAATTGAGATAAAAAGGTTGAGAAGTTATTACGTAGCCAAAGGTGTTTGCCTTTAGTGATCCGTTTCCAAAAATGATATATCTGAATGTCTACTAATTGTGCAAGGAGATACGCCATCATGCTAGCAAAAACAGCAATCATGGTGTTTCCAAAAACAGTTGAGAATAAATTGTCGCCAACGGGAGACCAGCTTGTGGCGGATACGGCATTGGCGGTGTACACAATTAAAAGAGAAAAAATAGAAGCAAATATGCCACCAATTACAATTTGGTTGGCGCGTTTTTTACCATAAATCTCGCTTATTAAATCGGTAATTAAAAAAGTGATTGGGTAAGGTAGTATTCCAACGGAAATCTCAAATAGTTTAGCGCCAAAAATGTTAATATCCAATGGGTACCAATAAAAAAACTTTTGAAATATAAGGTTAGAAACGACTAGAGAGGTTATAAAAAGCGCACCTAGAAGCAGATAGATTTTTTGAGCAAGTAATTTGTCTTTTAAGGTCATAAAAACTTATTAACAGATTTGATAAAGATAAGAACTAAGTGAATTTCTTTTAGTTATTTTGCTGAAGAAATTATGCAAGAGATCAAAACCGTACACATAGCACTAGGAAGTAATAAAGGCGATAAGTTTAAAAACTTGCAAAACGCTGTGGATGCTATATTTGCGGAAATAGGTAACATAGTTAGTATTGCTAAGGTGTATCAAAGCAAAGCTAGTGGTTTTGAAGGTGATGATTTTTTAAATACATGTATTGCGGTAAGCACTTTACTAAAACCTAAAAAGGTATTGAGTGTATTGTTGCAAATTGAAAAAAAATTAGGAAGAACTCCAAAACAGTCCGAAGGGTATGAGTCTAGAGTAATAGATCTTGATATTATCTTTTTTGAAGATGAAATTATAGCAGAAAAAAATCTAATTATTCCACATCCTGAAGCGCATAAAAGACGTTTTGTTTTAGAGCCTCTTCAATTAATTGCAGGAGATGTTATGCATCCAGAATTAGAGTTATCAGTTTCTGATCTGTTAGCTAATTGTGAGGATACAGTTGCATTGGAGCAGATTAAGATTTGGTTAAAGAATCCTAATAAGCAATTTGATTTTTCCAAACATAATTATATTGCTATCGAAGGTAATATTGGTGCAGGAAAAACAAGTTTAACTACTCAGATTTCTAAAGACTTTAATGCTAAACTTGTGTTAGAGCGTTTTGCAGATAATCCGTTTTTGCCAAAATTTTATAAGGAGCCGCAACGATACGCGTTTACTTTAGAGATGTCTTTTCTTGCAGATCGATATCAGCAAATTACTGACGACTTAGGGCAATTGGATTTGTTTAAGGATTTTATTGTCAGTGATTATGATGTGTTTAAATCCTTGATTTTTTCTAAAATAACACTGCAGCCAGACGAGTTTAAGTTGTATCGTAAGCTGTTTTACTTAATGTATAAGGACATTGCAAAGCCAGATTTATATGTGTATTTATATCAAAACACAGAGCGTTTGCAGGCTAATATTAAAAAACGTGGACGTAAATACGAAAGTGATATCGAGGACGAGTATTTAGATAAAATTAATGCGGGTTACTTAGATTTTCTTAAAAGTCAAACCGATTTTAACGTCAAAATAATTGATATTTCTGACAAAGATTTTGTGAAATATAGAGCGGATTATTTATGGTTATTAGATCAAATTTGTAGTGATGACGCCTAAAATAATTGTATCCGAAGCTATTTTGATTGTTGGTTTAAAAGCAGACTTGTCTTTTATGACTAATGCTCAAGGTACAGGTAATTTGGCTAGACAATTTATGCCTAAACGTAATCAGATTTTAAATCGTGTTGGGACTGATAAGTTTTCAATTCAGATTTACAATCAATTTGATTTAAAGACAATGTCTCCAAATACGGTTTACGAAAAGTGGGTGGGAGTAGCGGTGTCTGATTTTAAATCTATTCCAGAGGGTTTGGAAACATTAACTATAAATGCAGCTAAGTATGCTGTTTTTAATTTTGAAGGAAAGCCAGAAGAGTTTCTAAAGACTTGGCAGGCTATACATACTGGTTGGTTGCCAAATTCAGGATATAAATTAGACGATAAACCTCATTTTGAAAAACTTCCAGAAGATTACCATCCCTCTAATGCTTTTGTAAAAGAGGAAATTTGGGTGCCAATTAAAGACTAGTTTTTAAAATGTTAAGGTTGTTTCGGTTTTGTAATCTATCACAAATAAGGAAAAGGGATTGATTAGGTAGGCGGCTTTTTATGCTTTAGCTTTCAGTTTACTAAACAAATCCCAAGTAACAACACCACAACTAACACTTATGTTTAGTGAGTGTTTAGTTCCAAATTGAGGGATTTCAATAACAACATCGCTTGCTGTAACAACATCTTGAGCTACACCTTTTACTTCATTACCAAAAACTAAAGCGTATTTTGTATTGTCTTCAACTTTAAAATCGTCTAACATTGTTGCGTTTTCAGCTTGCTCAATAGCGCAAATAGTGACATTTTCAGATTTTAGTTTTTCGACTAAATCCATCGTATTTTCAACATATTCCCAAGCTACGGTGTCAGTGCTGCCTAAAGCTGTTTTGTGTATGTCTTTATGTGGCGGCGTAGCAGTAATTCCGCAGAGATAAATTTTTTCGACTAAAAAAGCATCACTAGTCCTAAAGACACTCCCAATATTATTTAAACTTCTAATGTTGTCTAAAACAATAATTATTGGTGTTTTTTCGGCAGATTTAAAGTCATCAACACTTAATCGGTCTAATTCGCTATTTTTTAGTTTTCTCATCAAAATAATTGTGAATAATTATCAATAACTAAACTTAAATAGACTTCTTAAAAAATCAATATTTAGTTACATTGCAAACTTAATAAAAACGTATATCCTTTGGCAACAAAAAGCAAAAAAGTCACTCCGTTAATGAAGCAATACAATGCCATCAAGGCTAAGTATCCTGATGCAATGTTATTATTTAGAGTAGGGGATTTTTATGAGACCTTTGGTAAAGATGCTATAAAAGCAGCTGGAATTTTAGGAATAACACTTACTAAAAGAGGCGCAGGTAGTGAAAGCGAAATAGAACTAGCAGGTTTTCCGCATCATTCTATAAACACCTATCTACCTAAGTTAGTTAAGGCGGGAGAGCGTGTTGCAATCTGTGACCAGCTAGAAGATCCAAAGCAGACCAAAACTATTGTAAAACGTGGTGTGACAGAATTGGTAACACCAGGAGTAGCTTTAAATGACGAAGTGCTGCACTCTAAAACCAATAACTTTTTATGTTCTGTATACTTTGGTAAAGTCAATATTGGGATTTCGTTTTTAGATATTTCAACAGGAGAGTTTTTAACATCACAAGGAAATCAAGAGTATATAGATAAGCTGCTTCAAAATTTTAGTCCAAGTGAAGTTTTAGTAGCAAAACCAAAACGTAACACATTTACAGATTATTTTGGAGCTGATTTTCATACCTTTAATTTAGAAGATTGGGTATATCAAACGGATTATGCTAATGAGACGTTGTTAAAACATTTTGATACTAAGTCTTTAAAAGGATTTGGGATAGAAAATTTAAAAGAAGGTATTATTGCTTCGGGCTCTATACTTCATTATTTAGGCGAAACACAGCATAACAAACTAGAACATATATCGTCAATTTCTCGTATTGCAGAGGACGATTATGTTTGGATGGACCGTTTTACAATCCGAAACTTAGAGCTTTACAATTCTACTAATAACAATGCAGTGACATTGTTAAATATTATAGATAAAACTATTTCTCCAATGGGAGGGCGTCTTTTAAAACGTTGGTTGGCGCTACCTTTAAAGCAGATTGATCAAATCAAACAGCGTCATGAGGTGGTGTCATATTTAAAAACGGATGGAGTCGTATTGGATAAGATTCAGCATCATATTAAATTAATAGGCGATTTAGAACGTTTGATTTCTAAAATAGCAACGCAAAAAGTAAGTCCGAGAGAAGTAATTCAACTTAAAAACTCTTTAGAAGCTATACTTCCAATAAAGGAATTATCTTCTAATTGCGAGAATGAATCGCTTAAAGTTATTGGGGATAATTTACAGAGCTGTGATGTGCTTCGCGAAAAAATTAAAGAAACTTTGAACGAGGAAGCTCCTGTAAATATTTTAAAAGGAAGTTCTATTGCTGCAGGCTTTTCTGCAGAGTTGGATGAGCTTAGAGCATTGTCTACCTCAGGAAAAGATTATTTAGATAAAATGCTACAACGCGAAAGTGAGTGTACAGGGATTACGTCCTTAAAAATTGCATCTAATAATGTTTTTGGGTATTATATAGAAGTAAGAAATACACATAAAGATAAAGTTCCGGAAGAGTGGATCCGTAAACAGACCTTAGTAAACGCAGAGCGTTATATTACGGAAGAGCTAAAAGAATACGAAGCTAAGATTTTAGGCGCAGAAGAGCGTATCATGGCAATCGAGCAAAAGTTATTTGCTGATTTGGTACAATGGATGAATCAGTACATAAAGCCCGTACAACAAAACGCATATTTAATTGCTAAAGTAGATTGCTTATGTGGTTTTGCACAATTAGCATCAGATAATAATTATGTGTATCCTACTTTGGATGAGTCTCACGATTTAGATATTGTGGACGGACGCCACCCGGTAATTGAAAAGCAATTACCAATAGGCGAGCCATATATTGCTAATAATGTATTTTTGGATAGAGAAGCGC
The DNA here is from genome assembly GCF_002836085.1 of Olleya sp. 1-3. Classification (NCBI taxonomy): domain Bacteria; kingdom Pseudomonadati; phylum Bacteroidota; class Flavobacteriia; order Flavobacteriales; family Flavobacteriaceae; genus Olleya; species Olleya sp. 1-3. The sequence goes on from NZ_PJBW01000011.1 coordinate 32,931, forward strand.
AACAAGTGATTATGATTACGGGGCCAAACATGTCTGGTAAGTCAGCTATTTTGCGTCAAACAGCTTTAATAGTACTGTTGGCTCAAATAGGAAGTTTTGTACCCGCAAAAGCAGCTAGAATAGGTGTGGTAGATAAAATATTTACACGTGTTGGTGCTAGTGATAACATATCGATGGGAGAGTCTACGTTTATGGTAGAGATGAATGAAACCGCATCGATCTTAAATAACATCTCAGACCGTAGTTTAGTCTTGTTAGATGAAATTGGAAGAGGGACAAGTACTTATGACGGAATATCTATTGCTTGGGCTATTAGCGAGTACCTTCATGAGCACCCAGCAAAGCCTAAAACGTTATTTGCAACTCACTATCATGAGTTAAATGAAATGACGGAGACCTTTGAGCGTATTAAAAACTTTAATGTGTCTGTAAAAGAGTTAAAAGATAATGTGCTGTTTTTACGTAAGCTTGTCGAAGGAGGTAGCGAACATAGTTTTGGTATACATGTCGCAAAAATGGCAGGAATGCCACAACAGGTATTAAGACGCGCAAATCAGATCCTGAAAAAGCTAGAGAAAAGTCATTCAAGCGAAGAATTGACAGATAAAGTAAAATCTATGCAAGATGAAATGCAATTAAGTTTCTTTAATTTGGACGATCCATTACTTGAAAACATAAAAGAAGAGATCTTACATATCGATATTGACACCTTAACACCGGTTGAAGCCTTGATGAAGCTAAATGAGATCAAACGTATGTTGGTGAAAAAGAAGCAAGTATAAATTATTTTAAAATTTTTTCAAAAAAAGCTTTGTACTTCGTATAAAAGTTCTAAATTTGCAACCGCAATACGATATTGCACGTTCATACAAAGACTGCGAAAGTAGCTCAGGGGTAGAGCATCACCTTGCCAAGGTGGGGGTCGCGGGTTCAAATCCCGTCTTTCGCTCTGAGACTTTCTTTATAATATACCAATGCTGAAGTGGTGGAATTGGTAGACACGTTGGACTTAAAATCCAATGTCCATTAGGACGTACGGGTTCAAGTCCCGTCTTCAGTACTAGACCTCTTGTTAATCATAGATTTTCAAGAGGTTTTTTTATGCAATAAACTTAACCTTTTAATAGGCGTGATTTAGTTGCTTATATTTTTTAAGTAAAGCCATAAAAAAAACCTTATCAAATATTTGATAAGGTTTTTTTTGCTTGTAAAACAAGACTGTTATTTAAAACGGTCTTAGTTCATTTTAGTTTTTAGGTCTTTTCCTGCTTGTTCAACAGCGCTTCCTGTTTTAGCAGCAGCTTCTTTTGTTGCATTGGCAGCATCAGTACCCATTTGTTTTGCACCATCAACTGCATCAGTAGCTAATTTTTTAGCACCTTCAGCTGTGTTCTTTACTGCATCACCTGTTGCGTTAGCAGCATCCTTTACAGCGTCTCCTGTTGCGTTAGCCGCATCTTTTACAGCGTCTCCAGTAGCGTTAGCAGCATCACCTAAAGCATCACCTGTTGCATTAGCAGCGTCTTTTACAGCGTCACCAGTTGCGTTAGCAGCGTTTTCTAATGTGTTTCCTGCTTTCTCAGCATTCTCTTTTACTTCTCTACAAGAAGTGAATAATACAGCAGTAACAAGAACTGCACTTAATAATACTTTTTTCATTGTTTCTTATTTTAGTGTTATAATGTCAAAATTAACAAGTTAATTGTAAAATACTATTCTATTTATAACAAAATTTTAACATTTGGTCATTTAATGCCCGTTTTAGAGGTGTTTAGGTGGCTTTCAGAATGGATAGTTTGGCTTTGTTGCGTTATCTGTTGTTAAATACATGGCTTTAGTGAATCTTTATGTCAAGTAAAAACGTTGCAACAGCCTAATTAGTTCAATCTAATAACGATTAAAGAACTACTACTTATTTTTGCTTAAAAGTGAGGTTTTGACATCTTTTTCAGGCGACTTATTGAGGAATAATTAGTTTTGTATACTATTTATTGAGTTTATTGTTTTATTGGTGTTATAAAATACCCTATATTTGGTAAACCAGATTGGTAAACCAATTACTATATTATGAAGAAATTACAGATTCATTTGTTGTTAATGTTAGTTTTTTGCGCCTGTAGCAGTGATGAGCAATCACTGTCTACTGATACGATGTCGCAGCCAACATTAGTTAATGATAATGAGCCTGAAGATACTGATTCAGACGTCGACGCTACAACCTATGCAGACATCAATTTTACTAACTGGAAAGTAACTTTACCTATAGATGAAAACAATAATGGGAGTCCGGATGAATACCAACCGTCTCAATTAGTCAATTTTGGATACCAAACTTTAGCACCTGTAATGCCTTATATGTATGATGACGAATCTGATGCGTCATTAATGTTTTATACATTTCCAGATATTTCAACATCAAATAGCTCTTTTTCAAGAACAGAATTAAGAGAGCTTATTAATCCTGATAGTTCTAGTGATAATTGGACGTTGCTAGAAGGAGGGGAAATGGTAGGGCGTTTAAAAGTCACGTCTGTATCAGAAAACACACAATCTAGTGATGATTATCATAAAGTAATAGTCATGCAAATTCATGGTATTATTTCTCCGGAAGATATGAGTGTTCATGGTTTTTCATCCAATAATGGACCGCCCTTAATTAAAATTTATTGGAAAGATGGTTATGTTTGGTCTCATAAAAAATCACTAATAGATGAAGCCACTTCTGGTGATGATTTGTTAGAAACATCAAATAATACGTGGGCAGATATTAAAGTAAATTTAGGTTACGTGGGTAATGATGCTTTTGATTTTAGAATTACAGCAAGTGATGCTAAAATTGAGGTTCAATTAAATACAAATACACCTCATATCTATGAAGATATTAGTTTAGACAAATGGCCTTATCAAAACTACTTTAAAGCAGGTAATTATTTAACAACTACAGATGCAGATGCATTTTCTTATGTTAAATACTACAATTTAAATGTCACACATTAAGCTATAAAAATTTAAGGCCTTTTAATACAAAAGGCTTTTTTGTATTAAAAATAAATAACAACGCATTAATTATTCTTTTATGAAAAAAATAGTATCCATTGTAATCTTATCCCTGTTACTAGTTGCTTGTGGTAAAACAGAAATTGCTAGTTTAAACACCGTCTCTAATATAGAAGAGCTAAACACAGCTATAAAAGATGCTAAGCCAGGAGATAATATTGTTTTAGCAAACGGAACATACAAAGATTTTGAGATTAAGTTTACAGGAGAAGGAACAGAGGACAAGCCTATAACCCTTAAAGCTGAAACTGCTGGAAAAGTGTTTATAGAAGGAGAATCTAGTTTAGAAATTAGTGGAGATTATTTAGAGGTTAGTGGTTTGTTTTTTAGAAACGGACATTCTCCTAAAACCAATGTAATCGCATTTAGAACAAGTGCGAAGGACGTTGCAAATTACAGTAAAGTTACAAATTGTGTGATTTTAGATTTTAATAACTTAGAGCGCGATCAAGACAACCTTTGGGTGCAGTTTTATGGAAAACATAACGAGTTAAGTAATTGTTATATCGCTGGAAAAACAAATGGTGGTCCAACGGTTAGAGTAGATTTAAAAGGAAATCAAAGTATAAGAAACTTTCATAAAATTGTAAATAACCACTTCGGACCAAGACCACGTAAAGGTGGTGCTAGAGGAGAAACTATTCAATTAGGAAGTAGTTTTACATCTATGAGCCCAAGTAATACGACTATTGCTAACAACTTATTTGAAGAGTGTAATGGTGAAGTTGAAATTATTTCTAGTAAAACTAATTTCAATATTATTAAAAATAATGTGTTTTATAAAAGTGAAGGGTCTGTAGTTACACGTCACGGAAACTACGTTACTGTTGATGGTAATTATTTTATTGGAGATGGTGTAAACGACCAATATGGTGGTATTAGAATTATTAACACAGGACATTGGGTAATAAACAACTTGTTTTACAAAATCAAAGGGAAAAACTTTAGAAGTCCAATTGCTATAATGAATGGAATTCCAAAATCACCATTAAACAGATACAACCAAGTTACAGATGTTGTAGTTGCTTACAATACGTTTGTAGATTCAGATTCGCCTTGGCAATTTGGAGTTGGTACCAATATCGCACAAGCAGATGTATTGCCAAAGTCAGAAATTAGATCTGCAAGACCGTTAAGAACAGAGGTTGTAAATAATGTAATTTATAATTCTGTTGGTGATGCAAACCCAATTATAGAGCATGATAAAGCGGATGGTGTTACTTTTAAAAGTAATATTATTTACAATAACAGCGTTAAAATTGAAAACAGTCATGGTTTAATTTCTAAAGAATTAACGTTAACAGATATCGGTACAGATCTTTCTGTTCCAACGTCTGGATATGATGATGTAGAAATTTATAATGGTTTTGATTTTAAAACAATAACGGAAGATTTATTAGGAAATTCAAGAAGTAAATCAAATCAAATTGGAGCAATAGTAAATTCAGGAAGTGTTAATTTAGACCTTTTGGATAAATCAAAATATGGTACGGATTGGTATTCAAATGTAGTTGGCGCTAAAGATCCTACGACACATACGGTGGCTAATACTTCAGAATTAGTAGCCAAACTTAAAGCTGCAGAAAGTGGTGATATTATAGCTTTAACTGATGGTGTTTTTAATATTTCAGAATCTTTAGTTGTTGACAAAACAATCACAATTCAATCTAAAGGAAATTCAGAAATTATATTTGAAGGAGCAGCTAATACACCAGCATTCTCGTTAAATCCTTACGGAAAATTAACTGTAAAAAACATCAAATTAAAAGGTAATGGTTCTAATTATGCGTTTGCTAGTTTAAAAGAAAACATGTCTAATCATTTTGGTTTAGAAGTTGTGGATTCTGAAATCAGTAATTTTAATTATGCTTTAAGGGTTTATAAGCAAGCCTATTCTGAAGAAATCACTTTCAAAAACACAGCTATTTCAAACTGTGAAAATGGTATCGAATTATCTGAAGAAACCAACGACAGAGGAGATTACAATACAGAGTATTTATCAATTAATAACTGTAATTTTGATAATGTAAAACAAAATGTTGTCGATTATTATAGAGGTGGTTATGACGAGTCTACCATTGGAGGGAATCTTTTAATTACAAATAGCACTTTTACTAATTGTGGTGCAAAAGAGAAAAACAAAAGATTACTAAACCATAACGGAATTGTAAATGTGAACATTAACAATAACACATTTAAAAACAATAATGTAAAGTTTGTTTCTATTCTTTGGGGAGCAAAAAATAATGTAGAATCAGAAAACACAGTAACTAATTCAGGACAGATTAAGACTGAAGAAAATTTAGTTATGACACTAATGTATTAATTCAATCACTTTAAATTTATTATTAGATGAAGAAATCGCTATACACCTTCGTTATACTTTTAACGCTTATATCTTGTAAAGACGAAGCAAAAAAGACAGAAACAAAAGCTCAAGTTGAAACTGATGCACCAGTAAAATATCCAAGTGACGTTATTCCATTTATGGACCAGTGGAAAATCCTTTTAGGAGACGGAACTTATCAAGATAACTTAGTAGGCTTCCAGAAAGACGATTTCTTTTATGTGGAAAACGATGGTAAAACGGATTGGGTAGTGTATAAAACACCAAATTCTGGTATTACGTCAAGAACATCTAGTAATACTAGAACAGAGTTAGGTGAAAAAAAACATTGGATTCCTGAAGAAGGAGGTAAGTTAACTGGAACATTAAAAGTGCAGCATGTGTCTACAACAGGGCACGCTAATGTTGCATCGTCTTACTCGGTAGTTGTTGGGCAAATTCATAGCGACGAAGGTCATGAGAATGAACCCTTAAAAATCTTTTATAAAAAATTCCCGGGTCATACAAAAGGCTCTGTGTTTTGGAATTACGAAATCAATACAGAAGGTGATAACTCTGGACGATTTGATTACTCAACGCCAGTTTGGGGTTATGATTTTTCGGTTAAAGGATCTGATGAAACAACTAGTCCGGCAGAACCAAAAGATGGTATTGCTTTAGGTGAAGAGTTTAGCTACGAAGTAAACGTGCATAAAGGTATTATGTATTTAACGTTTACAAGTAAAGGACACGAAACTATAAAATTTACAAAAAGCTTAATTAAATCAGAATTTGCAACCAAAGCGCAAATCCCGCAACAAATTATTGATGTATATGCATCAAGAAGAGCGGTAGGCGTGGAACGAGAAATTGCTTATGCTGGCGAGATCAACTATTTTAAACAAGGCGCTTATAATCAGGCAAACGGAAAATCAACAAAGTCTGAAACTTATGGTGGAGACATTGTAAAACAGTATGCAAACGGAAGTTATGCTGAGGTTTGGTTTAAAGAAGCAACATTAGGCGCATCTACAGAGCCTAAATAGAAACTGCATTGCGCAATTTAGCATAATAAATGTCTGGTTGGGCGCGGTTGAAGCGGCACTTTTTGAAGCACAAATTCCGCAATAAAATATTGACTTGTCCATAATTGTAAATTAGTCGGACAGTGCAGTGTTTGTAAAGGTGTTACATCTGAAAATTAAAAACAATAAGTATAAGCAGATGAAAAAAGTTATATTCATAATGGGAGTCTCGGGGTGTGGAAAAAGCACAGTCGGGAAATTATTGGCTCAAGAATTAGATATTCCTTTTTTTGATGGAGACGATTTTCATCCAGAAGCTAACATAAAAAAGATGTCTAACGGACAACCTTTAAATGATGATGACAGACAAGGTTGGTTAGAAACACTAAATGATTTAGCTAAACAGCAATTAACTAAAAATAGCTGTGTAATTGTATGTTCTGCTTTAAAGCAGAAATACAGAGATACTTTAAGTTTACATATTAAAACCGAAACAAAATGGGTGTATTTGTCAGGGTATTTTGATCAGATATTTGAAAGATTAAATAGTCGTGATAACCATTTTATGCCATCAGAGTTATTAAAATCACAGTTTGATACATTGGAAGAACCAAAAGATGCTTTAAGAGTAGATATTGGCTTGACTCCAGAAAACATTATAAAAACGATAAAACACGAATTAATGAATACTTCGGAATTTGGATTATTTGGTTTAGGTGTCATGGGTAAAAGCCTATGCCGAAATTTAGCTAACAACGGATTTAAAATAGCAATGTTTAATAGGCATGTTGATGGTGTTGAAGTTGATGTAGCTAAAAATTTTAAAACTAACTATCTGGAATTATCTGAAGCATCTGCTTTTGATGATATTTCTGCTTTTGTAGCATCTTTACAAACACCTAGAAAAATAATGTTGATGGTGAATGCAGGAAAAACAATAGACTTTGTTATTGAAGATTTGTTACCTCATTTATCAAAAAACGATATTTTAATTGATGGCGGAAATTCTAATTATTTAAAAACGAAAGAACGTTGTGATTATTTAAAAACGAAAGGCATTCATTTTATTGGTACCGGAGTTTCAGGAGGCGAAGAAGGGGCTTTAAAAGGACCATCGATAATGCCAAGTGGCGATTTAGATGCATACAATAATGTGAAGCCTTTTCTGGAAAAAATTTCGGCAAAGGATAAAAATAATTTGCCCTGTTGCACGTATGTTGGTCCGGAAGGTAGTGGTCATTTTATAAAAATGGTACACAATGGTGTGGAGTATGTAGAAATGCAATTATTGGCAGAGGTTGTTACCATTTTAGAGGCTTCTGGTCAAAATTTAGATCAGATAGCGGATGTTTTAGACACTTGGAAAACCACTGCAGATAGCTATTTGTTAGAAATCACTATAGATATTCTTAGAAAAAAAGAAGGCAACGATTGGTTGGTAAAAAAGATATTAGATAAAGCAGGTAATAAAGGTACAGGAAACTGGACAACTATAGCTTCCGCGGAACTTGGTGTACCAAGTACATTAATTGCTTCAGCTTTATTTGCTAGATATACGTCGTTTTATAAAGACGAACGTATTCAGTTAAATAATAATTTTAAAACTGAAACTACTTCAGATTTAAATCTGTCTACAACCGAAATTTTAGAAGCATATCAATTTGCTAGGATTATAAATCATTATCAGGGATTTAAGCTAATTAATGAAGCTTCAAATAAATTCTCATGGGATTTAAATTTAAGTGAAATTGCTAGAATCTGGACAAATGGTTGCATTATTAGATCAACGCTAATGGAAACATTAGTTGCGGTCTTTAAAGAAACAACAAACATTTTAACCAATCCAGAAGTTATTACTTCAATAAAAAAGTACAAGGCTTCTGCTAAAAAAGTGGTTTCGCAATGTGTACTAAATGATGTTACGGCATCTTGTTTATGTGAATCTATTCAATTTTTAAACGGAATAACTACTGTAAATTCTTCAGCAAATATAATCCAAGCACAACGCGATTATTTTGGAGCGCATACTTACAAAAGAATTGATGATGATGGAGTCAAGAGTCATCATACCAATTGGAATTAAAAAACAAACTAACCAACCCTTAAGCTAACTACATATTATGGATGCAACAACGCCAAATAAATCACTAATCAAAAAAATCATAGCACTAGTATTGGGCTTTGGTCCTGGAATTTTTGCAATAGGTTACACTATTGGAACAGGTAGTGTTACCTCTATGATTGTTGCGGGAAGTAAGTTTAATATGCAATTACTTTGGGTGTTATTATTAAGTTGCTTGTTTTCGGGTATTTTAATGTTTGCATATGGTAATTATGCTTTGTTAACGGGTGAAACTGCACTTTACGGATTTAAAAAACATTTTAAATATGGTAAAATATTAGCGATTCTAATTATAGTAGGTATTACGTTTGGGCAATGGAACTCCTTAATGGGGATCTTGGGAATTTCTTCTAATATTATTTTTGAAATTTTATCCGTAAACTTTGAAGGCTTGGCTGCTTATAAATATGAAACCGTTTTAATTACAGCTATAGTGATTATCGTTACTTTTTACCTATTAATGTTAGTTGGTAAGTATACCTTCTTTGAAAAAATACTTGTGATTTTTGTAACCTTAATGGGGCTATCTTTTGTGTTATCTTTATGCTTTGTACAGCCGCTTCCATTGGATGTTGTAAAAGGGTTGATACCTACAATACCAGATGTTGTTGGTGGTAAAATGTTGGTTGCTGCTTTTGTTGGTACAACTATGGCTTCGGCTACATTTTTATCGCGCCCTCTTTTTGTGAAAGGTAAAGGATGGACAATTAAAAATTTAGATCAACAAAAAAAGGATGCTATTACTGCTGCAATTTTAATTTTTATAATTAGTGGTGTGATAATGGCTGTTGCTGCAGGTGCTTTGTTTTATCAAGGTAGAGAAGTAACACATGTCTTAGATATGGCAAATACTTTAGAGCCAGTTGCTGGTAAATGGGCTGTGACAATCTTCTTTTTTGGGGCTTTAAGTGCAGGTTTATCTTCTATTTTTCCATGTTTGTTAATTGCGCCATTATTAGTTGCAGATTATCAGTCTGGAGAATTAGATACCAATTCCCGTCAGTTTAGAATAATTACTGCTGTAGCATGTTTGGTAGCTTTAATAGGTCCTGCTTTTGGAGCTAATCCTATTGAGATTCAAATACTGTCTCAAGTCTTTAATGTGTTTGTGCTACCACTAGTAATTGTTGGAATTATAATGATGGTAAACAACAAAAAAATTATGAAGTCTTACAAGACAAGTCTTTTTGTAAACATTGGTTTGTTTGCGGCTTTACTTTTTTCTTTAGTTATTTCTTATAACGGAATTGTTGCACTAACAGAGTACTTTTAAGATAGCCAGTCGTTTGTTTTATTATCAAAATAGTATAGATTAGAGTTAAATGTCAATATGTTTTTTTGGTTAACAGTAAAAACCTCGTATATTGGTAAACCAGTTTGGTAAACCAATTTTAATTAGTGGTGTGATTTGTCATAGTACTTATCTAGTACACAAGGGTTTTTCTAAAAGGATGTTAAGAATATTTACAATTATAATTTTAACGACGCGGCTTTAACCTGAGTCAACAATTAATGCATAGGAATTATTACTAATAACTAATTATGAAGTTAACACAAAATATTATTTTAAAGTTTGCTACAGTTGCACTTGTTTTTACGATGTATTCATGTAAAAAAGAAACTAATACTGTATCCAAAAATAATGCTACGACACAAACAGATCAAGCACATCCTAAGCTTATTTTAACAGCGCAAGGTGTTAAAGATATTAGAGCGCAATTGGGTAATATTCCAATTTTTGATGCGACTTTAGAAGCTGTTAAAGAAGAAATAGATGCTGAAATTGCACTAGGAATTGATACGCCAATACCTGTAGATTATTCTGGTGGATATACGCATGTACGTCATAAGCGTAATATGATAGTTATGCAAAAGGCTGGAGTGTTATACCAAATTTTAGACGACGAAAAATATGCTAAATATGTAAAAGACATGTTGATGCAATATGAGGCGTTGTACAAAACATTACCATTACACCCTAAAACAAGATCTTACGCTAGAGGTAAACTATTCTGGCAATGTTTAAATGATTCTAATTGGTTAGTGTATGTGAGTCAGGCTTATGACTGTGTTTACAATTATTTGTCTGAAGACGAACGTATCAAATTAGAAACTAATTTATTCAAACCATTTGCAGATCATATTTCAATAGATAGTCCTCAGTTTTATCAAAGAGTACACAATCATAGTACTTGGGGTAATGCTGCGGTTGGAATGATTGGTTTAGTTATGGGTGATGAAGAGTTGATAGACCGCGCTTTGTACGGTATTAAAGATTTAAAATTAGATACAAAAGAAAAAGATGATGATGGTGGTTTTTTAAATAAAGATGGTAAAGCAGGATTCTTAGCAAATATCGAGGAGCCTTTTTCTCCAGACGGTTATTATAATGAAGGGCCATATTACCAGCGCTACGCGATGTATCCTTTTTTAATTTTTGCTGAAGGTTTGCATAACGTTAAACCAGAATTGAAAATATTTGAATATAAAGAAGGGGTTTTACTTAAATCTATAAATGCATTATTGAATTTGTCTGATGCAGATGGAGATTTTTTCCCACTTAATGATGGTCAAAAGGGAATGTCTTATTATACAAGTGCTTTAGTTACAGCAGTTGATATTTCGTATCATTTTGGAACTCAAGATGCAGGATTATTATCAATAGCGGCTAAACAAGATCGTGTATTATTAGACGATTCAGGGTTGGCAGTTGCATTAGGTATTAAGAATGGTAAATCGGAACCTTTCAATAAAAAATCTATTAACCTGTCTGATGGACCAAAAGGAACACAAGGAGGTGTTGCTATTTTGAGAAACGACGATGTAGAGTTGGTATTTAAGTATGCTGCTCAAGGGTCAAGTCACGGGCATTATGATAAGTTGTCGTATTCTTTATACGAAAAAGGAGAAGAAGTTATTCAAGATTATGGTTTAGCGCGTTTTGTTAATATCGAACAAAAAGGAGGTGGTAATTACCTAAAGGAAAACAAGACTTGGGCAAAACAAACTATTGCACACAATACGGTAACACAAAATGAAACATCTCATTTTAATGCCAAATATGAAATAGGTAGTAAGCATCACTCGGTGTTAAACTATTTTTCTTCAGAAAATCAAAATGTGCAAGTTGCAAGTGCTAAAGAAGTTAATGCTTATCCAGGGACGGAAATGCTGCGTACTATGGCAATTATTAAAGACGAAGATTTTGAAAAACCATATGTGTTAGATATTATGAAGGTGACTTCGGATAAAGCTAATAAGTATGATTTTCCATATTACTTTTTAGGACAAGTAGTGCAAACAAATTTTAAGTATAGCGTACCTAAGGTGTTAACTACTTTAGGGGATAAAAACGGATATCAACATCTATTTGTAGAAGGGACTGCAAAAGCATCTAGCGATAATAGTAAATTATCATGGTTAAATAAAGGTGAGTTTTACACTTTAACATCTGTAACTAATGATAAAGATCAATTGCTTTTTACTAGAATTGGAGCAAACGATCCAGAATTTAATTTAAGAAGAGAGGCAGCATTAATGTTGAGACGTAAAGATTCTAAAAACACAATTTTTGTATCTACTATTGAAGCGCACGGAAGTTATAGTCCAGTTACAGAATCTGCAATAAATTCAAACAGTAACATAAAAGAATTAAAAGTGGTTTTAGATTCTGCAGATTATACGGCAGTGCAGATTACGACTATAAAAGGCAATGTAAAACTGTTTATAACTTCAAATGAAGAAGATTCTAAAAAAGTAAAACATAATGTAAAAATTAATGATAAGAATTATGAGTGGTCAGGTTCTTATTATTTTGAATAAATAAAATAAATGTCAGACTGAGTACAGTTGAAGTGCTCAAAAAAATTAAATATAAATATTATGAAAAGATTTAGCGAAAAGTACATAGTAACAAAAGACATGGAATGGGAAGTGCTTGGTGGAGGAGTATCAAGAAAATTTTTAGGTTACGATAATCAAATAATGATGGTGAGTGTTAAATTTGATAAAGGAGCTTTAGGAGCGCCACATCAACATTTTCATACGCAAGCTACTTATTGCGTGTCAGGTAAATTTGAATTTGAAATTGATGGTGTAAAGCAAATAGTAGAAGCCGGAGATGGTGTTTATATTGAGCCTAATTTACTACATAGTGCGGTTTGTTTAGAAGAAGGACAGTTAATAGATACATTTAGTCCTGTAAGAGAAGACTTTTTAACTGGCGTTGGGCCATCTTATTTTGCAGATAAATAAATAAAGCATTTAGTTGTTTTATTGTTTTCTAGTCTAGATGTTACTAAATACTAGTAAATCAGCAATACAACGCACTAATGTTTGCTATTTTAACACCAATATCCTCTATTTTAACATTTAAAAATTACGAAAACGTTGTAATTAACAAAATTTTACATATATTTGGTAAACCAGATTGGTAAACCAATTCCTATCAGGTGTTTAACCACAAAAAAAGGATAGGTTTTAAAGCCTACCCTTTTAATAAAAATACTTCTTCGACGGGAAGTAATTATGTTAAAAACATAACATTACAAAAGTAACAAACATATTGATACTTGCCTAATAATTGTGTTTTTAGTAAAACAAATTAATTAACTAATAACTTAAAAATTAATTATGAATTTAAAAGCTAAATCGGCACTATTTGCAATGCTCTTCATGTGTATTGCTGCTTTTGCGCAAGACAGTGTAACAATAAAAGGAGCAGTGGTTGATGCAGAGTACAGCATGCCATTACCTAATGTAAATGTTATTATTGTAGGAACTAGTACTGGGGCAAGTACAGATTTTGATGGTAACTATCAAATACAAGCCAAAAAAGGAGATGTTATACAATTCTCATATATTGGATATACTGCAAAGACCGTTATTGTTGGTGCTCAAACAACCGTTAATGTAGCTCTAGGTGTAGATGCTAATACTTTGGAAGAAGTAGTGATTGTGGGGTATGGAACACAAAAGAAAAGTCATTTAACAGGTTCTATATCTAAAGTGACAAACGAAGATTTAGATCAGATTGCTGTTTCTAGAGTAGATGATGCTTTAGTAGGACAAGTTTCTGGTGTAAATATCGCAGCAACACAAGGGGAAGCGGGTTCTGCTCCTACGATTAGAATTAGAGGTACAGGTTCTGTATCTGGTAGTTCTGATCCATTAATTGTTGTTGATGGTCTTGTTGTTGATAATGATTACTTAGGGTCGTTAAATATGAATGATGTTGCTTCTTTTGAGGTGCTTAAAGATGCAGCTTCTGCTGCTATTTATGGTTCTCGTGGAGGTAATGGAGTTATCATGATTACAACTAAAGAAGGTAAATCAGGAAAAACAAAATTCACATATAATACGTTAACAGGTTTTAAAGAAGCAAGACAAAGTGAAGATTACTATTTTTCAGTAGCAGAAACTGCTGCTGCAGAATTAGCTGCAACTGGAACATTGTCTGATAGAACAAAATACAAGCAGTTAATAGGTATTGATAACGACTGGCAAAATATTATTTTTGATGGTGGAGTTATTACTACACACTCATTTAGTGCTAGAGGTGGAGATGATAAAACTAAATTTAGTACATCTTTAGGGTATATTCATGATGAAGGTGTATTATTAACTGATGAAGTTAAAAACTATAGTTACAAATTAAGATTAGATACTAAGTTAACAGATAAGCTTTCTATGGGGATTAATCTTAACCCTTCTTTTAATGATAAAAGACGTTTTGATGGATCAACTCATGATATTTTAAGACAGACCTCTTGGTTACCTGTTTATCATGATGAAAACACAATTAGATTTGTAGACAGAGGGACTTATCCTGATGTTCAAGTTGGTGATTACGCAACACAACGTCATTTTGATAATTATGATTTATATGGAGACGGTAGTACATTAGTAGATATTAGTAATACGTCTAATACAAATCCAGCTGCAAAAGTTTTAGAGCGTCAAAGAAACGAGTACAAGCTTAAATTAAGAGCTAGTTTATATGGTAAATATGACTTTAATGATAATTTATCATTTAAAAGTACAATTGGAGGAGATTACCAAAATACAGTTAGAGAAAGAAATCAAGGTCCTTTAGCTAGTCGTAATGGTGAGTCTGCAGTTCAATATGATGAAGAAGTACTTAACGTATCTAGATTAGTTTCTGATAATTTCTTATCATATAATAAAGGATTTGGTAATCATGATGTTTCTGCAGTATTAGGGGCGTCTTCAGAATTACAAAAAGGAGAGTATAAAGCAACTAGATTAACAGGTTACAACTCTGAGTTAGAAGGTACTTTAGGTGGTACTACAACTGTTGGAGCTGGTAACCAATTTGAATATAAGCAAGCTTTGTTTTCTTATTTTTTAAGAGTAAACTACGCATATGATGATAAGTATTTAGCATCAATCAGTTTAAGACGTGATGGAAGTTCTGTTTTTGGAGAAGACAATAAATATGGAACATTTCCAGCAGCATCTTTAGGTTGGAATATTTCTAAAGAAGACTTTTTGTCTGAAAGCGAAGTAGTTAATAATCTTAAATTTAGAGTAAGTTATGGTGTTACAGGTAACAATGCACTAAGAATAGCTTCTAACTCTGTGTTAGATAACAATGCATTAATTAACTATTACCCATCATTATCTTTAGCGTCTAATTTTAGTTATGCAGGAGATTCGGCTATAAGTGCAATTAATATTGCTAACCCTGATTTAAAATGGGAACGTTCTGTCGAAATAAATCCAGGTATTGATTTTGGTCTTTTTAATAATAGAATTACAGGTTCTGTAGATGTGTACAAGCGTACAAGTGATCAATTATTATTATCTAACCCTATATCTAACACAACTGGATTTAGTGAAGCTTTAGTAAATATTGGTAAAGTGGAAAACAGAGGTATTGAATTAGAACTTAGAACTAAGAATGTTAATACTCAGGATTTTAAATGGACATCAACAATGTTGGCTTCTAGAAATAAAAATGAGTTAATTGACTTTGCAGATTCTAATGGTCAAATTTTAAATGTAGATTCTAAAAGAGCTGCAGAATGGATAAATCAAGTTGGTCAGCCAATATCTTCATTTTACGGTTGGGTAGTTGAGTCTGATATTCCATTAGAGTATATCGCTAATCCATACCATCCAATCGGAGGGGAAGCACAAGATGTTTATGTAAAAGATTTAAATGGTGATGGTGTAATTGATGATGATGATAAAACTAAATTAGGAGATCCTTACCCGGATATTGTATGGAGTTTTACAAACGATTTCCAATTTGGAGATGTGGATTTAAGCTTTATGTTTCAAGGTAGTCATGGTGCAGAGGTGAGAAATATGGGAGATCAATATTTATTTAACCATTTTAATTCTTCTCAAGATTTTATTTCTTCAACACCAAACCAACAATTTATAAAGCAGAAAATATTTACTGATGATATTATTCAAGACGCTTCATACGTAGCTTTAAGAACTGTAAGTATTGGGTATGATTTTACTGATAAATTATTAGATAAAACATTATTTTCTAAAGCAAGAGTTTATGCTACAGGGCAAAACTTATTGTATGTAACAGCAAGTGATTATACAGGTTTTAACCCAGAGTCTGTAGATAATACGTCGGCTACTACTTACGGTTATCAAAGAGGAGGTTCTCCTATTCAAAGAACAATTTCTGTTGGATTAAACCTAGAATTTTAATTTTAAAAAAAGATAAAATGAAAAAATATATAAAAATATCGACGGTTTTATTGGTCGTTTTATTAGCCTCTTCTTGTGAAGATTTTTTATCACCAGAACCAACATCTGTATCAAATGCAGAAACATTTTTTGAGTCTGAAGCTGATTTAGAACTGGCAGCAATAGCATTGTATGATGCTATGCAAGGAGTAAACTCTACATCAACAAATGACAATCACGGTGCGCAGGTTGATTTTTACGTTCAAGAAATGTTAAGCGATAATACAAGATCAAAGAATGTAGGAGGAGAAGGAGAGTCTGCTCAATTTGAAAGCTTTACTGTAGAAGCAACAAATGGTATTGTAGATGATTATTATAGAAGTAATTATCAAACTATTTATAGAGCTAATGTTGTTTTAGAAAACTTAAGTGTAGCTGGTAGTGCTGCTTCTAGATTTGAAGCAGAAGCTAAATTTGTTAGAGCATATGCTTACTTTAATTTAGTACGTTCATTTGGAGATGTGCCTTTAGTAACAAGTGTAATTGGTATTGCTGATACAGCAATCCAATTTACAAGAGTAGATTCTGATTTAATTTACGATGTAATTATTGATGACTTAACAACAGCAGTTGCTGGTTTAGATAATACGTATAAAACTAGAGCGTCTAAAGCTGCAGCGCAAGCTTTATTAGCTAAAGTGTATTTAACAACAGGTACTAATTATGGTTTAGCACAAACATTATGTGAGTCTGTAATGGGTGAAGGGTTTGTTTTAGAACCAAATTTTAAAGATGTGTTTTATTCTGAATTAAATAACGAGATTATTTTCGCTATAGACTATGTAGGTGATTCTTCAGCAGATAGTCAAAACTTTTCTGCAGAATGGTTAAATGCAGTAGGAAGAACAGCAGGTGTTAATTATACAACTCAAGAAGTTAGAGATGCATTAGATGCTCTAGGAGGAGACAGAACATTATATTCTTATAGACAAGATCCTTTATTATTATCTCAATTTCAGGTAGCTAAATTTATACCAAATGGAGATGATACATTAGGTATTGCAGCGACTTCAAGTAATCCAACGTTAGCAGGTAATGATTTAATAGTACTTAGGTATGCAGATGTTTTACTTATGCATGTTGAGGCTATTATGGCAGGACAGCAATCAACATCAGCACAAGCAGCTTTAGATTCTTTTGAAGAAGTAAGATTGCGTGCAGGATTAGTTGGTGATGCGGATGGTACAATTACTAAACAAGAATTACTAGATGAAAGACGTGTAGAGTTAGCTTTTGAAAATCAACGTTTTTTCGATTTAGTTCGTTTTAATGTAGCTCAAGATGTACTTTCTACTTTTTCAGATAATAACGGTTATAATTTTAGTGTTTCAGATTTGTTATTACCAATCCCACAAAGAGAAATAAACTTAAGTCAAGGTGCTTTAGGGCAAAATCCTGGTTATTAATTTTAAAAATATTGTAAGATGAAAAAACAAGTAAAAAAAATAATTTGGATTGCAACCTCTATAGTAATGGCTGCGTCAATCCAATCATGTGACGAATTTGAAAAATTTGAGCCTATAGGTGCTAACTCTATTGCAGATGCTACACCTCCTACAGCTAGTTTTTCTTATTCGCAAGGAGAAGGTACAAATGGAGATGAATGGATGAATTATTCTTTCGGAAATTTATCTGCTAGCTCAACAACATATAGTTGGGATTTAGGAAACGGAACAACATCAACAGAGTTTGAACCAACAACAGTTTATCCAGCAGAAGGTATGTATACTGTTACTTTAACTGCTTCAGATGATTTAGGAGTTTCAAGTACATTTACAGAAACAATTGAAGTAGTTGAACCAGAAGTGCCTTTAGCTATAGTACCTACTATCGGAGAACAAGGTTTCGAAGATGGAAGTGACGCTTGTGGTACTGCTGCAGACGGACGTGATTGTTGGAGAAATAGTGATTTAGGAGGTGTTATTCAGATTACTTCAAGCCCTGTTCACGAAGGTTCTCAAGCAGCTAAGTTTCCTTCAGCAGGTGATCGTATTGCTTACCAAGAATTAACAGTATCACCTAACTCAGATTACACTTTAACGTATTTTTATACTTTAAAGACTAATAACCCTGGTTCTATAACTGTTTCAGTTTTAGCAGGAGGTGGTCATACAGATTTAACAACTGCATTAGCTGCAACTATTGAAGATTTCGAAGGTTCAGATCAAACAAGTTCTAATGACTATGTTGCTGCGAATGTTATGTTTAATTCAGGAGCAAATTCTACAATTTCAATTCTTGTAACAAATCAAGGAGAAGAAGCTAGAATTGATAATTTTGCTATCATGGCAAACTAATAATTTAATAAAACATTTAAAGACTGAAACATATGCGTATAAAACTTAAATTAATTGTCTTGTTTGTGTTTGTTTCAGTTTTAAATGCTAACTGTCAATCTAGTAAGGTTGTTACAGAAGATAATGCAGAAACTAAAACTAAAAAGAAGAAGAAAAAAAAGAAGAAGTTTAAACTTCCGGAAATAGATTTAACACACTGGAAAGTAACGACACCTGCGGGTGATGGAAAAAAACCTCAAGAGGTTTCTCCTCCAGAGATAATGGATTATGCCACTAATGAAGCTTTAAAGCCTTATATGTATAATGATTCTACAAGAGGAGCTATCGTTTTTTATGCTTTTCCTAGTAAAGCAACTACTGCCAATACAAAATATTCTAGATCAGAGCTTAGAGAACAAATGGTGTCTGGGGAGAATAATGTTAATTGGACATTTAAAGAAGGTGGTTACATGAAAGGAAAATTAGCTATTGATGATATATCAAAAGATAGTAAAGGTAAATATCACCGTGTCATAATCATGCAAATTCATGGTAGATTAACCAATGAACAGCGAGATTTAGTAGGTGAAAAAGATAATAATGCACCTCCAATGCTTAAAATTTATTGGGATAAAGGTAAAATTAGAGTTAAAACTAAGGTGCTTAAAAATCTAAATGCTACGCCAGAACAAATGTTACATGAAGACGCATGGGGAGATGATGAAGGTTTTAATTTTGAACAGGAAGTTGGTTTTAGGAAATTTACATTAGAAGTAGAAGTTTCGGATGGTAAAATGGTTGTTGTTTTAAATAAAAATGAGTTTAAAGTATATGATAATATCCATATGAAAAAGTGGGGCATTTTTGAAAACTATTTTAAAGCAGGAAACTATTTACAAACCAGAGATGAAGGTGCGTTTGCTAAGGTTCGATATTACGATCTAGAAGTAAAACATTAATAATATTTTGATTAGTCTTTTTAATTAAGTTAAGCTTTAGAGGTCTTTAATAGACCTTGAAGTTTAGCTTAATAATTATTAAAAGAATATTGTTAAGTTTTTAGTAAATTTACCAATGATAAATGATACTTAAAATATATAATTTATATGAAGTTAGAGGTCCTTACAAAAAACGAAAATTTTAGTATACAGAAGCAGATTATTGCCAAGATAAGAGATTTAATAAATGTTAAGAATCTTGAGCCAGGGGATAAATTACCAGCGGAACGTGTACTGTCAGAAAAATTTGAAGTTTCTAGAAGTAGTGTAAGGGAAGCAATTCAAAAATTAGAATTTTATGGGTTATTAAAGTCTATTCCTCAAAGTGGGACGTTTGTCGCAAATATTGGGGTTATTGCATTAAATGGAATGATCGAAGATATTTTAAGATTAGAAGATCCTGAATTTAAATCGTTAGTAGAAACCAGAATTCTTTTAGAACTTAAAACAGTAAAATTAGCTGCTTTAAGACGTACAGAAGAAGATTTAATAAAATTGAAAGAAGCTTTAGATGCTTATAGTAATAAAGTAAAAAACAAAGAGGATGCTGTTCAAGAAGATTTATTATTTCATCTGGCAATAGCAAGAGCAAGTGGTAATAGTTCTATGAATACGTTCATGCTAATTATTACGCCAGAAATTATAACAAATTTTGAAAAATATCATGTTTGTCATAAAGGGTTATCAGCAAGTGCAATTACAGAGCATCAATTAATTTTTGAGGCTATAAAAAAACAAGATCCGGTTGAAGCTAAAAAAGCAATGAAAAACCATTTTAACGAATTATACAAATACTGTTATAATTTATAGAAAAAACAAATAATAATTTAAGATATAAGGACTTAAATTACAATAAATCAAAATTTTAGAAAAATAGTCTATTAGACTTATAGTTAGTGTTTTACTATCTATAGGCTTAGAATTTCTATTTTAAAATTTTTAAAAAAAGGATATGAAAACAAAAGGATTAAGATGGTGGGTAGTAGGACTTGTGGCTTTGGCTGCAGTTGTTAATTACATAGATAGACAAGCTTTTGGAGCACTATGGCCTGACATTGCAAATGACTTATTTCCAGAGATGGATAAAGATGGACATAAAGTTATTTTTGGAACCATATCTACAGTTTTTATACTATCGTATGCTGGTGGTCAAGCGCTTTTTGGAAAAATATTTGATTGGATTGGTACAAGAATGGGTTTTGCACTTTCTATTGGTGTGTGGTCTATTGCAACGATGTTGCATGCCTTTGCTCAGGGAATGTTAAGTTTTTCAATTTTCAGATCAATATTAGGTTTAGCAGAGGCAGGTAATTGGCCTGGAGCTGCTAAAGCTAATGCAGAGTGGTTTCCAACAAAAGAAAGAGCACTTGCACAAGGTGTTTTTAATTCTGGAGCAGCAATTGGAGGTATAGTAGCGTATCCAGTTATTGGATTACTATCTGCTTATTTAGAGTGGAAAGCTATTTTTATAGTTGTGGGAGCGCTAGGATTATTATGGTTATTACCTTGGTTATATATTGTGAAATCAGGACCAAAAACACATCCTTGGTTATCGGATGATGAAAGAAAGTATATTCTTTCTGGACAAAAAAATCAAGATATTGATGAAGATGGTAATTATGATGACGGATATGTACCTACTACAACTGAGTTATTAAAACATAAAGAAAGTTGGGGAGTTATTATTGCTTCTGCAGCATTAGATCCTATTTGGTGGTTATTTATAGTTTGGATACCAATCTACTTGTCTGAAGTATTTGGTTTAAATGTTAAAGAGATTGCATTTTCTGCATGGTTACCTTATGTTGGAGCTATGATTGGTGCATGGGCAGGAGGGCTTATTGCACAAAATAGACTTACGGCTGGTTGGTCAGTAGATAAGACAAGAAAAATGGTTATTACTTTAGGGTGTTTAATTATGATTCCTTGTTTCTTTTTATTAAAAGCACCTGGATCAGCAACAACAGCAGTTATTATTATGGCAGTATTGCTTTTTGGTTTCCAAATTGCTATTGGTAACATACAGACACTACCTAGTGATCTTTTTGGAGGAAAAATAGTTGGTACGCTATCTGGTTTTGCAGGTATGGCAGCTAAGCTTGGTGCAGCAGGATTAACTCTTTTAGTGACGTTTATTACTACAGGAGGTAATTATACACCTGCATTTTTAATAGGAGGAGCATTAGCAATAATTGCGTTATTATCGGTTTGGGTATTATGTCCTAAAATCGAACCATTAAAACCTAGAAATTAAATAAGAATAGTTAATCTAGTTCAATATTAAAACAAGAATAAATTAAAATTAAACACATATAAAAATGAGTAATACAAACGGAAAAGTAGCTATAGTAACAGGTGCCACAGGAGGAATCGGTTTTGAAGTAGCAAAAAGATTAGGAAAAGATGGATATACTGTAGTTTTAAACGGTATTGATGATAAAGCTGGAGCTGAAAAATTAGCGCAATTAAAAGCTGATGGGATCACTGCAGAATATTACGGTTTTGATGTAACTAGCGAAGAGCAAGTAACAGCTAACATCGTTAAGATTGGTGAAAAATATGGTAGAATTGATGTGCTTGTAAATAATGCAGGTGGATTAGGTGGTCGATCTAGATTTGAAGAAATGACAACTGAGTTTTACAGAAATGTAATGGCTTTAAACTTAGATTCAGTATTTTTTGCTTCAAGAGCAGCTATCCCTTTCCTTAAAAAAGGAGAGCACCCTTCAATAATTAACTATACATCTAATGCAGGATGGACTGCAGGTGGACCAGGTGCAGGTATTTACGGTACGTCTAAAGCAGGTGTACACGCAATTACTAGAGCTTTAGCTAAAGATTTAGCTGAATATGGTATTAGAGTTAATGCAGTGTCTCCAGGGACTATTGATACACCTTTCCATGCACAGATTAAAGCAACTAAGCCAGAGGTTTTTGCTTCTTGGGCAAACAATATTATGTTAGGTAGATTAGGTCAGCCAGAAGATGTTGCTGGAGTAATCTCATTCTTAGCAAGTAAGGATGCGTCTTTCATTACAGCTGAAACGATCCAAATTGGTGGTGGTCAAGCTTTAGGAATTTAATTTTAAGTATCTTAGTTAGAAATAAATCAGACTTAGTTCATTATTACAAGTAATGAGATAATAGATTTAACTAACTAATGTTATAAGTTATAGTAAACTGGATAGTTTTATTTTTTGTACCATTTTTTTTTAACGTCTATTGATTGTTAAAAAAAGGTTTTAAAAAATAAAACTATTTGGTTTTTTTAAATAGAATAGTAATCAAATTTATAAAATGAGTAAAATTGTCACATTCGGAGAAATTATGTTAAGGCTCTCGACAGAGCGTCACTTAAGATTTTCTCAAGCAAATAAATTCGCTGCTTCCTATGGTGGTGGAGAGTTTAATGTAGCAGTATCATTAGCAAATTATGGTATTCCTGCCGAGTTTGTTACCAGGTTACCTGATAACGAAATTGGCGCTTGCGCGTTAAAAGAAATGCGTAAATTTAATGTAGAGTCCAAAAACGTGATTTATGGTGGTGACCGATTAGGTATTTATTATCTAGAAACGGGAGCTGGTACACGTGGTAGTAATGTAGTTTATGATAGAGCACATAGTTCTATGTCAACAATTACTAAAGGCGCTATAAACTGGGAAGACGTCTTAAAAGATGCAACATGGTTTCATTGGAGTGGGATTACCCCTGCAATTTCTCAATCTGCTGCTGACGAATGTCTAGAGGCTATAAAAGTTGCTCATAAATTAGGGATTACTATTTCTTCAGATTTAAATTATAGATCTAAATTATGGCAATATGGTAAAGAACCAAATCAAATAATGCCAGAGCTTTTAAAATATAGTAATATTATTTTAGGAGATATTGATACAGCATTTTTCATGCTAGGTAAAGATAAGGTTAATCCTAATTACCAAAATGAAAAATCATTACCCATCTTATACGATCAAATATTTAAATCGTGTCCTAATCTAAAAACAGTAGCGACGACCTTAAGGTATTCTGTTAGTGCATCTCACCAGCGTATTGGTGGTATCTTGTATGACGGAAAATCTGTGTATAATGCAGATGTTAAAGAAGTGACACCGGTAGTGGATAGAGTTGGTAGTGGAGATGCTTTTATGGGAGGATTAATTTACGGATTAGTAAACAATGATAACGATAAACAGCGTGCTTTAAATATTGCAGTAGCAGCTTGTTGCTTAAAACACACCATTTCTGGTGATTGTAATTTAATAACACTAGCTGATATCGAAAAATTATTAAGTGGAGATTCCTCAGGGAAAGTTTCCAGATAAAAAATACAAAATGGCAAATTTTACAAGAATACAAGTAGCAGAAGTTATGAAGCAAACAGGATTAGTTCCTTTGTTTTATAATGACGATATAGAAATTAGTAAATCAGTCGTAAAAGCTGTTTATGATGGTGGTGCACGTTTATTAGAGTTTACAGCTCGTGGCGATTTTGCTCACGAAGTTTTTGACGCTTTAAGTAAGTATGTAGCAAAAGAATTACCAGGAATGATAATGGGAGTTGGGTCTGTTACAGACGCTGCTTCAGCATCTAGATATATGGCTTTAGGAGCTAATTTTATTGTTACCCCAGTTTTAAGAGAAGACATAGCATTGGTTTGTAATAGACGTAAAGTGATGTGGTCTCCGGGTTGTGGAACTTTGACTGAGATTTGTCGTGCTGAAGAGTTAGGTTGTGAGATAGTAAAACTGTTTCCGGGTGGAACATACGGTGCTGATTTTGTAAAAGCTATTAAAGGTCCGCAACCATGGACAAGTATAATGCCTACAGGTGGTGTCTCTCCAACTAGAGATAGTTTAGAAGCTTGGTTTAAGGCAGGTGTAACTTGCGTAGGGATAGGTTCTAAGCTTATCGCAAAGGGTGCTGATGGTAGTTATGATTTAGATAAAATAAAATCTACAACAGAAAGTACTTTAAAAATTATAGATTCGTTAAAATAATACGTTATTTAGCGCTATTAAATATATCCCTTCAATATTTTTTATTGAAGGGATTTTTTACTTGAAAATGAATTATAATAAGTCCATCATATTTATGGTTGTAAGTGCATTAGCTTTTGCACTTATGAATTTGTTAGTCAAATATCTAAATGGGTTTGGTGTGTATCAAATTGTTTTTTTTAGAGCCATCGGTACATTAGCTTTTACAACGCCATTAATCTTAAAAAATAAGATTCCTTACTTTGGTAACAAGAAGCAATTAATGATAATAAGGGCCATAGTAGGTGTGATATCTTTGACCTGCTTCTTTCAATCTTTAAATTATATTGCTGTTGGTACTGCTGTGTCTTTACGGTATACAGCGCCAATTTTTGCAGCAATTTTAGCTGTATTTTTACTTAAAGAAAAAATCAAATTATTGCAATGGTTTCTGTTTGCGTTAGCCTTTTCAGGAGTTTTAATTATCAAAGGGTTTGGTCAGGATATAAATACATTAGGATTAGTTTTAATCTTTGTTTCGGCTTTTTCTAATGGATTAGTTTTTGTTTTAATTAGAAAAATTGGAAAGGATGAAAGCCCATTGGTTATAATCAATTACTTTATGCTTACAGCCTTAATATTTGGTGGTGTAATGAGTATTGGAGACTGGAAGACGCCAAATCAAATAGAGTGGCTAATACTGCTTAGTTTAGGTGTTTTTGGCTATGTTGGACAACTCTATATGACCAAAGCTTTTCAAACAGGAAAAACTAGTGTTGTCGCACCGTTTAAATATGTTGAAGTAATTTTTACAATTATAGTAAGTACATTCTGGTTTTTAGAATCCTATAGTGCTATGGTATTATTAGGAATAGCTATTATAATAGCGGCTTTAATAAGTAACACCTTGTATGCTGCTAAAAAATAACACTGTTTTTATTGCTGTAAATAGGTCATCACGGTAGTTGTAGCAC
This sequence comes from Olleya sp. 1-3, assembly GCF_002836085.1. Taxonomy (NCBI): domain Bacteria; kingdom Pseudomonadati; phylum Bacteroidota; class Flavobacteriia; order Flavobacteriales; family Flavobacteriaceae; genus Olleya; species Olleya sp. 1-3. The sequence continues at coordinate 58,418 of NZ_PJBW01000011.1, forward strand.
CTTTGTTTTTTGCTATAAAATCTAAGTTTTTTGATCCCGTCGTTTTTCTAAAATCCGTATCATTAATAAGTCGGTTTAAATTAGTGGTAAGTAAATCTATGTTAGCAATAGAAAACACACCACCATTGTCAATCATGTCAAAAGCTTCAGGAAATTTACTATAGTTTTTTCCAATCAGTATTGGTACACCAAAAACAGCAGGCTCTAAAATGTTGTGCAGACCAGTGTTACCCATAGCGCCACCAACATAAGCAATATCTGCATAGCTATATGCTTTATTTAATAGCCCAATAGTATCTAAAATAAACACATCAAAATCTTGTAAATTCTGTCCTTCTTTTTTTGAAAATAAGACGGAAGATTTAATTAATCCAGACTGTATGTTTTCAATCTGTTTGGATTTAATATTATGTGGTGCAATTATAAACTTAACTGGTAGGCCTTCATAATTGTTGATAAAATCAATTAAAAGCAATTCGTCTTCCGGCCAAGAACTACCAACTACAATACATAGTTTGTCGTCTTTAAAGGCTTTTATAAATGGTAAGTTGTTATCAATTAGTAATTGGTTAGAAACGCGATCAAATCTAGTATCTCCAGATATGGTTGCATGCTTATAACCAATAGTTTCTAAAAGTGTTTTTGAAGTTTCGTTTTGTGTAAAAATATGGTCAAAAGCAAATAGCGCTTTTTTAGTTTCCTTACCATACCATTTAAAAAAGGATTGGTCTTCTCTAAAAGCTGCTGATATTAATATAGCTTTCAGCCCTCTGTTTTTTATTTCATTTAAGTAATTAGGCCAAATTTCATATTTAACAAAAACAGTTAACTCTGGATTAATCATAGTTATAAAACGTTTTGCATTTTGTTTACTATCTAAAGGCAAGTAAACAACGATATCTGCAAAAGGGGCGTTTTTTCTTATTTCAAAACCAGAAGGAGAGAAAAACGATAACACAATTTTATGATCGGGATAGTTTGTGCGTAATTGGTTAAAAATTGGTAAACCTTGCTCGTACTCTCCCAAAGACGCACAATGAAACCATAGTGTTTTATCACCTGTATTTAATGCTTGTTGTAGTTTTTTAAAAGTTTCAGCACGCCCAATAACCCCTAATTTAAGCTTGTTATTAAATAAACTTAGACCTTTTAAAGCTAAATTAGCTACTATAATGGTTATGTTATAAAGTGTTTTCACGTATCTATTTTTGCTAAAATAAACAATTCATTGCTTAGCGTTTGGTATTTTTGTAAATTCGATAATTATAAATTAAAAGTAAAACTAAGTTTCTAACATTAGTTTACCACATATACAGCGATGAAAAAAATACAAATGGTTGATCTTAAAGGTCAATACGCAGCTATAAAAAATGTTGTAGATTCTTCAATTCAAGAAATTATAGACAACACCAGTTTTGTAAATGGGCCTAAGGTGCATGAGTTTCAAAAAAATCTTGAAGATTACTTAGATGTAAAACACGTAATCCCTTGTGCCAATGGTACAGATGCTTTGCAAATTGCAATGATGGGATTAGGTCTGGAGCAAGGAGATGAAGTGATCACAGCCGATTTTACCTTTGCTGCAACTGTAGAGGTTATCGCATTATTAAAACTTACACCTGTTTTAGTAGATGTAAACCCTGACGATTTTAATATCAGTATTGAAGCCATTAAAAAGGCAATTACACCAAAAACCAAAGCGATTGTACCTGTACATTTATTTGGGCAATGTGCCAATATGGAAGCAATCATGCAAATAGCAGAAGAGCATAATTTGTATGTTATAGAAGATAATGCACAAGCAATTGGCGCAAACTATAAGTATAGCAATGGGACAAAAGCAAAAGCGGGTACCATAGGTCATGTGGCTTCAACATCATTCTTTCCTTCTAAAAATTTAGGATGTTATGGAGATGGAGGCGCTATTTTTACTAACGATGATGCGTTAGCACATACTATAAGAGGAATAGTAAATCACGGAATGTACGAGCGTTACCACCATGATGTGGTAGGGGTAAACTCGCGTTTAGATTCTATCCAAGCAGCAGTTTTAGATGCAAAGTTACCTAAGTTAGATAGTTATAATAATGCACGTCGTAATGCCGCAAGAAAATATAGTGCAGCATTGGCAGGCGTACCGCAAATAACAACGCCAAAGACGGTAAATAATTGCGAAGGTATTTGTGATACGTGCGACTGTCACGTGTTTCATCAATATACTTTAAAAATCCAAAACGCAGACAGAGATGCTTTAGTGAAGCACTTAAATGATAACGGAATTCCATGTGGTGTGTACTACCCAATCCCGTTACATTTACAAAAAGCATACAAAGATGAGCGTTATAACGAATCTGATTTTCCTGTTACAAACCAATTAGTAAAGCAAGTAATATCATTACCAATGCATACCGAGTTGGATGACGAGCAAATCGAATTTATAACAACAACAATTAAAAATTTTTTAGCCTAAACCATTAGGGCGTTACCACAAGGGGCGGGCTATCCGCTAAAATCTTTTTTTGCCATATATGGCAGCAAAAAAAGGATACCGCTTCTATCCCTAACGTAAACAAAAAACATATGAAAATACTAGTAACAGGAGGTTTAGGATTTATAGGGTCACACACCGTTGTCGAGCTTCAAAATAAAGGATACCAAGTCATAATAATAGATAATCTCTCCAATGCCTCGTTAGACGTTTTGGAGGGTATTGTTTCAATTACAAATCAGACGCCTATTTTTGAAAAGTTAGATTTAAAAGATAAGTCAGCAGTTCAAAACTTTTTTAAAGCACATCAAGACATTCAAGGTGTTATCCATTTTGCAGCAAGTAAAGCAGTAGGAGAGAGTGTAACCAATCCTTTAATGTATTATGAGAATAATATCAATACCTTAGTTTATGTACTACAAGAACTAACAAAATTAGAAGTGTCTAATTTTATCTTTAGTTCTTCGTGTACCGTTTATGGACAGGCAGATGTAATGCCAATAGCAGAAACTGCACCAGTAAAACCAGCAGAATCGCCCTACGGAAACACAAAACAAATTGGAGAAGAAATCATAAAAGAGACTTGTAATATCAATGCTAAATTAAATAGTATTGCTTTGCGTTATTTTAATCCAATTGGCGCACACGATTCTGCAAAAATAGGCGAGTTACCAATAGGTGTGCCTCAAAATTTAATACCATATATAACGCAAACTGGCATAGGACAAAGAGCACAATTATCTGTGTTTGGAGATGATTATCCAACTTCAGATGGCACTTGTATTAGAGATTATATTCATGTTGTAGATCTAGCAAAAGCGCATGTTGTGGCATTACAACGCTTATTAAATAAGAATAATCAAACTAATTTTGAGGTCTTTAATTTAGGGACAGGAACAGGTAGTACAGTTTTAGAAGTCATTAAAGCATTCGAAAAAGTTTCAGACACAAAACTGAATTATAAGATAGTAGACAGGCGTCAAGGTGATATTATTTCTGCTTATGCAGATACGTCAAAAGCTAACGCAGAATTAGGATGGAAATCAGAGCATACGTTAGAAGATGCTATGCTATCTGCTTGGAAATGGCAAAAAGTGTTACATTCTAATTAACATATTAGGTGCCAGATGTTACTCTAGTTGTCAATCTTATAATTATAACGGAACATAGTTATCACATTTGTATTAATTAGCTGATTAATAATATTTTAGTTTTTTAAATTCGTTGTTGGTTATTATTCTTTATTCCTTTGCAACTAATGCAAATGATAAAACAATGAAATTGATCACAGTAAAACGTCAGACAAGACAGGAAAACAGATTTGCTCCCAAAATGGGGAGACTTAGTGCCAAAGTAACGTACATTAAAAAGCAAGTGCTTGGCATACCAATTAAAACGCTTCACAAGTATCGCGAAACGTATTACGGAGAAATTAAAGATTGCAGTGCATGTAATTTAGCTAGATAAATAAAAAAAGCCTCAATAAATATCGAGGCTTTTTTTTATGCTTTTTTAGTATTAAAACTGCCTACTATTAAGCAGCCCATTCCAACCATAACGGATACATCTGCTAAATTAAAAATTCCGGTTCTAAATACACCACCTAAATCAATGTGTAAAAAGTCGGTTACAGAGCCATATACAATACGATCGTATACATTGGCAATTCCACCACCTATTATACAACAAAATCCAACTAAGGTCATTGTATTCATCGTTTTGTCTTTAATAATATGTCTCAAAACTAAAGCTAAAACTATTATAGGTAATACTAAAAGTAACCCAATACGCAGCGCAGGACTAAAGTCACTACCCATACCTAAAAAGGCACCTTTATTCTCTACATTATGAAGTGTAAAATATTGTCCAAAAATTTCAGTTTCAGTACCTGCAATAACATCAACTCTAACAATGATTTTAGAGACTTGATCCAAAATTATATTTAAAACAATTAAGCCTAGAATAAGTATATTTCTACTACTCATCATTTTTTAGATCTAAGGTTGCAGATGCTGTCTGTGCGTCTCTGTTAATCTTTTTTACCAACCCTTGTAATACTTTTCCAGGTCCAACTTCAGTAAATAAAGTTGCCCCATCTGTTATCATTTGTTGCACAGATTGTGTCCAACGCACAGGTGCAGTTAATTGAGAGATTAAGTTTGCTTTTATTTCGTTTTCATCAGTAATTGCAGTTGCAGTTACATTTTGATAAATTGGGCAATGTGGTGTGCTAAATGTTGTGTTTTCAATAGCTGCTGCTAATTCTTCTCTTGCAGGCTCCATCATTGGCGAGTGAAATGCGCCTCCAACAGGAAGCATTAATGCACGTCTTGCTCCCGCTTCTTTCATTGCTTCACAAGCTTTTTCTACTGCACTAACTTCTCCAGAGATTACTAATTGTCCAGGACAATTGTAATTTGCTGCAACAACAACACCATCTATATTAGCACAAATATCTTCAACAACTTTGTCTTCAAGACCTAATACTGCAGCCATTGTACTTGGTTGTATTTCGCAAGCTTTTTGCATGGCTTGTGCACGCTGAGATACTAATTTAAGTCCATCTTCAAAGCTTAGTGCGCCTGCTGCTACTAAAGCAGAAAATTCACCTAAACTATGTCCTGCAACCATTTCAGGTTTAAAAGTGTCTCCTAAAGTTTTTGCTAAAATAACGGAGTGTAAAAAAATAGCAGGTTGTGTAACCTTTGTTTCTTTTAATTGCTCAGCAGTACCTTCAAACATAATGTCTGTAATGTTGAACCCTAAAATTTCATTTGCATCTTCAAATAAATGCTGTGCTTCTGGTGAGTTTTCGTATAAATCAAGACCCATTCCTGTAAATTGGGCACCTTGACCTGGAAATATATATGCTTTCATTGATTTCTAATTTAAGAGGCAAAAATAAGAATAATATCTTTATTTGAAGCACGACTAATATTAAGACTTATAACCGTAAAGGTTAAGTCTTAATGGATTTATATCTATATTAATAGCGCTTTTAAAAGGATCTATTATAGTTTGCCTGTTGCAGCTTCTGCACAACGTTCACCATCCATAGCAGCGCTAATAATTCCACCAGCATATCCACCACCTTCACCGCAAGGATATAAGTTTGTGATTTCTGGATGCGCTAACGTTTCGCCTCTAGGAATACTAACCGGAGATGAAGTACGAGATTCAACCCCAATAATATTAGCTTCTTCAGTATAGTATCCTTTCATTTTATCTCCAAATGCTTTAAACCCTTTTCTTAAAGAGGCTCCTATTAATTTAGGAAATAAACTATGTAAAGGGGCACTGTTTAGACCGGGTTGGTAAGAGGTTTCATTTAAACTACTTGATAATTTACCTTCAACAAAATCAGTCATTCTTTGTGCGGGCGCTACTTGGCTGCGTCCACCTGCATTAAATGCTAACTTCTCTAAGTCTTTCTGAAATTCTAATGCTTTTAAAGCGCCAAAATGTTCGTATTTTTTAAGATCGCGATTGGCATCAATTTCTACAACAATTCCTGAGTTAGCAAATTTGTTATTTCGCCTTGAAGGCGACATTCCATTAACAACAACTTCTCCATTAGCAGTTGCTGCAGGAACAATAAATCCACCTGGACACATGCAAAAACTGTATACACCACGTCCATTGACTTGTTGTACTAAGCTGTAAGAGGCTGCGGGTAATAACTCAGGTCTTGGTCCTTCACAATGGTATTGAATGCTATCAATAATATGTTGTGGATGTTCTGCTCTAACACCCATTGCAAAAGACTTTGCTTCTAGTGCAATATTTTTGTTATTTAGTAGGTTGAAAATATCTCTAGCAGAGTGTCCCGTTGCTAGTATCACTTTATCGGTTATTAATTCGTCTCCATTTTTAAGTTGGATAGCTTCGATCTTATTATTTTTAATTGTAAAATCTGTGACACGGGTATTAAAATGGACTTCTCCACCATATTTAAGGATATTCTCTCTAATATTTTGTACAACTTTTGGTAGCTTGTTGGTTCCAATATGTGGATGCGCATCAACCAAAATTTGATCCGTAGCGCCATGATAAACAAGGTTTTCAAAAATACGACGTACATCACCACGTTTTAAACTACGGGTGTATAATTTACCATCACTATAAGTTCCTGCACCTCCTTCTCCGAAGCAGTAATTAGAGTCTTCGTTTACAAAATGGTCTTGATTGATGGCTTTTAAATCGCGTCGTCTATCTTTTACATTTGCACCACGCTCTAAAACTATAGGTTTAAACCCTAATTCTATACAACGTAAAGCTGCCCACATACCAGCGGGACCAAATCCTATAATATGTATAGGTTTTGCTTTTGATACATCTTTATAGTCAAAGGTGTAGTCAGATGTGTCAGGCATAGGTTCCTTAATAAAAACCGAAACCTTATAATTAAAGATGATTTTTGGTTTTCTGGCATCAATAGATTTTCTTAAAATCTTAATTCCTGTAATGTCATCTCTTGACATGGAAAGGGATATCGCAGATTTTTTAATTAAAATATCTGGAATCTCTTCTTCTTTTAACGAAACACGAAGTTGAATATCTTTTACCATGCTGCAAAATTAGTCAAATTTGAGATAAAAGACATGAACTACGATTTATCTTGTTTAACATTTTTTTTATTTGCTACTTATTAGAGAATAGGTTATTACAATATAAAGGGGTTTTGTGTGTTTTAAAACTATATGTTTAGTAATTGAAAACCGTCTTATTTATATTACTTTTACAGTCTAATCCTTCAAAATAAAAAAATCTTGATTTCAAAATCTTCCATAGACCAAGTATATGAAGTCTCCAGACTTGAAGAGGTTATTGGTGACTTTGTTCAGCTTAAAAAAGCAGGTAGTAATTTTAAGGGTTTAAGCCCTTTTTCTGACGAGAGATCGCCAAGTTTTGTGGTGTCTCCTGTTAAACAAATATGGAAAGATTTTTCTAGTGGTAAAGGTGGTAATGTCGTTGCTTTTTTAATGGAGCATGAGCATTTTACTTATCCAGAAGCTATTAAATATTTGGCTAAAAAGTATAATATTGAAATTGAAGAAACAATACAATCTGACGAGCAGAAACAAGAACAGGATAAACGTGAAAGTTTATACTTAGTTAGCGAGTTTGCAAGTAAGTATTTTCAAAATATACTGCATAATACAGATCAAGGAAAGGCAATTGGTTTAAGTTATTTTAAAGAGCGTGGTTTTACACTAGAAACCATAAAGAAATTTGATTTAGGATATAGTTTAGATCAGTGGAGTGGATTTACAGACGAAGCTTTAAAAAAAGGATATAAATTAGAGTTTTTAGAAGCTACAGGGTTAACAATTGTAAAGGAGAGTAAACGTTTTGACCGTTTTAAAGGGCGTGTGTTGTTTCCTATACAAAGTATGAGTGGTCGTGTTTTAGGTTTTGGAGGACGTATTTTAACCAACGATAAAAAAGCGGCTAAATATCTAAACAGCCCAGAAAGTGATCTGTACCATAAAAGTAAAGTGTTGTATGGTATTTATAATGCCAAACAAAGTATAGCTAAAGAAGATAATTGTTATTTGGTAGAAGGGTATACAGATGTTATTCAATTTTATCAAACAGGAATAAAAAATGTTGTATCCAGTTCTGGAACAGCTTTAACAAGTGATCAGATTAGATTAATTAACCGTTTAACTAAAAATATTACTGTATTATTTGATGGTGATGCTGCGGGTATGCGTGCCTCTTTAAGAGGAATTGATTTAATCCTTGAACAAGGTATGAATGTTAAGGTTTGTACATTTCCTGAAGGGGAAGATCCGGATAGTTTTGCTAAATCTAATACCTTAGAAGAGTTAACTAAGTATTTAGAAGACAATGCTCAGGATTTTATACAGTTTAAAGCTTCTGTGTTATACGAAGGTGCAAAAAATGACCCAATAAAAAAGGCGGAAACTATTAGAGATATTGTAAACAGTATTGCTAAAATTCCGGATAGAATTAAAACTGAAATCTATATTCAAGAGTGTGCTAGAATAATGGATATTAGTGAGGAAGTATTGTTTTCTACTTTGGCACAAATCACAAACAAAGATCAAAATAGTGGGTCTAAAGGTCCAGAAACACCTAAAGCTTTTGAGGTTGTTAAAAACACACCGACAGTTAAAAAAGTAGATGTACAATATACATTAGAACGAAAAATTATTGAAATTTTATTGCTTTATGGGGATAGAACAGAGGATTTTGAAGATTTAATTTTAAAAGAAAACGAAAAAGGACAGTTGGAGTTAGAACCAGTTGTACAGCAATCTAAAGTGTTTGAAAAAGTGTTTTTAGATTTGCAAGAAGACGAAATGGAGTTTTTAAATCCAATGTTTAAAGATATTTATTTTGCAATAATTGAGACCTTAAATCAAAATCCTGAATTTAAAATAGAGAGTATTATAAATACAATTCATCCTGATTTAGCTTCAGAGATTACGTCTATATTAATGGAAGATGAGCGTTATGAATTGTCCGATTGGGAACGTAACAATATATTCCCGAAAACTAAAGTAGACTCTGTGCCACAGTTAGTAAGCGAAACGATTTTAACGTTAAGATGCTTTTTAATTGATCAAAAAGTACTTAATTACCAGCAACAAACACTTCAAAACAGAGCAGAAGTAAATAGAGACATCTTAGAAGAGGTCAAGGACTACTCTGGTTTGAAAATGTTGTTAGCTAGAAAATTAAACCGAGCGTTATAAATCTAAACTTTTGGCTTGATTTACAAGATCTATTAAGTTAGTTACGTTTAGTTTTTTCATTAAACGCGCTCTGTATGTACTTACCGTTTTCTCGTTGATTTGTAATTCTTCAGCAATTTCTTTATTTCTTCTTCCGTTAGATAAAAGTTTTAAGACTTCAACCTCTCTAGTAGATAGTTTTTTATAGTAATTACTTTTTCCAGAATTTTTATCAAGAGCAATCTTTCTAGATAGACTTGGACTTATATAAACGCCACCCAAATGTACTTTCATGATGGCATCTTTTAGTGTTAATAAGTCCGTAGATTTTTGAACATAACCATCTGCGCCAGCTTTTATAGCACTTACCGCATACACTTCTTCTTGTTGTGCGCTGTAGATAATAACTTTTACTTCGGGATGTTCTTTTTTAATACGTCTTAAAACACTAATACCATTAAGCTTTGGTAAATCTATTTCACAAAGTAAAATATCTGTAGTGTATTGTTTTAGAGCGCCAAAAATAGCTTCGCCGTCAGGAACAGCTTCAATAAATTTTATATCACGCGAACTTGCGAAGACCAATTCTAACCCTTTTGTGACAATAGGGTGTTGGTCCGCAACCATTAGTTTAACCATGGTCAATTAGTTTTTAAGGTGCTCCTTTTAAATAAAAAAAGCACGAGTTATAGAAATAATAATAGCATGGTAAAGGTATGTAAAATTTTATTAGCTTAGACTTTTAGATTAAATCTTTAGGTATCTCGCAAACCGGAATTGGGTTCATTTTATGTAAGTTGTTGGTATTGTATCTTTTAAAAATTTTAAATACTTCTTTTTCTCTTCCAGAAAAGTCTGTTTCGGTTTTTCCTTCGTCTTTCATTTTCATTGCCCATTCTAATTCTGGGTAAGATGCACCAATTTGATCTTCGTCACTTCTAGCATCACCAAAAAGCCCATCACTAGGTGCCGCATTGATTATAGAACTTGGTACTTTTAAATAATCGGCAAGGGTATAAACTTCACTTTTAAGTAAATCTGCAATCGGACTTAAATCCACACCGCCATCACCATATTTTGTGTAAAAACCAACACCAAAATCTTCTACTTTGTTCCCTGTTCCTGCCACTAGTAAGCCTAGTAATCCAGCATGGTAATATAGGGTTGTCATACGTAAACGTGCACGTGTATTGGCAAGAGCCATATCTACAATTTCTTGTTTCCCGTCTAAAGACACTTCGGTTTTAAACTCTTCAAAAACAGGTGTTAGGTCAGATATAATACCGCTAACGTTAGGATATCGTTTTTTAAGTTGCTCAATATGCTCTTGGCCTCTAGAGACATGACTAGCTGGTTGATGTATAGGCATTTCTACACATAAAACCTTTAAACCTGTTTCTGCGCAAAGCGTTGAGGTTACTGCGCTATCAATTCCGCCAGAAATCCCAACAACAAAACCATTAACTTTTGCGTTAGTAGCATAATCTTTTAACCATTTTACAATATGTTTAACAACTTTTTCTGTTTGCATAATCAAAGAATTTTAAACAAAGAATAGTACCTTTGCCTAACAAAAATAAAGTAAACCCTTTAGTAATAAAAATTAAGAGCGCTTAAGTTTTATGAGAGTATCCATTTTAATTATATCATTATTTTTCTTAGTGTTTTCTTGTCAAGATAATAACAAGGATGCAGATCAAATCGCAAATATTGATGTAAATCTTAATATTGCGCGTTTTGATGTCGCTTTCGCGGAAGCAAGGCCTGGTGATTTACATCAGTTAAAGACAGAATTTCCATTTATGTTTCCTAGTCAGTTTGATGATGCCTTTTGGGTAGGAAAAATGAGCGATACTTTACAGCTTCAATTAAATGAAGAAACTATAAAACAGTTTCCTGATTTAAAAAAAGAAGAAGAGGAAATTAAACAATTATTTCAATCTTTAAAATATTACTTCCCAACATTTAAAACCCCTCGCGTAATAACAACAACATCGGATGTTGATTACAGAAACAAAGTTATAGTTACAGATACTATTGCTGTTATTGAGTTGGACACCTATTTAGGGAGTGATCATTTTTTTTACGAAGGACTTCAAAATTACATTGTAGCTAATATGCGACCAGAACAGATTGTGGTTGATTTAGCAGATGCTTATGCTAAAAAGTACGTGTCGAATGCAAAAAGAAAAAATCTATTAGACGAAATGGTGTACTCAGGAAAGCTTTTATATATCAAAGACAAGCTTATTCCTTTTAAATCGGATGCAGAGAAAATAGGATACACACAAGCTCAATTAGATTGGGTTACGGCTAACCAAGAGCAAATGTGGCAATACTTTATACAAAAAGAATTGTTATACAGTACGGACTCAAAATTACCTAATCGCTTTATTAATGCAGCACCATTTTCTAAGTTTTACTTAGCAGAAATAGATAACGAATCTCCAGGAAAAGTAGGGCAGTTTGTAGGTTGGCAAATTGTAAAAGCATACATGGAAAATAACGATGTGACATTAGCAGAATTGCTTAATGCACCAGCGCAAACAGTATTTAATAAATCTAAATATAAACCAAGACAGTAATGGCTAAAATTACCTCAGAAATAACTTTAAAAGTAGAGTTAGACGAAAACAGAGTGCCGGAAAAATTAAATTGGACAGCACAAGATGGAGGCATTAAAAATGCTGAAGCTAAAGCAATGATGTTATCCGTTTGGGATAATGTAGCACAAGAATCTTTAAGAATTGATTTATGGACTAAAGATATGCCTGTGGATGAAATGAAAGTGTTTTTTCATCAAACCCTAGTAGCAATGAGTGATACTTTTAATAGAGCAACTCAAGACGAGAAAATGACGGCAACAATGAAAGATTTTTGCGACTATTTTGCCGAAAAATTAGAACTTAAAAAGTAGTAGACTTATTTTTTATAGTTTACAATAAAGCAAAAAAAACGCGAACCATTGGTTCGCGTTTTTTAGTTTATAAATAGTTGTTATACTATTCTCCTAAGAAAGGATATCTGTAATCTACTGGAGTTACAAATGTTTCTTTAATCATTCTTGGAGATACCCAACGTTGTAAGTTTAAGATACTTCCTGCTTTGTCATTTGTTCCAGAACCTCTTGCGCCTCCAAATGGTTGTTGTCCTACAACAGCACCTGTTGGCTTATCGTTAATATAGAAGTTTCCAGCACAGTTTTCTAAAGCTTTAGTTGCTTCGATAACAGCATATCTGTCTTTTGCTAAAATAGCACCAGTTAATGCATAATCACTAGTCTCGTCTACTAATTTTAATGTTTCAGAATAGTTGTCATCTTCAAACACATAAATAGTAATAACAGGACCAAATAACTCATCACACATTGTTGTGTATTTAGGATCTTCTGCAACAATAACAGTAGGCTCTATAAAGTAACCCTTACTTTTGTCGTGTCCACCACCAACAATAATGTCAGCACCTTTGTCTGCTTTTGCTTGATCTATGTATTTAGCTAATTTGTCAAATGATCCTTCATGGATTACAGCAGTTATGAAGTTACCCATATCTTCCGGAGATCCCATTTTAAATGACTTAACATCTGCAATTACTTGCTCTTTTACTTCGTTCCAAATACTTTTTGAAACGTAAGCACGAGAAGCAGCACTACATTTTTGACCTTGAAATTCAAAAGCACCTCTTGTAATAGCTGTTGCTACTTGTTTTGGATTAGCAGTTTTGTGTGCAACGATAAAATCCTTACCACCTGTTTCTCCAACAATTTTTGGATATGTTTTGTAGTTATGGATATTGTTTCCAATTTGTTTCCATAATTCTTTAAATACATAAGTAGAACCTGTAAAGTGTAAACCAGAAAAATCAGGGCTAGCTAATACAGTATCTGTAATCATTACTGGGTCACCAAATACAACATTGATAACACCTGCAGGTACACCAGCTTCTTCAAATACATCCATAATTACTTTTGCAGAGTATATTTGAGAATCACTTGGCTTCCATACAACAACATTCCCCATCATTGCCATACAAGCAGGTAGATTACCAGCAATAGCAGTAAAGTTAAATGGAGATACAGCGTATACAAAACCTTCTAGTGGTCTGTATTCTATTTTATTCCAAGCACCACTTGTACTTTGTGGTTGCTCATGATACATTTCTGTCATAAACTGTACGTTAAAACGTAAAAAGTCTATTAGCTCACATGATGCATCAATTTCTGCTTGATGAATGGTTTTTGATTGTGCAATCATAGTTGCGGCATTAATCTTAGCTCTGTAAGGACCTGCAATTAATTCGGCAGCTTTTAAAAAGATAGCAGCACGATCTTGCCAAGGCACTTGAGACCAGCTTTTTCTTGCTTCTAAAGCAGTAGAAATAGCTTCGTCTACGTGAGATTTCTCAGCTAAATGATATTGACCAACAACATGTTTATGATCATGTGGAGGAGACATTGTTCTAGTGTTTCCAGTTGTTACATCTTTTCCGTTAATATACATTGGCACGTCTAAGTTGCTTTTGTACATTGTTTTGTATGTCTTAGCTATTGCTTCACGATATTGACAGCCTGGAGCATATTCTCTTACTGGTTCGTTAACAGCAATTGGTACATTGAAAAATCCTTTTCCCATGATAAGTGTTGTGTTTTTAGTTTGAAAATTTAAAGCACAAAGTTACGATTTTTTGTTGGGTTATATGTGTTAGCAAAATTGTAAAATATTAGAATTTAATATTTACATTTTTAGTATAACAGAGTAGATTAATAGGAGGAGTGATCCGTGCTATTAATTAAGTGCAAAAGGAGCACTTAATTTAAAACTAGGAATAGCGACATTAAACTTTTTAGTAGTAGTAAAGTTTACCATACTATAATACCCTTTCATCGCTCCAAAAGGAGAGGTTAGTAAGCATCCAGAAGTATAGGTGTGGGATTCTCCAGGTTGTAATACTGGTTTTAGGCCAATAACACCTTCTCCAGAAACTATTTCTTCATCATTTAAGGCATCAGAAATAATCCAGTGTCTAGCGTTTAGTTGCACAGAGTCTTTGCTTTGATTTTCGATAGTAACAACGTAACCAAAAGCGAAGTTGATTTTATAATTTTTATAAAATGTGCCCTCAAAATTAGTTTCTACCGTAATTTTAATCCCGCTTGTAACTTGTTGAACCATAGTGTTAAGCAATTTGCTTATTGTAAAAATAATGAATTATTTGTTACAATGTGATAATTTATAGAGGTAAGGCTGTTTTTAACAATTAATTAGTGATTCCAACAGAGTTAGCTTCGCCTAAGCCAATAATTTTGTCATATCTAGTGCCTAGTGCTCTGTAATAGACTAATACTTTGTAGTTGTTTTCGGTTTGCCAAAAACTGCCACCAATAGTATGTTCTTGTAGTGTTCCGTCTTGGTCCACTATTACATATTTGTAATTATAATACCCTTGTTTTAATTGTAAAGCGGTTGCGTAAATATCTTCCCCTTCATAATATTCTAAGGCTGTTTGAGGTTCTATAGCATAATTATTAAAATTACCATAGACGTGTATGGTTTGGCCTTCTTCTAGTTTTGGGTATTGTAAAGCAAAGTGTACCCAAGCATAATCTGCTTCCGTTTCTGGTTGATCAGAATTTAAAGCATTTATAAAAAAGTTTCCGTTAAGGTCGGGGTTATAAGTGTATTCTAGGTTAGCACGAGAGGTGTTGGTGTACAGATAGGTTTGATATAAATCTTCTAATCTTATGTATTGTACACCAGTATTTGCAGCTCTAATTTCTTTGTTTTCAAAGCTTAAAAACTCATTGCCGCCCAAAAAACTTGAGGCTTCATTATATCTGTAGCTTAATTCATTACCAAGTATGTATTGCGGTTTTAAGTCTGTAATAGCAGATTTTAGGTTGTTATTCTGAATTATTACCGTTTTTACGGTTTCTTTTGGGTTGACAAATTGTAGTTGTGCCGAGCTTATTGAAATGTCTACCGATTGTTTTTCGGCAATGGTAGAAACATCTCTAGAGCGCTTAATTTCTATACCTACATTGGCTTGAGATTGATAAACCATGAATTTTCTAGTAAAAATAACATCGTCATAATCGTCATAAATAGTAAGCAGGTAGTTACCTGTAATTTTTATGCTTTTAGTAAATTGATTGGGAATAGATAATTTGTAGTGAGAAAACGTTTGTAGCGTATTAAATGAGTTGTCGTAGTCTCTGATGCGTTGCTCATCAAAGCCATCAATGTACTCTGATTCTACTAAAATAGAGGGTGTCCAATCAAAATTATAGTGTTCTATTTTATAATAATAATCTTCCTCGTCTCCGTTTAACGCATCAAATTCTAATAGTAATGTCTCTCCTAATTGTATTATTGGTAGTTGACTTTCTGAAGTACCTCCGTTAAAATAAATAGTTTTGATATAGTCGGGAGGTGTGATTTCTTCAACTTGAGAAAACCCCGTTGTAAAAATTAGAAACGCAATGACAAAGTGTTTAATATTTATAGGCATTTATAGGCTATTTTGAATAACAAAGATAAACAAAATCTATGCCTAAGTTATTTTTGTTATTTAGAATAATTATAAATAAAGCAACTACAGTCTTCTACTCAAAGAAATTTTGTTATTAATTTGTATTTTTGCACGGATTTTTAAGCCTATAAAAATCACAATCAGTATAACTATTAACCAATAGATTTATAATATGTCAAACGACATTAAGATTAAAAAAGGTCTGGATATTAAATTAGTCGGAGCAGCCGAAAAGGCTACCGAAAATGCTATTGTTAGCAATTTCTATTCAATACGACCGGAAGATTTTCATCAAGTTACACCAAAATTAGCAGCTAAAGAAGGCGCAAAAGTAAAAGCGGGCGAGCCTGTTTTTTACGACAAGTCAAATGAAGCTGTAAAATTTGTGTCTCCTGTTTCAGGAGAGATTATTGAGATAGCTCGTGGTGAAAAAAGAAAAATACTTTCAGTAAAAATCAAAGCAGACAAGGAACAATCGTTTCATGACTATGGTAAGTTAGATTTAAATTCAGCGAAAGCGGAAGATATTAAATCACGTTTATTAGAGTCAGGATGTTGGGCATTTGTAAAACAACGTCCGTATGATGTTATTGCAAATCCAGCAAACCAGCCTAAAGCGATATTTATATCAGCTTACGCTAGTGCGCCTTTAGTAGCAGATTTAGATTATGTGTTACAAGGTAAAGAAGCCGAGTTACAAGCTGCAGTTACTGCTTTAAGTAAATTAACAGACGGTAAAGTACATGTTAGTATTGCAAAAAATGGTAATTCGCCATTAGCAGGACTTTCAAATATTACTTTACACAAAGTTTCTGGACCGCATCCATCAGGAAATGTAGGAACACAGATTAACAAAATTGATCCAATAAATAAAGGTGAGGTAGTTTGGACTATAAACGCTCAAGACCTTGTTATTATTGGAGAATTGTTGTTAACTGGTAAGTTTAATGCAGAGCGTACAGTTGCTTTAGTTGGGTCTTCAGTTAAAAAGCCTCGTTATTTTAAAACTAAATTAGGAAGCGAAATAGCAACCATGATTTATGATAACGGTGTAGACAAAGATGGTAATGACCGTGTGATTTCTGGTAATGTATTATCAGGAAAACAAGTTAAGCCAGATGGTTATTTAGATTATTATAGTAACACAATTACTGTAATTCCTGAAGGAGATGATTATGAGTTTTTTGGATGGAATAAACCAGTTTTTAATAAAGTATCAACTTCAAGAGCACTAACTTTTTCTTGGTTAACACCAAACAAAAAGTTTGACTTAAATACCAATACTAATGGAGAGCACCGTGCTTTTGTTATTACAGGTAATTATGAAGAAGTATTTCCTTTAGATATCTTTCCAATGCAGATTTTAAAATCTTGTATGTATAAGGATTTAGACGAAATGGAAGCTTTAGGTATGTATGAAGTTGCACCAGAAGATTTTGCTTTGACAGAATTTGTTTGTGTTTCTAAACAACCACACCAGAAGATAATTAGAGAAGGATTAGACTTAATGCTTAAAGAGATAGGATAATGGGCTTAAAAAGTAATTTACATAATTTAAAAGAAAAGTATAAAGGAACCAAGATGGCTCCTGCGTTTAACGCGATTCATACTTTTTTATACTTGCCAAATGAAACCACTCATGGTGGAACGCACATTAAGGCAGCAGATGATTTAAAACGTACCATGAACATCGTAATTATGGCTTTAGTGCCATGTTTGATTTTTGGTATTTTTAATGCAGGTTACCAACATTATGCAGCTATTGACGCTGCAGCAGGTTTAACAAGAGAAGCATCTTTATTTGCAAACTTCTTGACTTGGGATAACTTTGTTGTTGGGGCATGGACAGTATTACCATTGGTAATTGTATCCTATGGAGTTGGTCTTATTGTAGAATTTATTTTTGCAGTAATTAAAGGTCACGAAGTAGAAGAAGGTTATTTAGTTACCGGGATGTTAGTGCCATTAATTGTACCAGTTGATATTCCTTTATGGATGTTATCTGTTGCAGTAATTTTTGGTGTTGTGATTGGTAAAGAAGTATTTGGTGGTACAGGAATGAATATTCTAAACCCAGCATTAACGATACGTGCTTTCTTATTCTTTGCATATCCAACTTGGATGTCAGGAGATAAAGTTTGGGTACACGAAGCAGTAGAGCGTGCAGGAACAGCAGATGCTATTTCTGGAGAAACATTGCTTGGTGCGTATGCTCAAAACAGTAGTTTAGCCGGTATTGATTACATGGATATGTTTTTTGGTTTTATTCCAGGATCAGTTGGAGAAACTTCTAAATTGTTAATTATTCTTGGGGCATTGTTTTTAATCTTTTCAAAGGTAGGAAGCTGGAGAATTATAGTGTCTACTTTAATTGGAGCGCTTACAATGGGATTAATATTTAATGGTGTTGTATCAGCAGAATGGATTGGAGAATCTAGTAAGTTTTATGGATTAATGAATGTGCCTTTCTGGCAACATTTAATAATTGGTAGTATCTTATTTGGAGCCGTATACATGGCAACAGATCCAGTAACTGCATCTCAAACAAATAAAGGTAAATGGATTTATGGATTTTTAATCGGTTTTATTTCAATAATGATCCGTGTATTTAACCCAGCATATCCAGAAGGTGTATTTTTAGCTATTCTATTAATGAATGTCTTTGCACCAACTATTGACCATTACGTAATACAAGGAAACGTAAAACGCAGAATGAAACGTTTAAAAGTTAAAACAGCATAATCATGGCAATGAACACAGATAAGAATTCATATACCGTAATATTTGCAATTGTAATGGTACTAGTTGTAGGGTCTTTATTGGCTTTTACAGCAGCAACATTAAAACCAAATATTGCTGAAAACAGAAGAATGGAAAAGCAACAGAACATTCTGTATGCTATGGGAGTTAATGGTAATGAAGGTGATGGAGATATCACTTTTGTATCTACTGATAAAGTTGCTGGAGATTTCTCAAAATACATCACTAAACAATTAGTAATTGAAGACGGTGTAGTTAAAGAAGATAAAGAAGCATACTTAATTGATGTTAAAAAAGAACAAGCAAAAGCTAAAAATGGAGGAACAAGGCGTTTGCCTTTATTTGTTGGTGTAAAAGATGGTAAAACATTTTATATCGCGCCAATAAGAGGTAAAGGACTTTGGGATGCTATTTGGGGTTATGTTGCTTTAGACGAAAACATGGTTGTTCAAGGAACGTTCTTTGATCACGCAGGTGAAACACCAGGTTTAGGAGCTAACATTAAACAACGTTACTTTATGGATGATTTTTATGGTGAAAAACTACTAACAGACGCAGGAGCCTTTAAAGGTATTACTGTTGCTAAAGGTAATAATGATCCTAAAAATTTAATTAAAGACGATTACGAAGTTGATGCATTAGCAGGAGCAACTATTACAGGAGATGGTGTATCTGCAATGATTAAAAAAGATTTAAAGTTATACCAACCGTATTTCGAGAACTTAAAAAAACTAGCTAGCAATTAATTATGGGACTACTTTCAAAAAAAGACGCAAAGTTAATAACAGATCCTTTAGCAGATAATAACCCGATTACTATTCAGGTATTAGGTATTTGTTCTGCTTTAGCTATTACCGCAGAGTTAAAAGCGTCGTTGGTAATGGGTATTGCTGTAATGTTTGTATTAGGAATTGGTAACGTGGTAATCTCTTTAATGAGAAACATCATACCTTCTAAAATTAGAATTATTGTTCAACTTATTGTAGTTGCTGCTTTAGTAATTATAGTAGATCAAGTACTAAAAGCTTTTGCTTATGAGTTAAGTAAAACATTGTCCGTATTTGTTGGATTAATTATTACTAACTGTATTATTATGGGACGTTTTGAAGCTTTTGCTTTAGCAAACAAACCATGGAGATCATTCCTTGATGGAATAGGTAATGCTTTAGGGTATGCACTTATCCTTTTAATCGTTGGATTTTTTAGAGAACTTTTAGGTTCTGGTACACTTTTCGGAATTCCAGTATTAGGAGATCCAATCGAGAAAACAGGAGTGTATTCTTTAGGATACGAAAACAACGGATTTATGTTAATGCCTCCAATGGCATTAATAATTGTTGGACTTATCATTTGGGTACAACGTAGTAGAAACAAAGCATTAATCGAAGACTAAAAATATTATGGAACATTTAGAATTATTTTTCAAGTCGATTTTTATAGACAACATGGTATTTGCAGTATTCTTAGGAATGTGCTCTTACCTTGCAGTATCTAAAAAAGTAGCAACAGCTGTTGGTTTAGGAGCAGCAGTAATATTTGTATTAGCTATTACAGTACCATTAAACTGGTTATTGGATCAATACATTTTACAACCAGGAGCATTATCTTGGTTAGGTGCAGAATATGTAGATTATGATTTAAGTTTCTTATCATTTATCATGTTTATTGCTACCATTGCAACAATGGTACAATTAGTAGAGATAGTGGTAGAGAAGTTTTCACCATCACTATATAACTCTTTAGGTATTTTCTTACCACTTATTGCAGTAAACTGTGCCATTTTAGGAGGGTCATTATTTATGCAATCTAGAGAAATTGAAACATTAGGTTTAGCATTTAATTATGGTGTCTCTTCAGGTATTGGTTGGTTTTTAGCAATTCTTGCTATTGCAGCAATTAGAGAAAAAATTAGATACAGTAATGTACCAGCACCTTTAAGAGGATTAGGAATCACATTTATCATTACAGGGTTAATGGGAATTGGATTTTTAAGTTTTGGAGGGATGTTAACTGGAGGAGACGAAGAAGCACCTAAAAAAGAAACGACAACTGAAGTAAAAACGTTGTCTGTGGATAAAAAAGAATTAGCTAACAATACTAAAATAGTAGAGTAATATGATTTTAGCAGCAGGAACAGGAGGAACAGTAATAGTAACTGTAGTAGCGTTTTTACTTATTACGCTAGTATTAGTAAGTTTACTACTTTTTGTAAAACAAAAATTATCACCATCAGGACCAGTAAAAATCTTGATTAATGGTGAGAGAGAAATTGAAGTATCTTCAGGAGGATCATTATTATCTACATTAGGTAGTAATAAAATATTTTTACCATCTGCTTGTGGTGGAGGTGGAACTTGTATTCAATGCGAGTGTCACGTTTTATCTGGTGGTGGAGAAGCATTACCAACTGAAACGCCTCACTTTTCAAGAAAAGAATTAGCACATGGTGCGCGTCTGTCTTGTCAAGTAAAGGTGAAACAAGATATGGAGATTACTATTCCGGAAGAAGTTTTCGGAATTAAAAAATGGGAAGCAACAGTAGTGTCTAATTACAACGTAGCAACCTTTATTAAAGAGTTTGTAGTGGAGATCCCTGAGGATATGAACTATAAAGCTGGAGGGTATATTCAAATTGAAATTCCTAATTGCGAAATTAAATATTCAGAAATGGATATTAGTGCGCATCCTGAAGATCACCCAGAAGAGCCTGATAAGTTTGAAGCAGATTGGGATAAGTTTGGGTTAAGACCTTTAGTAATGAAGAATGCCGAGTTAGTTGAAAGAGCTTACTCTATGGCTTCTTATCCTGCCGAAGGTAGAAGAATTATGCTTAATGTACGTGTTGCAACACCTCCTTTTGATCGTGCTAAAGGTGGATGGATGGATGTAAATCCAGGAGTAGCATCGTCTTATATCTTTAATCAAAAAGTTGGAGACAAAGTAACAATTTCTGGACCTTACGGTGAATTCTTTATAAATGACTCTGAAGCAGAAATGCTTTATGTAGGTGGTGGAGCTGGTATGGCACCAATGCGTTCTCATTTATATGAATTATTTAGAACTATTAAAACAGGAAGAAAAGTAACATATTGGTACGGTGGACGTTCTAAAGCAGAATTATTCTACATCCATTACTTTAGAGCATTAGAAAAAGATTTCCCGAACTTCAAATTCTTTATTGCATTATCAGATCCAACAGAAGCTGATAATTGGACATTGAAATCGGATATCCATGACGAGTCTGGAGATGGATTTACAGGATTTATTCACCAAGTAGTTATTGATCAGTATTTATCTAAACATGAAGCTCCTGAAGATATCGAATTATACTTCTGTGGACCGCCATTAATGAACCAAGCGGTTCAAAAAATGGGAGAAGATTTTGGTATTGATGATGAAAACATCAGATTTGATGACTTTGGAGGATAGAAATTGATTTCTTAAAGTTATTATAAATATATCTTAATATGTAAAAGCCTAATACGAAAGTATTAGGCTTTTTCGTTGTAATTAGATATGAGAAAAGTTGCCCTTATTGTTTTAATTATTACAACATTAATCTTATTGGTTTATAAACTTAGTCCGCAACCAATTAATCAATTGGTTAGTACCATTTCTAAAAGTATTTCGACGGTTAATAAAGATAGTTTAACCATCGCGTCGCGTGTTAATGCTCCAAAAGGATTTAGACGCGCAACCTATGCTAAAGGAAGTTTTCAGGATTATATAAGGCATTATAAATTAAAACCGTTTGGTAGTAAGATTATAAATTACGATGCTTCTGAGTATTATTGGCAGAAAGGACATATTGGTATACTAGAAGTGCCTGTACCTAAAAATGGTTTACAGCAGTGCGCAGATGCTTTAATTAGAATAAGAAGCGAATACCTTTGGGACAATAATAGGAAGGACGAAATAGGCTTTAATTTCACGTCAGGACACTATTGTTCTTGGAGTAAATACGCCAAGGGTTTTAGACCTAAAATAAATGGTAATAAAGTGACGTTTCATAAAACTGCTACATCAGATTATAGTAAATCTAATTTCTACAAATATTTAAACCTAATTTATACCTATTCTGGTACATTGTCTTTGTATCAAGAATTGAAGACTATAACTAATGTTGAAGCGCTACAAATAGGTGATATGCTTATTTTAGGTGGTAGTCCTGGTCATATTGTTATGTTGGCGGATCAAGTAACTAATAATAAGGGCGAAAACTTATTTTTACTAATTCAAGGTAATACACCAGCTCAAAGTGTTCATTTAGTTAAAAATTTGGAGGATAATGCCTTATCGCCTTGGTATGATTTAAAACTTAATGCTGTAATCCCGGTGTCCAATTTCACCTTCTATAACTCTAAATTTGCAAGATTTAAGTAATTTGTTATCCGGCTTTTTTTCCGCGAAAGCGAAATAAACTTTATTTTTGCAGTATGAGTAAAGCACTTTCTAAACAAGAATTACATAATCTGGCAATGAATCACGTAGGTAAAGACCTAGAGAAACGTGGTTTTGAATTTATTGCTATTAATAGTCAGTTAAAAAAGCAGCCACAATTTGTGGTCATGGATAAAAACAAGCAGTACTTTTTTGTTATTGTCCGTGCTGTTTTGCTACCCGCTAATGCCAATAATTATGATATTGTTTGGATGGAATCTTTTAAAAAGCATGCAACAGAGCATAATTCTAAAATCTTATATGCCGGCGTTGGTTTAGGAAATCCAAATGGCGATGATTTGCCTATTTACTTAAATGAGGAATATCTTATTGAGTATAACGGAATTCAATTAATTGAAACTAATTTGAATTAATATCTCCTTTATTAAACTAACTATTTTCCCTATTTAGGGTAGTAATCTTCCTTCTTATGAAAAAGTATATACTTGTATTTTTAATTTTTAGTGTTTGTTTATCTTGTCAAAAACAACCTCAATTATTAAAAGTGTCAGGACCTGTTTTTGGTACCAGTTATAGTGTGCAATATTACGATGTTGATGGGGTAAGTTATACACAACAATTTGATAGTTTATTTACGGTTATTAATACTTCAATGTCTAATTATCAGTCGAATTCTGATATTTCAAAATTGAATAGAAATGAGGTAATTGAAGTCGATAACCATTTTAAAACTGTTTTTAAAGGTGCCAAGCAAATTTATAGAGAGACAGAAGGTGTTTTTGATCCTACTATAGGACAATTAGTAAACGGATGGAATTTTGGGTCTGAAACAAGTAAAACCGCCTTAGATAGCATAAAAGTGGATAGTTTAATGCGTTTTGTTGGACTTAACAGGGTAGGTTTAGTAAATAATACTATTAAAAAGCCAGAGGCTTCTTTTATAGATTTTAATGCCATTGCTAAGGGGTATGGGGTAGATGTTATCGCAGATTTTTTAGAGTCTAAAAAAATCAATAATTATCTTGTTGATATTGGGGGAGAGTTAAGAGCCAAAGGTGTTAACCTTAATAAAAACAAAGGATGGACTGTAGGTATTGAAAACCCTAATTTTGATGGTTCTCAAAGTTATAATAAAACACTAGTGCTAGAAGATAAGGCTATGGCGACTTCTGGTACATATCGTAAATTTAAAATAGATAAATTTGGTAATAAATATGCACATATTATCAACACCAAAACTGGTTATCCGTCTAAGACAAATATTTTAAGTGTATCCGTTATTGCTGATAATTGTATGATGGCAGATGGATATGCAACTGCTTTCCAAGCCATGGGAATTAAAAAAGTGGACAATTTTATGGCAAAGCATCCAGAGTTACAAGCTTATCTTATTTTCGAGAATGATAAAAATCAACTGGAAACCTTGGTCTTTAATGGTTTTAAAACTAATTAAATTTAAAACGCATTAACCAATACTAGTAACCAACCTGTTACTAATAATAAACCTCCAAGTGGCGTTATTGGTCCTAGAAATTTTAATTTTTTGCCCTTAGCGTCGGATAAAACTAGTCCATATATACTAAACGAGAAGAGTAGTATACCAATAACAAAACACCAGTAAATAGCAGCACTCATAGGTCCTTGTCCATAACCTAAAGCTATTAAAACTATAGCGTGATACATTTGGTATTTGACACCTACTTCAAAGCTATGTAATTGATCTGTAGATAAAATCTTTTTTAAAGCATGTGCTCCAAAAGCACCAAAAATAACAGATAACATCCCAAAAAGGGCTCCTGTTGCAATTAATATTTGTGAGGTCATTAAATAGGGGATTAACTTATGTTATTTGTAAACTACAGGTATAATTTCTCCTGGAGCTAAGCAGTATTTTTTTATCGCTTCCGCGGAAAGTTTAGCCGTATAATCAACTTCATTAACCATAAAACCAATGTCTCTTAGTTTATTAAAGTAGTCGTATCCATACACACGTACATGATCGTATTGGCCAAATATTTTGGCGCGTTCCTTTTTATCTGTAATTGTATTGTCTTCAAAAGTAGTTTGTCTACGTATATCCTGCGGAATTTGAAATACGCCATAACCTCCTGGTTTCATGACACGAAATAATTCTTGCATGGCTTTAGTGTCATCAGGAATATGCTCTAATACGTGATTACATAAAATAATATCATAACTATTATCCTCAAATGGAAGATTACAGATGTCTGCTTTGACGTCTGCAATTGGTGATAATAAATCTGTAGTTGTGTAGTCTATATTTTCTAAAGCTCTAAAACGTTTTAAAAAACATTGTTCTGGCGCAAAATGAAGCACCTTTTTTTTGTTTTCCGATGGCGTAAAAAAGCTAGTTTCGTTTTGTAAATACAACCACAATAATCTGTGACGCTCCAAACTTAAAGTAGAAGGCGATAATACATTATCACGTTGTGTCCCATAACCATAAGATAAAAAGCTCTTAAAACTTTTACCATCTATAGGGTCGGTATATGTATTTCCTTTTAAAAAGAATGCTAAAATAGGTCGCGCAACGTAGCTTAACCTTATTAATAAAGGTCTTGGAATGCTATTTAATATTAATTTGAATATTTTTTTCAAAAGTTTTAAGCTTCAATAGCTAAGTTTACTGTTATTAATTTATAAATACCATCCCATAATGCTATGCGATACTGTAATGCTTGTTTAGAGACTTCTAAAACCTCACTCCATTTAATAGTATCATTACCACAAAGTTCTTCTATCATTTTTAAAGATAATGGACCATGCTCATCACCATCTAACTCGATATGGCGATTTAGATAATAGGTTAGTTTGCTAAAGGTATTTTGATCTGCTTTAGATTGATTTATAATCTGAAAAAACATATCAGGAATAACATCTTCACGACCAAAAGTAAATGCAGCAGCTATTTTATGCACTTGATTTGTTTCAATTATTTTGAATGTAAATAATACAAACTCTAAAGTTTCAGGATTTAACTCGATTTTATTTAAAGCCTCGTTAATTGAAAAACCTTGTTGTAAATAAGATATTAAATGGTGTATTTGAACTGTATTAGCTTCTATTTGTTGCATAGCTTCTAGATACATTTCAAAGTGGCTTTTTGCTTCGCCTAACTCATTGATATCACTTTCTTCACCTAAAACTATTTCATTTATAAATCTAGCAGTGGATGGATTTACAACAGGAACCCATGGTAATGTTGTCGTTGTTAATTTATTTTGAAGCGCTTTTAGTAGCGACATAAAATCCCAAACAGCAAAAACATGCTGTTCCATAAATAGCTTTACATCTTCAATGTTTGTTAAAACAGAATATAACTTGTGTTTATTTAATGCTTGTCTTAATGGCTGAAGTTGATCTTCTAAATGGCTAATGGACATCTTTATAATTTATAATACTAATGCCTTTTGTCTAAACTCATCTTCTTCATTGCTAACAATACCTAATGCATCATAGATATATGCAAAGGTTGATAATAACTCAGGTTTACCATCTACAATAGCAACGTCATGCTCAAAATGTGCACTTGGTTTACCATCTAAAGTCGTAATTGTCCAGCCATCTCTGTGTTGTTTGATGCGTTGCGTTCCAAGGTTAATCATAGGCTCAATAGCCACAACCATACCTTCGATAAACTTTTTACCACGACCACGTTTACCATAGTTTGGCATTTCTGGATCTTCGTGCATTTTAGTACCTAAACCATGACCTACTAATTCGCGTACAACGCCATAGCCATGATCTTCGCAATATTTTTGTATCGCATAACCAACATCTCCAACGCGATTACCAACTTTAAGTTCTTTAATACCCATGTATAAAGATTCTTTAGTGACTTGAAGTAATTTTTCTGTTTCTGGATCAATCTCACCTACAGCAAAAGTGTAAGCATGATCACCATAATAACCATTTAAAATAGAACCACAGTCAATTGATATAATGTCTCCGTTTTCTAAAGGAGTATTATTTGGTATTCCATGCACAACTTGAGAATTTGGGCTCATACATAAGGTGTTAGGAAAGTCATACAACCCTAAAAATCCTGGTACAGCACCTAAATCTCTAATATGTTCTTCGGCAATTTTATCTAATTGTAAAGTGGTAACACCTGGTTTTACAGCTTTTGCAACTTCACCTAATGTTTTAGAAACAACTAATGCTGCTTCGCGCATTAATTCTATTTCTTCTTTTGTTTTTACTATAATCATGGTTAAAAAAATATGTGCAAATATACTTAAAATAAACTGCTTTTTAAATTTTGAAGACATGACATTTAGCAGGTTTTAAAGTATTTCTTAGTATTATTTTTGTTCTCTAAAAATTAAAATTATGTTTTCACCAGTTACTGCAGATGAAGCTGTAAAAGTTATAAAATCTAATGATCGTGTTTATATTCAGGCAGCAGCAGCAGCGCCTCAATCTTTAATTCAAGCCATGACTAAAAGACATGAAGAGTTACGTCATGTTGAAGTTTGTCATTTACATACAGAAGGAGAAGCACCTTATGCTAATCCGGAATTAAAGGATAGTTTTCATGTTAATTCCTTTTTTATAGGTAAAAATGTAAGACATACTTTAAGAGCAGGGAATGGCTCTTATACGCCTGTTTTTTTAAGTGAATTACCAGTGTTATTTAAACGTAATATTATTGACATTGATGTTGCTTTTATACATGTGTCCGTACCCGATAAACATGGGTATTGCTCATTAGGTGTTTCTGTTGAAGCTACTTTAGCAGCAATTGACAATGCAACAACGGTAATTGCTCAGGTTAATATTTTTATGCCAAGAACCCATGGTGCGGGTATTATCCATGTGTCCGAGATTAATACGTTTGTAGAAAGTCATCAGCCTTTACCGGGTCATGATATGGTAGCTCCTACAGCTATTGAAAATACTATTGGTGATTATGTTGCTAATTTAATTGAAGATAGAAGTACACTACAAATGGGGATTGGATCTATACCAAATGCTGTGCTAACTAGATTAGTAAATCATAAAGATTTAGGGTTACATACCGAAATGTTTTCTGATGGCGTTATTGATTTAATTTTAAAAAATGTAATAAACGGAAACTATAAAGCAATTAATAGAGGGCGCGCGTTATCTACTTTTTTAGTGGGGTCGCAACGTTTATATGATTATGTAGATGATAATCCTTTTGTTGAAATGAGAGCATCAAATTATACAAACGATGTATCTATTATTAAACAGAACCCTAAAATGGTTGCTATTAATAGTGCCATAGAAGTTGATGTTACAGGTCAAGTTTGTGCCGATAGTATTGGTGCGCATATGTACTCTGGAGTAGGAGGACAAATGGATTTTATTAGAGGGGCTTCTTTAAGCGAAGGCGGTAAAGCAATTATTGCATTACCATCTGTAACTAGAAAAGGAATTAGCAGAATTGTGCCAACATTAAAACCCGGAGCTGGCGTGGTTACAACACGATCACACGTGCATTATGTAGTAACAGAATATGGTGTGGCTAATTTATTTGGGAAAACAATTAAAGAGCGTGTAAAAGCATTAGTTAATATTGCGCATCCAGATCATAGAGAACTAGTGGATAGGCAGTACTTTGATTTGATAAAATATTAGTAATTAAAACTTAAACCAGCTTTTTTTCTTTGGTTTTGGTAGTTGGGGAGTGTCATTAGTTAACATCTGATAGATAGCTCCCCAACCTAAAATACCACCAATATTACGGTCGTCTATAAATAGGTCTGCGTGGATTTTTCTGCTAACATCGTTTTTAAAGTCTTCTTCAGGAAAACTTTGGTTTACAGCATAGAAGGTAATTCCATTATCTTGACAGTAAGTTACAGCTTCGTCTAATTTTTTTCCATGTCTATAGGTCCATAAAATTAAGCGATGACCGTCAGCTTGCAGGCGTTTTAAGGTTTCGAAAGCAAAAAGACGTTCTTGTCCAATGCCTGGATACCCGTCTTCTACGATGGTACCGTCAAAATCTACTGCAATTATAAGTCCTTTAGAAAGCTTCATTTTATATAAAAATTGAATTCAAAAATACAATAATTATTGATAAACTAAAGGGCTGTTTTATAGGTGTACATTAAATATAATAGAAATTATAGTGATTACGGAGGGAGTTCTCGATACACTTTTTTCGTGCCTCAAAAAGCACTCGAACGGACGGTCGTATAAAACATTGTTGTGTTATAAATAGGGTTGTTATTTGTTCTTGTTTTATTTTAATTGGTGAATGAATTTTATTTCACTTTAAAAGAAATAAAAAGCAAGAGGCATTAAGCTAGTTGAAAGATTTATAATTGTTTGTTTGAGTATCTTATTTATGAAACAAAAAAAACGTCCTATTGATTACAATAGAACGTTTTTTGATATTTAATTAGTGTTACACTAAGCTATGACAAGTCATTGCTTTAGGTTGTTCTACTCCCATTAATTTTAATATTGTTGGAGCCATATCACCTAAAACACCATCTTTAATTGTTTTTAATTCTTTATCAATTAAAATAAGTGGAACTGGATTAGTTGTATGTGCTGTATTTGGAGATCCATCAGGGTTAATCATTGTTTCGCAATTACCATGGTCAGCAATTAATAGTGTTGTATAACCATGTGCTAAAGCAGTAGTCACGACTTGTTCTACACATTTATCAACAACTTCGCAAGCTTGTATTGCTGCAGGCATTGATCCTGTATGGCCTACCATATCACCGTTCGCAAAATTTAAACAAACAAAATCCGTAGTTTCTTTTTCTAATTCTGGGACTAAAGCATCCGTTAATTCAAACGCAGACATTTCCGGTTTTAAGTCATAAGTTGCAACTTTAGGCGAATTTTTTAAGATGCGACTTTCACCTTTAAAAGGTGTTTCTTGTCCACCTGAAAAGAAAAATGTTACGTGAGGATATTTTTCAGTTTCGGCAATTCGTATTTGTGTTTTATTGTTTTTTTCTAAAACCTCACCTAAGGTTTCTGTAATATTATCTTTATCAAACACGACATGAATTCCTGTAAAAGCATCACCATAATTTGTCATTGTCACGTAGTACAAATTCAATTTATGCATATTTTGTTCGTGATGATCATTTTGATATAAAGCATCTGTTAATTCGCGTCCACGATCTGTCCTGAAGTTAAAAAAGATAACAACGTCGTCTTCTTTAATGGTTGTTAACGGAAGCCCTTCAGCATTCGATTTTATGATTGGCTTTATAAATTCGTCTGTAATATCAGCATCATAATGGTTTTGCACACTTTGTGGTAAATTATTAGATAATTCGCCTGTACCATTAACTAAAGCATCGTATGCTAATTTAATACGTTCCCAACGATTATCACGGTCCATTGCATAGTAACGTCCGGTTAAACTAGCTAATTTTGTGTTTTTATTTTTAGTGAAAGTTTCTATATCTTGAACAAAACCTTTTCCAGATTTTGGATCGACATCACGACCATCTGTAAAGGCATGGATATAAGCGTTTTCTATACCAGAAGCTTCAGTAGCATCAATTAATCCTTTCAGGTGATTAATGTGAGAATGAACGCCACCATCACTTAATAATCCTAAAAAATGAATATTTTTATTATTCGCTTTAGCATAGCTAAAAGCATCTTGTAATACGTGTTCTTTTGCAAGTGTATTATTATCAATAGCTAGGTTGATTTTAGCCAAATCTTGATAGACAATTCGTCCCGCACCAAGATTCATGTGTCCTACTTCACTATTACCCATTTGACCTTCTGGTAAGCCAACGTGTAAGCCATCTGTGCGAAGCTGTGCATTTGGATAATTGTGGTATAAACTATCTATAAAAGGTGTGTTAGCATTATCTATGGCAGAGACTTTTGGGTCAGGGGATTTTCCCCAACCATCTAAAATCATTAATATTACTTTTTTGTTCATTTTATTAGATTTTGTTTACACAAATATAAAAACAAAAGTCCTGCAATTGCAGGACTTTTAGGTTTGTTTACGATAACGATTTAGTTAATACTGTACTTTTTAATAGACTCTCTGATATGTTCAATACGGTTATCTGGGTCTGGATGCGTACTCTGCATTTCTGGTTGTCTGTTTGGTCCAGCCGCACGTTTTAAGATTTCCATAACTTTAATCATTTCTTCAGGATTGTATCCAGCACGAAGCATAAATCTGACTCCTAAATCATCACTTTCTAACTCGTCATCACGACCATTAGTCAATAATTTTGTCATTCCGTACTGTTGTATAAAACCACCAGCATCTGCACCTACAGATCCCGCTGTAGATAGTCCTTGCCATAGCTCAGAGTTAGCTATACGCTCAGCACTATGCTTTCCTAATACATGTCCTATTTCGTGTCCTAAAACACCTGCTAATTGATCCTCGTTTTCTAACTGAGAGTATAAGGCGTATGTTATAAAAATTTGACCTCCTGGCAATGCAAAAGCATTTATGGCATTTGGGTCTGCTAATAAATGAAACTCATATCTATATGGCGTCTCTTTAGCAATACTATTATTTACAAGTTTGTTACCTACGTTGTCTACTAGTGCTTGGTAATTCTCATTTGGATATAAACCGCCATGTTGCGCTGCCATTTGATCACGACTTTGTAAACCCATTTGGATTTCTTGATCGGTAGTCATTGATATGGCTTGTTTTTTTCCTGTATATGGGTTTATTTCTTGCTGACTGCAGTATTTAAAGCCAAAAAAAGCAGCTATACATAAACCTATTAATAATCGTCCTTTTAAATTTCCTCTCATTTTAATTAAAGTTGTTAATATTCCAATTTACAAAAGTTCTGGGTTAATATCTAAAATATTTTGGTTGATGTACTGATTTATAAATGATTCTGAAAAAGAAGCACTTCCAGACAAGGCTTCTTTTTTTAATATTTCAGAAATGTTTAATGTTCTGTAAGTGTTTAAATAATCTGACGAAAGTGCTTTATAGCTAAAGTGCCAAGGTTCATATTTAAAACCTTTACGGTTAGCATTATCCGTGTATACTAGATAAAAACCATATGTTGCTGCGTTTGTATCCATCCATTCTTTAAGCTTACAATATGGGCCATTAGCGTGGAAATTTTTAGGTAACAAGACGTTTTTAGGTTGCTTTACGTTTGTTTGATAGATGTCAATATCTGTCCCCCAATGGTGACGAGAAGTCCCTGGGATTGTAGAGTATTCTATTATTTTTTTAATATTAGCAAGATCGGATAATCCTTTTGCTTTATTGCTCTTAAACTTACGTTCCCATATGCGTTGTTGATGTGCAAAGCTTCTATAGCTTGATACCGCGCCAATACTTATACCGTCTTTTAAAGCAGCTGTTTGCATATTTATAAAAGCAGTATGTGCTTCTGCTCTTAATTTGTAATCTTTACCAAATAGTTGCGGGCTACCTTGACCTATTAATTCTTGATCCGAAATAGGGGGTAGGTTAAATGCGTATTGTGCTAGTGTAGCAATTACAAAGCAGGTGGTAAGGACATATTTTATGATGTTATTTTTTTTCATTTTAATGATTTATGCATCGTATAGTGAGGGCCAACATCGGGGATGTCAAATTGGTTGCCAATAGTTTCAAAACCGTTGTTTTTGTAAAAGTTTAGAGCAACTAACCTTGCATTAAACCATAGGCGATCTATATTTTTTGTTTTTAGAAAGTCGACACCATGCGTTAAAAGTTGTTTTCCAAAGTGTAACCCTTGGTGTTGTTCTAAAATACCCATAGCACGCAGTCTGTATTGATTGGCATCACTAAATAAAGGCGATTGGTCAGTAACTAATGTACAAACACCTACTAATTGATTTTTGTAATATAATCCAAAATGAAAGGTGGTATCTAAATCATCTTGAGGAAGTACACAAGCATTAATAGGTTTGCCTTGACGTAAAACAGCATGTCTAACAGGAATAGTGTCAATGCCTAGTATTGGTTTGATGACAATATCTTTATTTTGCATGTGGTTTAAATTATTGTGCATAGTGTTAAAACTATATTTATTATAAAAATGATGTTTCAAAATTAACTAATTTTGAACAAAATAATTGCAATGTCTTTCAGCTTTAAATTAATTGAAAAGGATAATATTAATTGTATCATTCCTTTGATTCAGAAATTAACTAATAATAAAAACTCAGACGCTATTTTAATAGAACGTTTTGCCGAAATGGTTGCTCAAAATTATGAGTGCGCAGGTGTTTACGATGGCGATGTGTTAATTGGTATTTCTGGTATGTGGTTTCAGACGAGACATTATGCTGGTAAAAGTATGGAAATTGACCATATTTACATTGAAGCAGAGTACCAAGGAAAAGGTTTGGGAAAACAGTTTTTTAAATGGCTGTATGCTTACGCAGAAAGTAAGGGCTGTAATACCTCAGAATTAAATACCTATGTTCAAAACTATCCTTCGCATAAGTTTTATTACAACGAAGGATTTGAAATTTATGGGTATCATTTTTATAAAACCTTATAAGATTTAATACGTAATGTATATCCAACCAGAATATGCTTTGTCTTCTTCTGTCAACTTTAATACGTAAAAATAAGTTCCTACAGGAAGTTTTTCACCTTGGGTACCAACAACTGTTTTGTTTGATACACCGCCAAACGTGTTATCATAATTTTCGGCATCGTATACAATTCTTCCCCAACGGTTATAAATTTCTAAAGTATTATTAAATAGCTCTACACCTTCAATAACAAAAACATCATTTAGTCCATCGTTATTTGGGCTAATTCCATTATAAATAGTTAAACCACTGCTTCCTATTAAAGCTCCAAAAGTTATTATTTCGTAATCTGCAGGAATAAATTCAATTGAGCTGATTGTACCTGTACTTAAGTCTCCTGTTATTGACGAGTTTCCAAGATCTAACCATTTGTTTTCGGTTTTACTCCAACCAACAACTCTTAAATTCATTAAATCATCAACTAAATTGTCAATCTGACTATCTGGGTCCCAAGTTAAGGTTACATAAGTTTGATCGACTCCGTCAAAATCCCAAAATTCTTCTGTGTTTACTTGATTAATTATACCTTCAGAAATAGAAGTGTCAAATGTATTTGTAAAAGTAGAAGGGAAGTTAGGGTCTTCATTAAAATAGGCAGCACTAAATCTTACAACACTAGGTTGGGCTGGTGTGATTAGCGGTCTAAATTTATCGTCTTGACCAATAGGGAAAACAAATGATTGATCGCTGGTTGCGGATGCATAACCGTCTACGTTTCTAAGGTCGTCTTCAAGAGTGTAGATAGCACTGTTAAGATAGTCTAAAGAGATTGAAGGTGTTAGTCTAGGAGTAACAACATCACCGATCAAATAATCGACACCGTTAGTTATTTCAGTATTAATCTCTAAAAACAGGTGGTTATCTACTGCAATTTCCATGTCAAAAAATTTAGGTATTTCTGTTCCAAAAATAGTTATTGAACCTATGTCGTTATAAAACCCGGCTAAACCTAGATTTTGGTTAAACATTCCATCATTTTGTAAATCAAGATGAAATCCCATAGCACCTTGATCATGTATTTGGACATTACCAAAATTATGAAAAGCATCTTGTGCAAAACTAACTTGGAATACCAGAAAGGATAGTATATATATTAATTTATTCATACATTATTTATAAGCAGTGTATAATACAACTACGTTATCAGCTTTAGTGCTTACATTAATTGTAAATCCAGTTGTATCAAAGGACGAAAGACTTGCTAAAGTTCTTCCTAAAGCGTCACCATTTTGATTTCCATATCTTAATCCAATACAATTTGAGCTAGAGGCATATCTAGAAATGTCATTAATAGAATTACCACTACCACCAACATAGATAACCTGTTGAGTTGTTGTCCCTGAATCATTACGAGCAAACCCATTCATAGTTCCATAAGAGTTTGCTAACCCCGTATTGTTGTTACCTACACCATTATCAGAATCTAAGTTTAAAGTTTCTACATTAGCGTGTGCTACAAATGTGATAGAAGATGGCTCAAATGGTAAACCTGTTATAGCTTGGTTACCAGTTGCGGTAATAATAAAGGAACCAGTGTAAACTGTAGGTCCTAGATAGGCTCCTCCATTTGCACCAACCTCTATTTGGTTGTTAGTTTCTGCAGCAATGACTTGTGCTGTATTAGCAATTCCAGATTCATTAGTGTAAGTTATTTCACCGGTTGCACTAGTAGCGTTTTGAACAAGTGACGTATTACTTTCTGTTATGTTTGTAGTTGTCGTACCGCTAGTATGTGTTGCAATGGTGTTTCCTGATGTAACTACTGGTGATACTGTAGAGGTCAATGATGCTAAGTTTGTTGTAATTGTGCCTCCAGCATCTGTAGTTTCTAGATTTGTTCCATTTAGAACGACAGTTGTATTTAATTCATTAGTGGTATCTCCATCTAAATCATTAGCGTTGTTAATGGTTGTCCATCCTGCAGTTGTATACATGTACACATTTTGATCTGTAGGATTAAATAATAAACTTCCAATTATTGGTCCAGTAACATTACTTAGTTCAGAAGTAGGTACGTTATTTAATCCTAGCATTTCAGCACCGGTTGGTGTTTGAGCGCGTGCTGTTTGGATAAGAAAACAACAAGTGACTATAAAAATTATTTTAAATGATTTCATGTTTATTGTTTTTTAGTTACTGTAAAATGTTACACATCCACAAGAGCTTCCTGTTCCTGCTGGTACAGGTAAACCTCCAGTGATGTTAGGGACACTCGCCCAAGCTGCAACAGAATTAGTATAAGAAAATAAGTAGTCATACGTACCGTCTCCATTGTCATTTATTGTTAAAGTGTGATCTCCTAAGTTTAAATTTGGGATGCTTGAATATGGTACATTGTCTAATAATATTTGATATCCATTAGTAAAGGTCGTACCTGAATTATTTCTTATCTGAAGGTCAAAAGGAGCGTTGCTATTACCATCTTGAAAATTATCAGATACAAGACTAGTAGTTAATGTTCCTGTCGGGGTTGCAGTATTTGTCGATCCAGTATCTCCTGAGCCTCCGTCATTTGCAACAATTACATCTGTTATAACTTCTTTTGTTGCTGAGGTATTAAAATACCAGACTTCATCTACCAATATATCTGCAGTTGTTCCGTTGTCTCCAGTAGCAATCATTACTTGAAAACCATTTGCAGTTTGTGTACCTGTTACTACAGAGGCTAATCTAGAGTCACGATTAACATCATCTTCCTGTACCCCTAGAGCGATATCATAATTAGCTCCATTTGGATGTGGTGTAGTAAAAGCAACGGTATATCTTCCTGTTGCAGTTCTGGTCACACTACTGTTAATATTAAATGAATTTGTACCATTAGCTTGTGTATGTGCAGCAGCGAAAACAATACCAATTGTTTCTTTTACTAGCGTGATAGTAGGTGATTCACCGTCGACACCATCCGCTCCGTCAGTACCATTTGCTCCATTTAGGCCAGGTGGTCCAGCTGGGCCTGTTTCACCATCTGCTCCGGCAGGACCTTGTGGTCCTATAATTCCAACAGTAGTGGCTACATTGTTTTCGTTGGTGTACGTTACAGTTCCGTCTGTGTTTTCTACAAATGTTGTAACTGTCTCTAAAATATCAGTAGAGGTGCCTGATGTACTTTCATGAGTTGCAATAGCGTTACCAGCTGTTACCACTTGTGTTAATGAAGAACCTACAGGAAGTGCTACATTATTTACAACACCTAATTCATCTGTATAATCTAGAGAATTTCCATCTGTACCGATTGCTAATGTTGTTAATACATTTGCGGGTAAAGCGATAGCAGTAG
>NZ_PJBW01000012.1:0-81618 GCF_002836085.1 Olleya sp. 1-3
CAAATGCTAAAAGAATAAGGCAAAAGGCAGAAGCTAAAAGAAGAAGGCAAAAGCAGATATCAGAAGGTAAAAGTGAAAAGCTAAAAGTCTAAAGTAAATAGGGTATAGGCAAATTGAATAAATGACTATAGCACAGTTATAATTTATAAATTATGGTTTAATAAAGGGATTAATCTTTAGGTCGGAATATTATATTTAAATTAGGAAACTTTTAAATTATGTCAAAGACTACATGTGGTTCTTATAAATGTTTTATAGATTTTACTTTATAATAAACTATCATGTTTTCAATAATTATTGAAATTTAGCTTAGCATAACGTATTCTGAGTCATTATTCTTTACGAGTGTAAGTTTAATATTTGTGTAGTTTACTTTCGTTTTAGATAGTATTTATATATCTTGATACATTATGATTAAATAAGAGAATGAGCGAGAATAAAGAACTAGATTTAGCTAATAATTTTGTCAATAATACCAATAGAAATATTTTCCTAACCGGTAAAGCTGGTACAGGTAAAACTACATTTCTTCATAAATTAAAAATGAATTCCCTAAAAAGGATAGTTATAGTCGCTCCAACTGGTGTTGCTGCTATTAATGCAAAAGGGGTTACAATTCATTCATTCTTTCAACTTCCATTCGGACCCATATTGCCAAATGATGATTTAAACTCTAGTGGTGGATTTAATAGGAAATTTGGTAAAACTAAAATCAATATTATTAAGTCAATGGACTTATTGATTATAGACGAAATCAGTATGGTAAGAGCAGATGTGCTTGATGGTATTGATAAGACACTACGTCGTTATAGAAATAAAAATTTGGTTTTTGGAGGCGTTCAAGTATTAATGATTGGTGATTTACAACAATTATCTCCTGTTGTAAAAGACAATGAATGGCATCTTTTAAAACCTTTTTATAATAATGCATTCTTTTTTAGTAGTCTGGCCTATCAGCAATGTAACCCAATTTCGGTTGAGTTAAAGCATATTTATAGACAGGACAATCCTTTGTTTATAAATATTTTGAATCAAATTAGAACAAACACTCTTTCTCAAAATTCGGCTGATGAATTAAATAAGCGCTATAACCCCAATTTTGAGCATAAAGAAGATGAGGGATATATTTCTTTAACCACTCATAATAATAAGGCAGAATACACTAACAAGACTAAACTTGAAAAGCTAAAAGGGAAGTCAAAGACATATAAGGCAAAAGTAGAAGGTAAATTTCCTGAGTTTTCTTTTCCCAATAAGGAATCGCTTTTACTTAAAGTGGGATCACAAGTTATGTTTGTTAAAAATGATAGCTCTGCAGATAAACGTTATTTTAATGGTAAAATTGGTAAGGTTATATTATTGGATAAAGACGAAGTTGTTGTTAAATGTCCAGATGACGAATTTAATATAATAACTAAACCAGAGGTTTGGGAAAATATAAACTATGCGGTTGATAAGGATACTAAGGCTATTTCTGAAAACAAAATTGGATCCTTCACTCAAATTCCTTTGCGCTTGGCTTGGTCCATAACAATCCATAAGAGCCAAGGTCTTACTTTTGAAAAGGCAATCATAGATTCTGAAGGTGCATTTGCACATGGCCAGACTTATGTCGCTTTAAGTAGATGTAAATCTTTGGAAGGTTTAGTTTTGAAAAGTAAGATTAATTCTAGCCAAATTATAAGTGATACTAATGTTATCAATTTTAATCTTGAAGCAGAGAAAAATCAACCAGACGAGAGTATACTTCAACAATCTAAAACGCATTTTCAATTAAGTTTAATCTCTGAAATCTTTGATTTTTATCAATTTTTGTATCCTACTAATAGACTTTTGGATATATATTATAAAAATAGAGGAAGTCTTCAGGGTAATATTGAAACTCCTTTAACAGCTATTAAAGATTGTGTCGCATCTTTGTTAAAAGTTGCTAATGGATTTAAAGCGCAGTTATTAGAGATTTCGGAAGCATCAACTACTCCAGAAACTAGTGATGAAATACAAGCAAGATTTGTAAAAGCATTAGCGTATTACAAAAAGCAACTGGATACTAATATAATTGAAATTTATAAAACCTTTAATTTCACCACTGATAATAAAACATTGGATTCTGATTTTAATAAACAATTGGATGCTTTAGAGGAGTTAATAGGGGTTAAACAGTTGTATTTTACTAATTTGAATTCAGGGTTTTCAATTAAATTATTTTTAGAATTACGCGCTAAATCTGTGTTTCTTACAAAGGAAAAACCAAAAACTCCAAGGAAGACAGTTATAGATGGCACCACTAATGTAGAATTATTTGAACTATTAAGAGCGTTACGAAATACAATTGCCGAACGAGAAGATTTGGTTCATTTTCAAATATTCACACAAAAGTCATTGTATGAAATGTGTGAAACATTACCAACTAGCCAAACAGAGTTATTAAATGTCAATGGATTTGGTAAAACACGTGTTTCCAAATATGGTGATGAGATTATAAAAATAATAAGAGATTATTGCGAGGAGAATGACATTGAGATGTCTACTGGTAAAGCGATTTTTGAGGAAGCCAAACCAAAACGTAAAAAGGGAGATACAAAAGAAACCTCTTTACAAATTTTTAAAGCAGGTAAGTCGATAGATCAAATAGCTTTTGAACGAGACTTAAACGTGAATACTATTTTTGGGCATTTAGCAAGTTTTATCCCATCAGGAGAAGTAAAAATATCGGATCTAATCTCTGAAAAGCATTATAAAGAATTGAAAGAAATTATCCCTAAGCAGACTTTTGAAAACTTATCTGATTTGAAATCAAAAATAGCTAGTAAGTATAGTTATGGAGAAATTAGACTTGTTTTAGATACTATTTCTAAATAATAAAAAAGGCTTTAAAATTAATTTTAAAGCCTTTTTTATATTTATGTATTAGGGTATTATCCCTTAATAACTCCTCTTGAAATTACTATTTTTTGAATTTCTGAAGTTCCTTCATATATCTGTGTGATTTTTGCATCACGCATCATACGTTCTACATGGTATTCTTTTACAAAACCATTACCACCATGTATTTGCACAGCTTCAACAGTTTGTTCCATTGCCACTTTACTAGCATAAAGTTTAGCCATTGCACTAGACATATCGTAATTGTTTCCTTGATCTTTATCCCAAGCAGCTTTCATTACTAACATTCTTGCAGCTTCAATCTCTGTATACATATCAGCTAGTTTAAACGCAATTGCTTGATGATTGCAAATTTCTGTACCAAATGCCTTACGTTCTTTACTATATTTTAAAGCTAACTCATAAGCACCTGCAGCAATACCTAAAGCTTGCGCAGCAATACCAATACGTCCACCAGATAAAGTTTTCATTGCAAATTTAAAACCAAATCCATCTTCACCAATTCTATTTTCTTTTGGTACTTTAACGTCATTAAATTGTAGCGTGTGTGTATCACTACCTCTAATCCCTAATTTATCTTCTTTAGGACCTATATCAAATCCTGGTGTTCCTTTTTCTACTATAAAAGCATTAATACCTTTATGTGCTTTATCTCTGTCTGTTTGTGCTATAACTAAATATACATCACTACGACCACCATTAGTAATCCAGTTTTTTGTACCATTAATAACATAATGGTCACCTTTATCTATAGCTGTTGTTTTTTGTGATGTTGCATCACTACCAGCTTCAGGTTCGCTTAAACAAAAAGCACCAATAGATTCTCCCGAAGCAAGTTTAGTTAAGTATTTTTGTTTTTGCTCTTCTGTTCCATAAGTTTCAAGCCCATAACATACTAAAGAGTTGTTTACAGAAACCATTACAGAAGCTGAAGCATCAATTTTAGATAATTCTTCCATAATTAATACGTAAGAAATCGCATCCATACCACTTCCTCCATATTTTGGGTCTACCATAATTCCCATAAAACCGAGCGCTCCCATTTTTTTTACTAACTCATCAGGAAATGTTTGTGCATTATCACGTTCGATAACACCGGGTAATAATTCTGTTTGTGCAAAATCGCGAGCGGCATCGCGAATCATTATATGCTCTTCAGTAAGGCTAAAATCCATAATTTATGTAAGATTGTTGATTTAATAAAATTTGGATACAAAGATAAGTTTTTATTAGCATATTTTCAATCGTTATAGTTATTTTTACCTGATATGATAAACCATAGTTATAATGTGATTGGAGTTATGTCTGGCACGTCCTTAGACGGTATTGATTTGGCATATATTACATTTAGTAAAGATGCTGATTGGAGCTTTAAAATTGTTGTTGCAGAAACTATATCATATTCTGATAAATGGTTTAAAATACTAAAGAATTTAACCCTATTAACTGCTTCCGAGTTAATTACTTTAGATGAAGATTATACAATGTATTTGTCTACAGTTATAAATCAATTTATTAGTAAGAATAAGATTGAAAATATTGATGCTGTATGTTCTCATGGGCACACTGCATTACACCAACCTGATCAAGGTATTACTAAGCAAATAGGAAATCTACCAAAATTAGCTTCATTAATAAATCAAACATTGGTTTGTGATTTTAGAGTGGAGGATGTTGCTTTAGGTGGACAAGGTGCACCGTTAGTACCTATTGGAGATCGCTTATTGTTTTCGGACTATGATTGGTGTATTAATTTAGGAGGATTTGCTAATATTTCTTCTGAAATTAATTCAAAAAGAATTGCATTTGATATTTGTCCTGTCAATATTGTTTTAAATAAATATGTAGAAAGCTTAGGCTTTAATTATGACGATGAAGGTACAATAGCAAAGAAAGGTAATTTTAATTTAGAATTATTTGAGTCCTTAAACCAGTTGGCTTTTTATAATCAGCAACCTCCAAAATCTTTAGGTCTAGAGTGGGTTGAGAAGGAAGTGTTTCCTTTGATTAACAGTTATAATTTAAATACCGAAGATATTTTACACACATACGTCAAGCATATTGCTTTTCAGATTACTCAAATTATAAACGCAACCAATAATGCTTCGGTTTTAATAACAGGAGGCGGTGCTTTTAATTTATTTTTAATAGAAGAAATCCAAAAATTAACTTCAAATCAATTAGTAATTCCTTCAACTAAAATTATCGAGTTTAAAGAAGCGCTAATTTTTGGCTTTTTGGGTGTTTTGAAGTTGAGAGGAGAGGTAAACTGTTTAAAATCGGTAACAGGTGCAACTAAAGACCATTCCTCAGGGATGATCTATTTTCCTGCCTAAAATAGGTTGCTAGAATTAACAATTATTGTAGTAAAACACTATTTAATAATTGTTAACAATAATTTATTATAATAAAAATGACTTTACTATTAAAAGCCATTTTTTGTTTTTTTATATTTGTTCCACTAATTAACTTAATACTTCATAAGATGAATCAACTTTAGCTACTTTAACTGTTAATCCGGAGAGAATAATATTAAAGTTGAAATCAAAAATCAAGAATGAAAGACTTATTAAAAATTTACGAAAATAAAGAACCTGAAATTATATTTAACTGGAAAGACGCTGAAACAGAAGCAGAGGGTTGGACAGTAATAAACTCTTTAAGAGGAGGAGCAGCAGGTGGAGGAACCCGAATGAGAAAAGGTTTAGACATGAACGAAGTTTTGTCTTTAGCTAAAACAATGGAGGTTAAATTTACAGTATCAGGACCAGCTATTGGTGGTGCAAAATCAGGTATTAACTTTGACCCTAAAGATCCAAGAAAACGTGGGGTTTTAGAACGTTGGTACAAGGCAGTATCTCCTTTATTAAAAAGCTATTACGGTACAGGTGGAGACTTAAATGTAGATGAAATACACGAAGTAATTCCAATTACCGAAGATTCTGGAGTATGGCACCCGCAAGAAGGTGTTTTTAATGGTCATTTTAAGCCAACGGAAGCAGATAAAATTAACCGTATAGGACAATTACGTCAAGGAGTAATAAAGGTTTTAGAAAACACTAATTTTTCTCCAGATGTAGCAAAAAAATATACTGTAGCAGACATGATTACAGGTTATGGTGTTGCCGAAGCTGTAAGACATTATTATGATATTTACGGAGGAAGTGTAAAAGGTAAGCGTGCAGTTGTTCAAGGTTTTGGAAATGTTGGATCTGCAGCAGCATATTATTTAGCACAAATGGGTGCTAAAGTAGTTGGTATTATTGATATTTCTGGAGGAGTTATAAATGAAAACGGTTTTTCTTTTGAAGAAATAAAAGACTTTTTCTTAACTAAAAACGGAAATACATTAGCAACTGCTAATATGATTCCTT
This sequence comes from Olleya sp. 1-3, assembly GCF_002836085.1. Classification (NCBI taxonomy): domain Bacteria; kingdom Pseudomonadati; phylum Bacteroidota; class Flavobacteriia; order Flavobacteriales; family Flavobacteriaceae; genus Olleya; species Olleya sp. 1-3. The sequence continues at coordinate 6,261 of NZ_PJBW01000012.1, forward strand.
TTGCAGAAATGAATGATCGTATTTGGTCTTTGGAGACTGAAATTTTTGCGCCTTGTGCAGCATCAAGATTAATTACACAAGATCAAATTGATCAAATGATTAACACTGGTTTAGAGGTTGTTTCTTGTGGTGCAAATGTACCGTTTGCGGATAAAGAAATTTTCTTTGGATCAATTATGGAACAGACAGATGAACGTGTTAGTTTAATACCAGATTTTATTTCAAACTGTGGTATGGCGCGTGTATTTGCTTACTTTATGGAACGTAAAGTGCAAATGACTGATGAAGCTATTTTTAATGATACGTCAGATATTATTAGAAAGGCAATTGAAAATGTACACGCAAAAAGTGATTCTAAAAAAGAGATAAGTAAAACAGCTTTTGAAATAGCATTAAAACAATTAATATAATATGGAAACAGTAATTATTTTAGTATTCGTTATAGGTTACTTAGCTATAACATTAGAGCATAATATAAAAATTGATAAATTAATACCTGCTTTAGTCATGATGGCTATAAGTTGGGCATTAATATCATTAGGATTAGACTCTTTTACACAGTGGTTTGACTCTGCTAATCATGGATTAGTAGAAGGTTATGCAGGTTTAGAACATGAGAGCAAAATGCACTTAATGGAGGAAACCTTATTACACCATTTAGGAAAGACATCTGAGATTTTAGTCTTTCTTTTAGGAGCGATGACTATTGTTGAGATCATTGATTATTTTGATGGTTTTTCAACTATAAAAAGCTTTATTAAAACTAAGAAGAAATCTAAAATTTTATGGATTTTTGCTTTCTTAGCGTTTATACTTTCTGCTATTATTGATAACTTAACAGCAACGATTGTTTTGATTTCTATCTTACAAAAAATTGTAAAGGATAGAAATGTACGTATCTGGTTTGCAGGTTTAATTATTATTGCTGCCAATGCAGGTGGTGCTTGGTCTCCAATTGGAGATGTAACAACAACAATGCTTTGGATTGGTAAAAAAGTAACGACAGGTCATTTAATGGGGTACTTATTATTACCATCATTAATATGTATGTTGGTTCCTACTTTTATCGCGTCTTTCTTACCTGCATTTAAAGGTAATTTAGAATCTGAGGAAGCTGTTGAAGAAAAACCAAAAAGTAGATTTAGTGCTACAATGTTATATTTAGGGTTAGGTGCAATTGTATTTGTTCCAATATTTAAAACAATAACACATTTACCTCCTTATGTTGGTATGATGTTAGCGTTGGGTGTAGTTGCTATTTTTGCTGAAATTTATAGTTCTGCTAAATTTAGTTTATCTAACCATGACTCAGAAGAAAGTGATGCACACGCGCACCACAGTCCAGTACATGCTTCGTTATCGAAGATTGAGTTGCCAAGTATCTTGTTTTTCTTAGGTATTTTAATGGCTGTTGCAGCTTTAGAATCTTTAGGTATTTTATTTGGATTTGCATCGACATTACAAGAAAGCACACCAATGTTAGGTACAGAATTACATCATGAAGGTGTATCTGATTTAGTAATTATTTTACTAGGTATTGGATCTGCAGTAATTGATAATGTACCATTAGTAGCAGCAAGTTTAGGGATGTTTTCTGAACCTTTAGATAACGAGCTTTGGCACTTTATAGCATATTCTGCTGGTACAGGAGGAAGTATGTTAATCATTGGGTCTGCAGCAGGTGTTGTTGCAATGGGAATGGAGAAAATTGATTTTTTCTGGTATTTCAAAAAAATCTCTTGGTTAGCTTTAGCAGGCTTTTTAGCAGGTACTTTAGTATTCTTCTGGACAAGAACTTTATTTTAATATATACTCAACACAAATATTTAACGTTATAGACATATCTAAAATTATAATATGATCAGCACATTAATTCAAGAGACTGCTCAAGGGGTAGATCCATTATTAGAGGGAGAACCGGTTGAAAAAACATTGTCAATAATAGAGCTTGTTACTACGGGAGGAACTGCGGGAATAATTATTATTGCACTTCTTTTTGTATTATTAATCATGGCGATTTATATTTATTTTGAGCGCTTGTTTGCTATAAAGGAAGCCTCTAAAGTTGATGCTAATTTTATGAATCAAATAAAAGATTTTGTTTCTAATGGTAAAATAGAATCGGCTCAAAATTTATGTACTTCTGTAGATTCTCCAGTATCAAGATTAATAAGCAAAGGGGTTTCTAGAATTGGAAAACCATTGGATGATATTAATACCGCTATTGAAAATGCTGGACGTTTAGAAATTTATAGTTTAGAAAAAAATGTTAGTGTATTAGCAACTATATCTGGGGCAGCACCAATGATTGGTTTCCTTGGAACTGTAATTGGTATGATTTTATCAATCTTTGAAATTGCAAATTCTGGAGGATCAATTGATATTAAAACGTTAGCAGACGGATTATATACAGCAATGACAACTACCGTTGGTGGTTTAATCGTTGGTATTGTAGCCTACATAGCATACAACCATTTAGTTGTTAAGACTGATAAGGTTGTGTATCAAATGGAAGCAAACTCACTTGAATTTTTAGATTTATTAAACGAACCTAGCTAATATGCGATTAAGAGGAAGAAATAAAGTAACACCAGAATTTAACATGTCGTCTATGACGGACATCGTGTTTCTGCTGCTTATCTTTTTTATGATTGCATCAACGTTAGTGTCTGCGGAAGCTATTGATTTATTATTACCTAAATCGACTAGTAAAACAACACAGACAAAAAATGTATCTGTAAGTGTAGACAAAAATGTCAAGTACTATGTAGATATGAAGCAAGTGTCTAAAGAGCAATTGGAAGCAGAAGTTTTAGCAAAGGTTGGTAACGTGGAGTCGCCAACAATTACTATAAGATCTGACGAAAGTGTAGAAATGCAACATGTTGTTTTTATAATGGATATTGCAAACAGAAATAAGATTAAATCTACATTGGCAGTAAAAGCACAATAAGATGAAATATTTAAAAACCAAACACGAACAGAATTCAGCAAAAATTACAGCATTAATAATGTTGATATTGGTATTGCTACTATTTGTGGTTGGTCAAAATTATATGGACCCACCGGAAGAATACGGTGTGGCTATTAACTTTGGAGGTTCTTCTGGAGGTGGAGGTGGTGCGCCAGCGCAAGCAGCAGCACCTACTGAAACTAAACCAGAAGAAGCTGAACCTCAAGTAGAAGAACAGCAACAAGCAGCTGCGACGCCAACATCTCAAGAAAATGTGTTAACACAAGAGGATGAAGAGGCTGTTTTAATTAAAAAACAGCAGGAGCAAGCTAAAAAAGAAAATGATGCTAAGGAAAAAGCTAAGGCTGATAAATTAGCACAAGAAAAAGCAGCTAAGGCTGCAAAAGCGGCAGCAGAAGCAGCAGAAAAAAAGAGACAAGATGATATTAGAAAAGCTAATGACGCGTTAATTAACGGTATTAGTAATTCTGAAAGTGCATCCGAGTCCAATAATGATGGACCTGGAAATGGGTCAGGTACTGGTAACGCCTATGGGCCAAGCCGATTTGGAGACGGTAATGGCAATGGTACTGGAAAGGGAACAGGAGATGGTATTGGTTATGGATTAAACGGAAGAGGTGTGCTTGGTAACAAGTCTTTTAAACCTGATTGTAATAATGAATATGGTTTAGTAGTTGTAGAAATTAAAGTAAACCGGTCAGGGGAGGTCGTAAGTGCAAAAGCCGGACAACAAGGAACTACAGGTGATGGTTGTTTATTTGAAGCTGCTGAAAAAACCGCAATGTCTTTCAAGTTTAATGCAGATTCTAAAGCTATAATTACTCAAACAGGTTATGTTAGCATAAATTTCAAGTCTAATTAATGACTTACCAAGACACTGTAAATTGGATGTTTTCTCAACTTCCAATGTATCAAAAACAAGGTCAGACCGCATTTAAAAAAGACTTAACTAATACTTTAAATTTAGCTAAGCATCTTAAAAACCCACAAGACAAATTTAAATCTATACATGTAGCAGGGACTAATGGAAAAGGATCTAGCAGTCATATGCTAGCTTCTATTTTACAGGAAGCTGGTTATAAAGTTGGATTATACACTTCTCCGCATTTAAAGGACTTTAGAGAGCGTGTTAAAATCAATGGTAAAGAAGTAAGTAAAGCTTTTGTTATTGGTTTTATAAAACAAAATAAAGCCTTTCTAGAAGCTAATAATCTATCGTTTTTTGAGATGACTGTTGGTTTGGCTTTTGATTATTTTGCTAAACAAAAAGTAGATATTGCAGTAATCGAAGTTGGTCTAGGAGGTCGATTAGATTCTACAAATATTATTACTCCAGAAGTGTCTTTAATTACTAATATAGGTTTAGACCATGTTCAATTTTTGGGCAATACTTTAGGTTTAATAGCTTCAGAAAAAGCTGGGATAATCAAACCTAATATTCCGGTTGTGATTAGTGAAACGCAAACAGAAACTCAAGCTGTTTTTACCGCTTTCGCTGAAAAGAATAATAGTCCAATACATTTTGCAGATCAAGCTAATAACGAAGCTTTTGTAACAGATTTAAAAGGCAGTTATCAAACTAAGAATATTAAAGGTGTTTTAGTAACGATCCAACAATTGAGGTTAAAAGGATTTGTGGTTTCTGATAATAATATCGAAACAGGATTACTAAATTCAGTTAAAAACACGGGCTTAAAAGGGCGTTGGCAGATCTTAAATGCTAGTCCTAAAGTTATATGTGACACTGCACATAATAAAGAGGGCTTAACTTTAGCCACGCAACAATTACTACAAGAACAGTATAATAAACTCCATATAGTATTTGGTGTCGTTAATGATAAAGATGTGTCATCAATACTGCCTTTATTACCAAAAGGGGCAACATATTACTTCTGCAAACCAGATGTGCCAAGAGGTTTGGACCAACACTTTTTAAGGGACATCTTTGTTTCTAAAGGATTTTATGGTAATGCTTTTGCTTCAGTTGATATAGCTTATAAAGAAGCTTTAAAAGCAGCTTCGGATGAAGATGTAATTTATATTGGAGGTAGTACTTTTGTGGTTGCCGAGGTGGTTTAATTTCCAATTAATTGTATCTTACACTTTCATTTAATTCACTATAAAATGTTAGAAATTATCAATCAAGTGTTTTCTATTCAACTAAAAAGTAACAAAGATAATTTGACCCTTTTTAATAGAAATATTGATAGAATTAATCACGAGTTTGAAGCTTTAGGTTATCATATTATAAATCCTTTAGGTCAGACGTATCGTAATGAAATGACTGATGTCGAAGCTAATATTACTGGCGATTTTAACGAACAGATGAAAATTGTAAAAGTGCTAAAACCTATTGTTTATCAAAAGATAAATGATGAAAATACTTTAGTGCAAAAAGGAATTATAATAGTAGAATAAGCCTCCATGAAGACCATTAATATTGCAATAGATTTAGGGACCACTAATAGTTTGATTGCTAATTACAACAGTGGTGCAGTTAAAATATACAATAACCCATTAGGTTTAAAACAAACGCTACCTTCTTGTGTCGCTTTTAGAGGCAATAGGACCATTATTGGAGATAAAGCTTTGGATTACCTGGAAAAGGATGCAGAGAATGTGTGTATGCTTTTTAAACGTAAAATGGGAACGCAAGAAACCTATTTTATTCCTTCTATAGATAAAGAGGTGTCTCCAATAGAATTGTCGTCTTTGATTTTGAAAGAACTTAAAAACTTTGTGTCTGATGGTGATCAATTAAACGCTGCAGTCATTACAATTCCAGCGTCTTTTGATACTATTCAATCTAATGCAACAAAAAAAGCAGGGTATTTAGCCGGCTTTAAAGAGGTAGTCTTATTGCAAGAACCTATAGCGGCTTGTTTGGCTTTTGCTAATCAATCTAATTTAGATATCGAGTCCTCAAAACATTGGATTGTATACGATTTTGGTGGCGGAACTTTTGATGTAGCTTTAGTAGAGGTTAATGATAGAGAGTTAAAAATTATAGATAATGAAGGCGATAACTTTTTAGGAGGAGCTGATTTTGATAATTTAATAGTAGAACAAATTATTGTTCCTCAGATTGAAGCAAAAGCCAATATTGCTAACCTTTGGAAAGACATAAAATCAAAAGCAAGTAAATATAAAGGCTTGTATTTTGAGTTACTAAAGAAAGCAGAAGAGGCAAAAAAGGAATTATCTGTATATCCTGAAACAGAAATCGAATTGGATATAGATATAAACGATTTTAACTTATACGATCAAATTGTTATTACTAGGAGTCAGTTTGAAGCTGTTATAGCGCCTAAAGTAGAACAGACTATTACATTTATTAAAAAGGTAATCTCTCAAAATCAATTAATCAACTCGCAAATTGAACGTTTGATTTTAATAGGAGGGAGCACGTACGTACCTTTAATAAAACAAAGAATTAAAGAGGAAACAGGGATTTTAGTAGACTCCAGTATTGATCCGACGTCAGCAGTAGTAGATGGCGCTGCTTATTTTGCAGGTTCAAAGCCTACAAGTATCGTTGCTGAAGAAACGATACAAAAAGAGGAGGTTAGTACTGTTGATACTCAGATTTTCTATGAACAGAATACAAGAGATTTAGAAGAGTTAATTACTTGTAAAGTAGAAGGGGCAGCTATAAATTATCGAATTACACGAAATGATGGTGGTTATGATTCTGGTATAAAAACAGTATTGAATAATGGGTTTTCTGAGTTTGTACCGCTCTTAAAAGGACAATTAAATAGGTTTAAGATTCAGGTTTTAGATAAAGATTTAAATGCTTTAAAAACAATAAATACAGTTGCTATTAATCAAGGTAGTTATAATGTTTTAGGACAACCATTACCTATAGATATTTGTATGGAAATTGATGATATTGATGCGTCAACAACACGATTAGAACAAATTTTTAGAAAAGGAAGTATTTTACCTTTAAAGAAAAAAATATATAAAACAGCATCTAAATCAATTCTAAAAGGATCAGAATCTAATCTAATTATTAATATAGTAGAAGGTCTGTCTAAAGGGTTGCCTAGTTCAGGTTTAAGTATTGGTTATATTGAGTTTTCTGGAAAAGATTTGGAAGATGATTTGATTAAAGGGACCGATATTGAAATTGAATTAGAAATTACAGAGTCTAGAGATTTAAAAATAAATGTCTATTTGCAGTCTTGTGATCAAGAATTTAAAAATGTTTTTAGCGAGTCTGAGCGTGCGATAAGTATTAGTAAAATTAATATGGAAATTAACGCTGTTTTGTCTGATGTAGAGCATTTGATAACAGAGCAAGTTGAAGATGAGAATTTTGAATATTCTAGTAAATTAGAACAGTTACGTGTTGGATTAATTGAAATACAAATTGAAACCACATTGCTTGATGAGGACGATGTATCTGATCAGAAATACCAATTAGATGATAAAAAACGAAAGTTGATTCAGACTTTTGATACCCTAACAAGAAACAAAGTTATTGCTTTAGAGATTGAAGAGTATAACAATTCTAAAGAAGGTTTAGAGTGGCAAGTTAATAAAGAAGAAAACGAAAAATATCGACCTAAGTATCTTAAAGTAATAGCAAATGAAAAGGAAGTTATTAACTCAGGAGATAAATATTTAATTAGAGCAAAAATTAAGGAACTAGATGTATTGCATAATGCTATTGTGCAGTCTAGTGACGAAAATTTTATTGGTTATTTCTTCGGAATTAGATATAATTCTGAATTTACAGACACAAAAAAGGCTCAAAAACTTATTAAACAAGGAGACGATGCTCTGGAACGTCAAGACTATAAGTCGTTAAAACACGTGGTGTACGTCTTGTTTGCTTTATTGCCAGATAGAGAAAAAGACAAGCAAAAGCAGTTTAAGGACGATAGTAAAACAGGATTGCGTTAATAATTAATTGTATTTGTTTCTGTACCATCTAGCATAGATGTTATCAATGCTTAAGGGTTCTAAATTTATTTTGTCAGTTTTGATATTATCGGTTAGCGTGCTATCTATTGTTGTTACTTTAGTTTTAAAATCTTTATTAAAATTAACTTTTATTGTTTGTGGTAGGATGTTGATTTCGCTGTTATTGCTTAATGTTTCGATTTTGTATAATCTAGATAGTTCTGCGCTTTCTTTAAAATGAGAGAAGCGGTCCGCAACAAATTGATGTCCTGTGTAAAATAATATAGAATCACCTTTTGTAATATTTAAATAGCGCCATTCTCTTTTTGGAATTATAATAGATTGATCAATACCATTAGTTAATCTAAATACAATTAAATCTTTTCGACTGTTATTCTTAACAAGACTGTAAGTGCTGATTGTATTGTTTTTATAAGAGTGTAGCGTGTTAAAGGTTTTTGGATAGGGATTTGTAAAGGGATTTAAAGGTGTTGCCTTAATAGAGGATTCGGTTTTTGTTTTACGGTTAGTTTTCAGCTTTAAGCTGTAAATAAACCGCACGTGATCTTTAGATTTATGCTTACTGTTATAATCTGGTAACGTAACGGTTTTAGGCGTTTTGTCTTCTGTTATTGTATTGTTTTCTGTTGTTTCTAGTATTGTTTCTTCTATTTCTTGTTCTGTATTATATACTGTTTGATTTTCTTCGGCTTCGCGTTTTTTTTGTATTTCTTTTATTCTTTCTAATATGTTTTCTTTTTGATAATTGGTATTAGGTACACTTATCCTTTCATATTGGTCATAATAATTAGTAGAACTATTATCGCTATTAAACACTTTAACTCCAATTCTAACTATTAAAATTAAAAATACAATGACACTCCAGATTCCAACACCTGTACCAGATTTAGACTTGGAGGTCTTTCTAGCACTATTATGTGCGTATGGACTTGCTATTGCAGCATTAGTGGTAAGGATGTCTTTAAGCATATAGTTAGAGATATCCAACTCGCCAAAAGCAACCATTGTTTTAGCAGCAAAAATAAAACTATCGTCGGTTACTTGTTTTCGTTTAGAATTGTAAGTGTCAATAATAACTGAGTTTAACTCATTAACCTCGTCATCAAAAGAGTTTGGATATTGACTTAGACATTTTACAAAATTTCTATTTGTTATAAAACCGACAGGGTAATGCTTCTCTTTAAGTTTACCAGATTCTATATATACTTTAGCATAATTTAGTTTAGAACTAAAAAGACTAATAATAAGTTGTTCAATTTCTTCCGTGAATAGAATGTTGCTTTTTACAAAATTGAGTAATAAAATATACTTTCCTTTGGTTAGCGTTTCCGATAAAAACGGTTTGACATGTTCTTTTAAGTAAGGTGATAAAAAATATTTTAGACTTTCTGTATCAGCTATCGATTCGTGATGTATAGAAATTGAGTTTTGTGGAATATTGCTGTAATCTCCAGTAATAACTTGTTTAAGCCATTTGTGTTTTTCTATAAAAATATGGTGCTTTCTAGTCGTCTCATCTTTTAGTTGATCGATAATAGACGCTAATTCTCCTAAATTACTTTTGTTGTCTAAGACCGCTTTTGCCTTTAGTTGCTTTTTTAGTCTTATAATTTTGGTGTCGTCAAGCGTAGTTATTGTGTCAATATCTATACCTAATTCATCTATTAATGATATGTAATTCAAATTTGGGGCGTATTTAAAATCAAAAATATCAATTTATTTTAAATTTATTGTTTTGTTAATGACTATATATTAATGAGTTAATTTTTAATTCATAGAAAATGTGTTTTTTTTTGAATAAAAGGTTTTGAGATGTCAAAAACTAATGTATATTTGCACACCTAATAATTAGGGCGACTAGCTCAGTTGGTTCAGAGCACTTGGTTTACACCCAAGGGGTCAGGGGTTCGAATCCCTTGTCGCCCACTAAAAAATCCGAAACAAATGTTTTGGATTTTTTATTACTCTATATTATTTAAGCGTTTAAATTTTGATTTAAACTTAAACTAATATATATTTGCAGACCTATTATTAGGGCGACTAGCTCAGTTGGTTCAGAGCACTTGGTTTACACCCAAGGGGTCAGGGGTTCGAATCCCTTGTCGCCCACAAAAAAAATCCGAAACATTTGTTTCGGATTTTTTTATTTATATCAGTTCTAGAACACGCTCTAGCGCCATTCCTCTAGAGCCTTTTATTAATACATAGCTATCTATGATGGGTGTGTAATTGTCTTTAAAGCTTTCAAAAGTTTTATATTGTTTTACTAGTGGACTTTTAATTTCTGCTTTATAAAAATTTTCTCCTACTAAAATTATAGTGTCAATAGCTAAGCTTGTTGCTAAATCTGCAATGTTTTGATGTTCTGACTTAGCAGATGTGCCTAGTTCAAACATATCTCCTAAAATAGCAGTTTTGTTTTCTGCATCTTGTTTGCTTAGGTTTTGTAAGGCAACTTCCATACTTGAAGGATTAGCATTATAAGCATCCATTATTATGGTTGTGTTATCTCTTTTAATAATCTGAGAACGGTTATTGTTTGGTGTATACCTTTCAATAGCATCTTTAATATCTAATAAGTCAATATTAAAGTATTTACCAATTATAGTTGCGGCGCAAAGGTTTGTAAAATTATAAGCACCAATTAAATTAGATTGTATTGTAATAGCTTCTGATTTATAAGATACAAATGGATTGGCATCTAGAAATTCTATTTTAAAATATTCTGGATTGGTTTGGCTAAAACCGAACTTTTTAACATAAGTATTTAGCTTTTCTCTTTGAATACTGTCGTCTGCATTTAAAAAGACGTGCTTGTCATTTTGAGTCAAATAGTGATACAGCTCGCTTTTACCTTCAATAACGCCTTCAACGCCTCCAAATCCTTCAAGGTGCGCTTTCCCAAAGTTAGTAATATAGCCAAAGTCAGGTTTTGCGATATCGCATAAAAAAGCAATTTCTTTTTTGTGGTTAGCACCCATTTCTACAATCCCAATTTCTGTATCCTTTGTCATTGACAAAATGGTTAGAGGTACGCCAATATGGTTGTTTAAGTTACCTATGGTTGCTGTAGTGTTATACTTTTTGGATAATACTGTGTTTATTAATTCTTTTGTTGTTGTTTTTCCATTACTTCCTGTTAAGGATATAATTTTGGTTCCTAAGTAAGTCCTGTGGTATGTCGCTAATTCTTGAAGCGTTTTAAGACTGTTTTCTACTAAAATGGTGTTATCTGATGCTTTGAAATCTGGATCGTCTATAATCGCATATTTTGCTCCTTTATCTAAAGCGTCTTGAGCAAATTTATTACCATTAAAATTTTCGCCACTTAAAGCAAAAAACATATTGTTATTATTAACTTTTCTGGTGTCTGTGCTTACTGCACTGCAGTTTAGAAAAAGTTGGTGTAAGTCGTCTATTTTCATAAAATAAAAGTATAAAAAAAGTCCTAACAATTGTTAGGACTTTTAAATATAATAACTAATTAAATTAGTTTAGTTTTTTGATTTCTTTTGATTTTTAGATTTAGATCCTACTCTAGACATTGCACATCTAAAACCAATATAGTCTGTTGCCATATTTTGTGGGTAATAGCGTCTTTGTGCTGGGTCTAACCAGTATTCTCTATCTTTCCAAGATCCACCTTTGTAAACTCTTACTTCGTCATTAATTAACGATGTACGTTTATTAGATTTATCATATTCTCTTATCATGTTTCCAGAAGAATCCATTTCAATATTGTGCTTTGGTGCGTTATACATTTTACGTGTATTTGCATCCTCAGAACCATCACCTTCATCATCACCAAATCTATCAGCATAATAACGAGAAGATTGTGTATCACCATCTCTAAAGTTACGGTTATCACTTCTATCAAAGTTAGTTCTTAAATAAGTTTCTTCTTCATCAACCGGTTGTGTTGCGATAGACCCTGGTAAATCTCTTGGTATTACTTTTCCGTTAGGTAATGTATCAAAAACAATTTCGTCTGTAGTTACAATTTTTACAGTTCCGTCATCATTTATTGCATTTTTAGTATACACGTTTCCTCTATAGTAATTAAAGTCGTTAAACTCATCATCAACTATTGGTCTGTAAACATCAGCAACCCATTCTGCAACGTTACCAGCCATATCATAAAGACCATAATCGTTTGGATCGTAATATTTAACAACTTGTGTGATATCTGCACCATCATCTGACCATCCAGCAATACCACCGTAATCTCCTTTTCCTTGTTTGAAGTTGGCTAGTTGGTCACCTTTAATTTTACGTTTTCCAGATCTAGTGTATTGACCATCCCATGGATATTTTTTACGTCCTCTATAAACGTTATAACTTCTAATTTCAGATAAACCTAAAGCTGCATATTCCCATTCAGCTTCTGTTGGTAGTCTGTATTTTGGCGAAATTAAACCAGTTTCTCTTGTTGCAAAAACGTTAATTTCGTCTCCTGCAGCATTAGTTTGTGGTTTCATTTTTCCACCTTTTATAATGTCTTCATTACCACCAAATGTTTGTGTTGGTGCGTTAATGTAAGTATCAGTACTAAAGTTTGCATCTGCTGTTGCTTCTAAATTACTACCTTGTTTTAGGTAACCATCTTTTTGTAAGTACATTTCGTTTACACGATCTGTTCTCCAATTTGCAAATTCTACAGCTTGCATCCAACTAACTCCAACCACAGGATATTCTCCATATCCAGGGTGACGTAAATAGTTTTCTGTCATTACTTCGTTGTAACCTAAACGGTTTCTCCAAACTAAAGTATCTGGTAAAACACCATTATAGATTGCTCTAAAATTTTCTTCTTCTGGCGGGTAAGTTCTTTTAATCCAGTCTAAATATTCAAGGTACATTTTGTTAGTTACCTCTGTTTCATCCATGTAAAAAGATTGCACGTGTTGTTGATTTGGAGTATTATTCCAATCATGCATAACATCATCTTGTACTCGTCCCATTGTAAATGTTCCACCTTCAACAAATACTAATCCTGGAGCAGTTTCTTGCTCTTTAAATTTGGTGTTGTATTGAAAACCACCATCTTTAGAATTAATCTGCCAACCCGTTGCTCTTGATGTGTTAGAGCCACTTCCGGATCTTTTACAACCAACCAAGGTTAACGAAATCGCTACTGTTAATAACAACCTTGATACAATTATTTTTCTCATATTAATACATTTAAGTAATCTAAATAATGTTATTTTTTGGAGACGCAATATAAGAATTAAACCCAACAAAACAAGTTAAATTATGTTTTTTGAGTAAACTAAATTGCGTTTTATCCCGTTTTTTTACGCTACAACGATTTTAAATTTGGTCATTTGTCTTGCGTTTCGAAACAATATAACGATGTTTTTTCAATATTATTATCGTAATTTTGATTTGTTTTAAGAAATAATTAAGATTTAAGTAATATCATTAAATATTAGACGTTATCATTTCAATGAAAAAGATTTTATTACTATTGGTTGCATTGTACTGCATGCCATTATTTTCTCAAGAAAAAAGTATTGCTATTACATGGGGATCTTCTCAAAAATATACGGCAGATAGTTATAGTATAACGGTGCCAACTTTCTCTCCTGCAAAAAGCTTTTCTTTTGATTTATCTAACGGTATTCAATACGTACAACAATGGAAAGTTAATGGATTTGTAAATCAAAACTCTTTAGTAGTTAAAGATGTGGTGTATGCGCCAATGCCAATAAATCAAATGTATGATTTGGATCTTAAGTCTATTCCAGATGCTATTGAGGTAACTTTAAAAAACGGTACGTCTAGAAATAGTAATTATGCAGTATTAACAGCTAGTCCTATCGTAAAGGAAGGTAATGGTTATAAAAAAGTGTTGTCTTTTAATGTGGATTACAACATGGGATCGGGATCTGTTAATAGAAGTAGTGCTAGTCAATTTATCACTAATTCCGCTTTGGCTAATGGCGATTGGTATAAGTTTGAAGTAACTGCATCTGGCGTGCATAAAATATCTAAGAATTTTTTAAGTCAGATGGGAATTAATGCTAATAGTTTTGATCCAAGAACTATTAAAATATTTGGTAACGGAGGTAAGATGATGCCTTTTGCAAATAATGCAAACTATCCATTTGATCCAACTGAGAATGCTATAAAAATTATTGGTGAAGAAGATGGTGTTTTTGATGACCAAGATTATATTCTGTTTTATGCGGAAGGTCCTTCTGCAGATGTAGATTTATCTTATATTAATACTAATGTAAATCCATATGCTGATACAACGGTCTATTATATTAATATAAGTGCTGGTTCTGGTAAGCGTATTCAAAATTTTAATCAACCAACCGGAATTCCAACAGCAACTTTTAACACGTTTCAAGAGTATCAGTTTCATGAAATTGATGAAGAAAATATTATTTACGTAGGTAGGCGCTGGTTTGGAGAGCGCTTTAGTGTCGAAAATGCGCAAACGTTTAGTTTTGAGTTTCCTAATTTAGATGTGTCGGAGTCTATTGTTGTAAAAGCGATAACTGCTACAACATCTTCAAATCCAAGTAATTTTGTTGTGTCCGTTAATAATAACACGTTAGGGACTTTGTCTTTGTCGGGTATAAATCCTACCAATGGTGTTTATGTTACCGGTGGTACTTTGACGCAATCAACAACAGTAGCAAGCGATGTTATTGATGTAGATTTAGTTTATGACAATCAAGGTAATCCTAGTGCAGAAGGGTATTTAGATTACGTATCTGTAGAGGCAACGCGAGCGCTTATTTTTAATGGTAATCAATTTCATTTTAAAAACAACCTATCTACGCAAAGTACTGGTGTTGCTACTTATGTGTTGTCAAATGCATCTGAAGTTCAAGAGGTTTGGGACGTCACTAATATTTATGACGTTACTACTATAGCTAATACCGCTGCAGATAATACGTTAAGTTTTAATGCGCCCATGGGCGACTTAAAAACTTTTGTTACGGTAAGCTCTCAAGATTATTTAGAGCCTAGTTTGGCACAAAATAGTAGTGTTAATAATCAAAACTTAAAAGGAACCATATTTTTAAATAACCAAGGTGTTTTTCAAGATATTGATTACTTAATGTTAACTACGCGTTCTCACTTATCTCAAGCAGAACGTTTAGCTCAAATAAATAGAGACAAGAAAAATCTAAATGTAAAAGTGGTTGTTTTGGAAGATATTTATACTGAGTTTTCCTCTGGTAATCCTGATATTACTGGCGTCAGAAACTTTGTTAAATATGTATATGACAACGCAAGTATACCTCAAAACAAAGTTAAGTATTTGTGTCTTTTTGGAGATTCTTCGTTTGATTATAAAGGACGAATTTCTTCAAACACTTATAATTTTCCGTCTTGGCATGCTTACAGTAGTTTCAATTTATCTAGTTCTTTTATCTCAGACGATTATTATGCTTATTCTGATTTAAACGAAGGGGTTTTAGATATCTTTAATAATGCCAATAAATTAGATATTGCAGTTGGTAGGATTTTAGCAGATTCGCCACAGCGTGCAAAGGAAATGGTAGATAAAATTGAGGTTTATTATTCTAAAGGTGCATTAGGTAGTTGGCGAAATAATTTTGTTGTCGTGTCTGATGATGTGGATGAAGAATGGGAAGCAACATTACAAGAAACAACAGACGAGATTGGAGACGAGGTAACAGCCTTTAAACCGTTTATTAATGTAACTAAAATTCATTCGGATGCCTACCAACAACAAGCATCAGCAGGAGGTGATCGTTATCCTGGTGTAACAGAAGCGTTGACTAATGCAATTGAAAAAGGTGCCATAATGGTTAACTATTTTGGTCATGGTGGAGAAGATGGTTTAGCGGACGAGCGTATTTTTCAAAAAGATGATGCCGAAGCGCTGAATAACGAATGTAAATTAAATTTGTTTGTTACGGTTACTTGTGAGTTTACTAGATTTGATAATCCGTTAAGGGAAACTGCAGGCGAATTTATTTACTGGAATAAAGATGCGGGTTCTATCGCATTAGTGACTACAACTAGACAGATTTTTGTTAATGTAGGAAAGGAATTTAATAAAATCCTGAAAGAGTATTTATTCTCATACAGTACAAATGATACATTTTCAGATTACGAATATCCAACAGTAGCGGAAGCATTAAGATTGGCTAAAAACGATCCAAGTTTTTCAGATGCTCAAAAAAGTTTAGCGTTTTTTATTGGTGACCCCGCATTGACTTTAACTTTTGCTCAGCCCAATATCCGATTAACAAAAATTAATGATGTGCCAATTACGGAGGATACTGACGTGCTTCAGGCTTTGGGTTATGCAAAATTAGCAGGAGAGGTAACAGATTTTAATGGCAACCTTTTGTCTAGTTATAATGGTATTGTAACCACTACTATTTACGATAAAGAAATTGATCGTCAAACTTTAGCAAACGATAACGTTACGGGCTCTAGTGGCTTAATAAAGTTAGATTACAAAACACTAGGAGCAATTGTATTTAGAGGACAAGCAACAGTGACTAATGGTCAGTTTGAATTCGATTTTGTAGTTCCTAAAGATATTGGAATACCTGTAGGAACAGGTAAGGTTAGTTTTTATTCTACCCAAGAAAACTCTTTAGAAGACAAAACAGGCGCAAGTTTAGAAACACTAAAAATAGGAGGGATTAATCCGGATGCTGCAGAAGACAATATTGGGCCGACAATACAGTTATATATGAACGATGAAGCATTTGTGTCTGGAGGTATAACTAATGAGTCACCACTATTATTAGCTAAGTTTGAAGACGAAAATGGTATCAATACAGCAAGTGGTATCGGACATGATATTGTTGCTTTATTAGATGGGGACGAAGTCAATCCGTATGTGCTTAATGATTATTATCTTACAGAAGTGGATGATTATACTAAAGGAGCATTAAGTTTTCCTTTTAGGAATTTAGAGCCGGGTTTACATACTTTGTCTTTAAAGGCTTGGGATGTTTATAATAATTCGGCTACAGCCGAAATCCAATTTATAGTATTTAATGAAAATGAAAGTTTAGTAATTAATAACGTACTAAATTACCCAAATCCTTTTGTTAATTATACAGAGTTTTGGTTTAGCCATAATAGTTCTGAGGTTTTAGATATTTCTGTTCAGATTTTTACTGTTTCAGGAAAGTTAGTAAGGACTTTAAATGGGCAAACAGCCTTAGCAGGAGGTAAATCTGTAAAATCAACATCAAGAGATATTGTTTGGGATGGACGTGATGACTTTGGAGATAAAATAGGAAAAGGAACGTATATTTATAAATTAAAAGTACATTCACAAAGCACAAATAAATCCGTAGAAAAAATAGAGAAACTTGTAATCCTCTAATAAAAAATTATATTTGTTAACTAATACTGATACATGAAAAATAAAATTCTAATAACAATAGCTTTCTTTTTGTCCCTTAAAGGATTGTCTCAGACGACAATTACAAACCCTAATGATAGTAGAGTTATAACTACTGGTGTGCCATTTTTGTTAATAGCACCAGATGCTAGAGCAGCAGCAATGGGAGATATGGGTGTGGCAACGTCGCCAGATGCATTTTCTCAGCAATGGAATGCTTCTAAATATGTGTTCTCAGAAAATAAATCTGGAGTTGCAATAAGTTACACGCCGTACTTAAGTAAGTTGGTTAATGATATCTTTTTAGGAAACGTAACATATTTTAATAGACTTAACGATAATAGTGCTTTTGCAGCAAGTTTCAAGTATTTTTCTTTAGGAGATATAGAGTTTGTTCAAGACGAATTTTCAGAAGCGTTAGTCCAAAGACCTAACGAGTTTACTGTAGACGTATCTTATGCTTTAAGATTAAGTGATCAATTTGGGATGTCTGTTGCTATGCGTTACTTACAATCGGATTTGAAATTAAATATTGGTGATAACGATACAAAAGCCGCAAGTACTTTTGGTGTAGATATTTCTGGTTATTATCAAAGTGAAGAACAAGCTTATAACGATTTTAATGGTCGTTGGAGAGGTGGATTTGCCATACAAAACTTAGGGCCTAAATTTAAATATGACGAGGCTGGCCAGGAAAATTTCCAACCAACAAATCTTAGATTAGGTTTAGGGTTTGATTTTATACTAGACCAATATAACACAGTAGGTGTTACAGCTGAGTTTTCTAAATTATTAGTACCAACACCACCATTATTAGGTTTTGATGATACAGATGATGATGGTGTGCAAGATGCGGACGAGCCAACTTATATTGTTTCTGGTCAAGATCCAGATGTGCCATTTTTATCAGGTGTATTTCAATCGTTTGGAGATGCTCCAGGAGGATTTAAAGAAGAGTTACAAGAGTTTACCTATGCGTTAGGTGCTGAGTATACTTACCAAGATTCATTTGCTTTTAGAGCTGGTTATTTTAATGAACACGAAACAAAAGGAGCACGTAAGTTTTTTGCTTTAGGTGCAGGTTTTAAATACAATGTTATAAATGTTGATTTATCATATTTATTTTCAGCTTCTCAAGTGCAGAGTCCATTAGAAAGCACATTACGTTTTTCTCTAACATTTAACTTAGGAGCCGGAACGTATAATGAGTACTAAAACATTTTAAAGATTAAAAGACAAAAAAACTATTGTGAAAACAATAGTTTTTTTGTCTAAAATAGTTACGTATATTTAAATTATGAAGGAAGTAAAAATAGAAACTACACTACAGGTTTTTGATAGTATTAAAGATTTATCTGAAGATATTCAATCGTTAATGAGTCAGGCATCACAAGCGCGAGATAAAGCATATGCGCCGTACTCTAAATTTAATGTTGGAGCAGCATTATTATTAGACAATGGAGAGGTTGTTACCGGAAGTAATCAAGAAAACGCATCGTATCCCTCAGGATTATGTGCAGAGCGTACAGCTATTTATTATGCAGGTGCAAAATATCCAGATGCTAAATTTTTAAGAATGGCTATAATTGCAGGGTCTCAAATCAATCCAACATTAAAGCCAATACCACCTTGTGGGGCTTGCAGACAAGCTATTGCGGAGTATGAAGTAAAACAAGAGTTGCCAATCGAATTGTATTTTATGGGCGAGACCGGTAAAGTGGTACGTTCAAATTCGTTAGGAAACCTGTTACCGCTCCTTTTTGATAAATCAGCACTATAACTATATCGTTTTCGTAATAAAAATAACGATTTTCAGTTTTTTCGTTAATAACTAAAGTGTTACTTTTGTTATTCGATAAAAAAAAATACAAACGTCACCAATGCAAAAAGTAACAAAAGAAACGTATATAAAATGGTATGAAGACATGCTGTTTTGGAGAAAGTTTGAGGACAAGCTAGCAGCTGTTTACATTCAACAAAAAGTTAGAGGTTTTCTTCACTTGTATAATGGTCAAGAAGCTGTTTTAGCTGGAGCATTACACGCAATGGATTTAACCAAGGATAAAATGATTACAGCTTACCGTAATCACGTGCAACCAATTGGTATGGGTGTAGATCCTAAACGTGTTATGGCAGAATTATTTGGTAAAGCAACTGGAACCTCTCAAGGTTTAGGTGGTTCTATGCATATATTTTCTAAAGAGCACCGTTTTTATGGTGGACACGGTATTGTTGGTGGACAAATTCCTTTAGGAGCAGGTATTGCTTTTGGAGATAAGTTTCATGGTGTAGATGGCGTTACCATTTGTTGTTTTGGTGATGGTGCAGCGCGTCAAGGATCTTTACATGAAACGTTTAACTTAGCAATGCTTTGGAATTTACCTGTAGTATTTGTTTGTGAAAACAACGGATACGCAATGGGTACGTCTGTAGCACGTACAGCTAACCATACAGATATCTGGAAGTTAGGTTTAGGTTACGAGATGCCTTGTGGACCAGTAGACGGAATGAATCCTATAAAAGTTGCTGAGGCTTTTGACGAAGCAATACAACGTGCACGTCGTGGTGATGGACCAACGTTTTTAGAGGTTAAAACTTACCGTTATAGAGGACACTCTATGTCTGATGCACAACATTATAGAACAAAAGACGAAGTAGCAGAATACAAGAAATTAGACCCTATTACGCAAGTAAAAGAAGTACTTCTTGAAAAGAATTATGCTACTGAAGAAGAAATAAAAGTTATTGATAAGCGTGTTAAAGCAAAAGTTGCAGAGTGTGAAAAGTTTGCAGAAGAGTCGCCATATCCAGATAAAAATGTGATGTACGACGTTGTATACGATCAAGAAAATTATCCATTTATAGACCACAAAATTAAATAAGCTATGGCAGAAATTATCAACATGCCACGTTTAAGTGACACCATGGAAGAAGGGACTGTCGCAGCTTGGTTAAAAAAAGTAGGAGATAAAATAGAAGAAGGCGATATTCTTGCAGAAATCGAAACAGATAAAGCAACAATGGAGTTTGAATCTTTCCATGAAGGAACACTTTTATATATTGGTGTTCAAGAAGGAGAAACAACTAAAGTAGATCAGCTTTTAGCTATTATTGGTGAAGAAGGTGAAGATATCTCAGAAGCGTTAAACGGAAGTGCTGAAAAAGAAGCGTCTGCGGATGCTGCTGTAGCAAGCACAGAAGACACTGCTGATGATGATGCTAGTTCAGATAACTCAAGTGATTTACCAGAAGGAGTAACAGTAGTAACGATGCCAAGGTTAAGTGATACCATGGAAGAAGGGACTGTTGCTACTTGGTTGAAAAAAGTAGGAGATGAGGTAGAAGAAGGAGATATTCTTGCAGAAATCGAAACTGATAAAGCGACGATGGAGTTTGAATCTTTTCAATCTGGAAACTTATTATACATAGGATTAGAAGAAGGAGATTCAGCTAAAGTAGATTCGTTATTAGCAATTATTGGTCCTAAAGGAACTGATGTATCTGGTATAGCAAAAAGCTTTGATGCCAACGGAAGTACTTCATCTAAAAAAGAAGAAGCGCCAAAAAAGGAAGCTAAAGTAGAAGCGCCTAAAAAAGAGGCACCTAAAGCAGCTCCGGCGCAAACAGAAACTACAACAACTGCATCGGGACGTATATTTGTATCTCCTTTGGCTAAAAAAATGGCCGAAGAAAAAGGGATCAATTTATCTCAAGTTAAAGGATCAGGTGAAAATGGACGTATTGTTAAACGCGATATCGAAAACTTTACACCATCTGTAGCGGTAGCACAATCATCTGCTCCAGTAGCTAAATTTGTAGCTTCAGGTCAAGAAGATTTTGATGAGAAACCAAATTCGCAAATGCGTAAAGCAATTGCTAAAAACTTAGCTAAATCTAAATTTACAGCACCTCATTATTATTTAAATGTGGAGTTTGATATGGATAATGCTATGGCGTTTAGAGTGCAGTATAACTCTATTCCAGATACTAAAATTTCGTTTAATGATATGATTGTTAAAGCATGTGCTTTAGCATTACGTCAACACCCGCAAGTTAACTCGCAATGGTTTGATGATAAAATGAGATTAAACAACCATGTACACATTGGTGTAGCGGTTGCTGTGGAGGACGGATTGTTAGTGCCAGTTGTAAAGTTTGCTAATGAGCAGTCTTTACCTCAAATTGGAGCAGCAGTTAGAGATTTTGCAGGTCGTGCTAGAAAGAAAAAATTGTCTTTAGATGAGATGGAGGGAAGTACTTTTACTATTTCTAACCTAGGGATGTTTGGTATTGAAAGCTTTACGTCAATTATAAACCAGCCTAACTCTGCAATTTTATCTGTTGGTGCAATTGTAGCAAAACCAGTAGTTAAAAACGGACAGGTAGTAGCAGGTAATACAATGAAGTTAACTTTAGCTTGTGACCACAGAACAGTGGATGGAGCTACAGGTTCTCAATTCCTTCAAACATTAAAAGGGTATATTGAAAATCCAGTAACCATGTTAGTATAATAGTTTCGCTTTAGCGGAAATTAAAATCATATAAAATCCCATTTCAATATAATTGATTTGGGATTTTTTTATCTTTAAACACAAACCCATTCAAATGAAAAAAATAATTTTATTAGTAGCTGTATTTGCTGTTTTTACATCGTGTAAAACAAAAGTAAACGAGGTGGTAAAACCTATAGATTATACAATAACAGCACAAGAGGTAAAAAGTATTGTGTCTTATTTGGCATCTGACGATCTTAAAGGAAGAGATGTTGGTAGCAAAGGTATTGCTGATGCAGCAACGTACGTAGAAGATAAATTGAAATCCTACGGAGCAACGCCTTATTTTGATACTTATCGTGATAATTTTAAAGTTGGCGATTTAGACGCTTTTAATGTTGTTGGCTATTTAGAAGGAAATGATGCCGATTTAAAAAACGAGTTTATATTAATTGGTGCCCATTATGATCATATTGGACAAAGTAAAACGGTCGCAAATGATAGTATTGCAAATGGTGCAAATGATAATGCAGCAGGAACAAGTGGTGTACTAGCTTTAGCTAAATATTTTGGAGCTAAAAAATCAAATAAGAGAAGTCTTTTATTTGTAACATTTTCGGCAGAGGAAAAAGGATTGTTAGGATCTAAGCATTTAGCAAGCCGATTAAAAGACGCTAATTTGGATTTATATACTATGATAAATTTAGAAATGATTGGTGTGCCTTTTAAAGATAGAGACTACCAAGCATTTATTACTGGTTTTGATAAATCTAATTTAGCAGAAACAATGAATGGGTACGCAGGTACAAATATGGTTGGTTTTTCTGATGTTGCAGCAAAATATAGTTTGTTTAAACGTTCGGATAATTATCCTTTTTACGAGGCATTTAAGGTGCCATCACATACTGTATCTTCTTGCGATTTAAGTAATTTTGACTTTTATCACCATGTGGATGATGAGGTTGATCAATTAGATTACCCTTTTATGACGACTTTAATAAATAATTTAGCTCCAGTTATTGAACAAATAACAAATGCATCAACTAAAGAAATTAAGTTAAATGAAAACTAAAAATATTATAATAACAGGTACAAGTCGTGGTATTGGTTTTGAACTTGTGCATATTTTTGCCAATCAAGGTCACAATGTTTTGGCTTTATCTAGAAATGCACAACCTGTAAATAATCTTCATTTTGAAAACATTACGTCTTTTGCTTTTGATTTAGGTAATCCAGGCGATTACAAAAAAGTAGAAACATTTATTAAAGAGGAATGGAAACAAGTAGATGTGTTAATTAATAATGCAGGTACTATTGTAAATAAACCATTTGCAGAAACCACAATGTCGGATTTTGAGCATGTGTACAAAACCAATGTGTTTGGTGTGGCAGAAATGACAAGGACTGTACTTCCGTTTATGCCTAAAGATGGGCATGTTCTGTCTGTAAGTTCTATGGGCGGTGTACAGGGCAGTATGAAGTTTGCAGGACTATCTGCTTACAGTTCTAGTAAAGGTGCTGTAATAACGCTTACAGAGTTGTTGGCTGAAGAATATAAAGAGAGTGGACCGTCATTTAACGTGTTGGCTTTAGGTGCGGTTCAAACCGAAATGTTAGAAGAGGCTTTTCCGGGATACCAAGCACCAAACTCAGCTAAACAAATGGCAGATTATATGGCAGATTTTGCTTTAACAGGACATAAGTTTTACAACGGTAAGATGTTACAGGTCTCTAACTCTACACCATAAAAAAATGCGGTTGATTTATTTAAATAAATCAACCGCATATATAGCAGACTAGTTAATATTTATACACGCTCAAGTGCCGCGTATGCTTCCGCACTAGAAAATTTGTCTTCAGAAAAGATGTTGTATTCTAATACTTTAATGACTTGCATTAATTGTTCAAAATTCTTTTTTTGGTAAATAGGTTTTAGGCTATCGTCTACTTTAAAAAACATCTCGCTTTGATTGTTGTTTTTGTTAATTCCGTAGAAAAATAATATTTCGTTAGCTTTTGGTTTAAAAAACTTATAATCGTCTGACACACTTGCTGTCTTGTTGTAATAAATTTTTATATATACTTTTTCGGTGTCTACTTCTTTATCTATATCTAAATCCTCAGGATTAAGACGGTAGCGTGTTACTTGTAGATAATCGTCAGAAGTTGTGCTTTGGTCGTTGTTTTGTTGTGCTTGAATCGTGCTTAGGGAAAGCAGAAACAAGAGAATAAGGGAAAATCTCATAGTTGCTATTAATCAGTTAATCTTAAGGGATGCTATTTTTTAATCAGCAACAAGAAACTAATTATTTATTAATTACGCAAATTTACATGTGACTTTATCTTAATTTTTTAACACTTTATCTAAAGTATTAATATTTAATAGGTTTTTTACTACGTAATAACGAGGTTTTTGTTATCAAAAATCGTCATTTTGATAGATGCGCTTATTTGTGGTACTATAAATTTAGCCTAGATCTTTAGAGGTCTTAAGATTTGATATTATAAAACGTGTTGTGCGTTTTCAATATTCGCTTTATATAGTTTGGTATAGCGTTCTCCAAACGTATCAATTACAATAGCGATTGCTAAATGAATCATCACCGCTGTAAATATGCCAAAATAGAGTGGTTTAAGAGATGCTTTAGATAATACTATAGCTAAAGTTATAAAGGCTAAAGCATATATTAGTTTAAGCGTGAAAAAGGCGTTTAGGTTTTTGTTAACCATAACTAGGTCAGACTGTAAATAAGGGTCTTTATTATCTTGATATAGTGCTACTTTTTGATCTACGGTTTTCTGAGTATTTACCAAGAAATAACCCGTAATAAATACACTTGCTTCTATTAATCCTAAAACTAACATGGCTATTGCAAAGACTTTAAATTGCGGTTTGTTGGCATAAATATATATGCCAGTAGTAATAGATAATAAACCTATGATTCCTGCACTTAAACCTAATAAGCGTTCGCTTTGCAAATACTGTTGCACAAATTCCATGATACGTTGTTTTTCAGAAACCAATTTACTTATTTTTTTAAATGCATTTTATTTTAAATTAATTTACTTTTGTGAAAAATATCAAAATGAAACAAACAACAAACAGCATATTAATGATTCGTCCTGTAAACTTTAGGATGAACGAGCAAACGGCAGTAAACAATTATTTTCAAGAAACACTTGCCATAAAAAACGCAGAAATTAATACAAAAGCGCAAGAAGAATTTGATGCCTTTGTAGAAAAGTTAAAAGCAGTTGGTG
This sequence comes from Olleya sp. 1-3, assembly GCF_002836085.1. Taxonomy (NCBI): domain Bacteria; kingdom Pseudomonadati; phylum Bacteroidota; class Flavobacteriia; order Flavobacteriales; family Flavobacteriaceae; genus Olleya; species Olleya sp. 1-3. The sequence continues at coordinate 31,276 of NZ_PJBW01000012.1, forward strand.
TAAATGTTGTTGTAATTAGTGATGATATTAATGTAGATACTCCGGATTCGATATTTCCAAATAACTGGGTTAGTTTTCATGAAAATGGAGACGTTGCTATGTATCCAATGTTTGCAGAAAATAGGAGAAAAGAAAGACGAGAAGATGTATTTATTAAATTAGAAGAAGAAGGATTTAAAATTAATAATATAACAGATTATACTTCTGCAGAAGAGCAAGGTGTTTATTTAGAGGGTACCGGAAGTTTATTATTGGATAGAGCCAATAGTATTGCGTATTGCGCATTGTCTCCAAGAGCTGATGAAGAATTGTTCATTGAATTTTGCGAAGATTTTGAATATACACCAGTTGTATTTACTGCAAACCAAACGGTAGAAGGAGAGCGTTTAGCTATTTATCATACTAATGTAATGATGTGTTTGGCAGAAACCTTTGCAGTGATTTGTTTAGATACTATTGATGATAAAAAAGAACGTAAAAACGTGGTGTCTCATTTAAAGCAAACGGGTAAACAAGTAATTGCAATAACAGAGCAACAAATGAATCAGTTTGCTGGAAACATGCTGCAATTAAGAGGTAAAGATGATGCGTTGTATTTAGTAATGAGCCAAGCTGCTCATGATAGTTTAACTGCGTCACAAAAGGCAGAGATAGAAGCACATTGTCCTATTTTATCAAGTAGTTTAGAAACTATAGAGACTTGTGGTGGTGGTAGTGCGAGATGTATGATGGCTGAGGTATTTCTACCGAAGGTCTAGTTCAAGTATCACCTGGGTTTTCAACCTTACTTTTAGGGAGTTCTACATAAAAAGTGCTCCCTATATTTTTATCACTTTCTACCCAAATATTACCCTTGTTTAGTTCCACTAATTCTCTACAAATAGTAAGTCCTAAACCGGTTCCTTTTTCTTTTTCAGTACCTCTTGTGGTAAATGTGTTGCTTACAAATAGCTTATCTAAATCTTCTTTATTTATACCAACACCTGTATCAGCAACGCTAAGTATAGCACGACCATTACTTATCTGATTGGTTATAGATATAGTATCTCCGCGATTAGTAAATTTTACAGCATTAGCCAGTAAATTTTGTATTACTATTTCAATCATACTTCGATCTGCGTATACAAAATCGCGTAATGTGTTATCTACTAATCTAATGCCTTTGGATTCAAACTTCTGGTCCATTAGCTTTGTTTTTTCAGTAAAAACCTCTTTAATATCAAATAAGGAAGGTTTTGGATCTAAAGACTGCATTTGCGACTTAGACCAGTTTAATAAATTAAATAATAGTAAAGAGGCATTGTTGGCGCTTTCACTTAATTCAGGTAAATAGCTTTGAAACTCTTCTTGCGTTAATTGTCCGTCTTTTAACAAATCTATAAACCCTTTTGTAGAGGTTAACGAATCTTTTAAATCATGAGAAACGATAGAGAACAGCTTATCTTTTACTTTGTTGATATTCTCAAGGTTTTTGCTCTGTTCTAAAATAGCTTCGTTTTGTAATTCTATCTTTTTATTTTTTGCTTCTAGCTCTCTAGTGTATTTTAATCTATTGTTTCGTTTTACATAAAACAATACAAAAGAGGTCAATACTACAGCAAAAGCAGCTAGTAAAGCATAAAAAATCAATTTAAACTTGTCGTACTTTTGTTTGCTTACTTGGTTCTCGTTTTGTGTAATTGGCAGTATGTTTGAAGCTCGGGTAGATGTTAAATCTCCCGTAGAATCAATTACTTTTAGAGCATTATTCTTTGTTTTTTCAGAGTCTATTTTTTCTTTTAGATGGTAGTACTCACTTTGCCAAACAAAGGCATTATCAAACTTTCCGTTAGTAGAATCTAAAACTTTCATAAGCTGATAATTACGCAGTAATTGCTCATCATTATTTATAATTCGACTTAAATTGGCAGCTTCGATTAGCTGGTGTTCTGCAGTTTTTAAACGTTTTTGATGTAAGTTTAATTCTCCTAAGCTATTTAAAGACACAAGTACTTCTTCTTGATTATCAAAACGTCTATTAAGGTTAATGGATTCTACCAAATACCTAGAAGCCATTTTATAGTCTTTGTCTTTTAGGTAAGCATTACCTAAGTACGGTAATATTTTAGCTCTAAAATTTTCATTTTTAGTTCCTGCATAACCTAAAGCGCTTTCGTAATAACTTATAGCTTGACTGTAATCTTCTTTTGCAGTATAAATATCGCCTAGATCTTTATTAGTAGCAATTAAACCATTAATGTTATTGTCTTTATTATCTACTTGTAATTTTTTTAAATTAAAAGTAATGGCTTTTTCTAAGTCTCCGGATGTGTGGTATGCTTTTGCAAGACTCTCGTAATTTTGCGACAGTTCTTCGTATAAATTTCTTTTTTCTAATTCCTTTATAGCGGATAAAGCGTAGGTTAAACCATCTTGATAATTTCCTTTCTCAATTTCTAAAACGCCTAAATTACTATCTACTTTAGCAACTGCAATGGTATCGTTCATGGATTGAAACAAAGCTTTAGCAGCTTTAAATCCGGTTATAGCTTTCGGGATATTACCTTCTTGATTATGTATTTTAGCTTTTAAAAATATAATTTCGGCAAGGCCTTTATTATAGCCTAAATCTTTAGCTAATTTTTCGCTTTGTTGTACAAATTTTAAAGCTTTAGTATACTTTTTAGATTTAAAAAGTAGTTTTATAATGTTAATGGAAGTATTAACTTTAGTGGAGTCTGGATCTTGATAAGCCAACTGAATAGTCAAACTCTCTAGTTCATCGTCTTGCGAAAAGCTAAAAGCAGTATTCAGTAGGAAAATAAGGACAATCAGTCTCTTCATTTAAAGGTACAGCATTACGAATTATAATATAAGTAGCTAAAAAGCAGCCCATATTATACAATTATAATGACTTAAATAGTTAGTTAAATTTATAGAAGAAAAGTGGAGGGATTTTTCTTCTCGGCATAAAAATGACTATTAATATGCTGATATCATAATTTTTAAGCGGTACTACCTAAAAATTAGACTAACGGTAGATTTTAGTTTTTTTATGTAAATCACTCGCTTTATTTAGGAGTTTAAAAACATATATTTTTATTTTTAAGTTATTACAAACGGGGCTAATATGCACGATAAAATCTGTCGTTTTCACGCAATAAATGCTATATTTGCGCTTTCAAAAAATACATCAAATGAGCCTTCAGAATATCTTAGAGCAACACGTAAAACAAGCAGTAAATTCAATTTATAGTGCAGACTTACAGTCGGTAGAGTTTCAAGCAACTCGTAAGGAGTTTGCAGGAGATATTACCGTTGTCGTGTTTCCTATGTTAAGGGTGGTAAAGGGTAATCCTGTGCAAATAGGAGAGGCTATTGGTAACTATTTGTTAGAAAATGTGACTGAAGTCGAAGGGTTTAATGTTGTAAAAGGCTTTTTAAATCTTGAAATTCAGGCCTCATATTTTGTAAACTATTTTAATAGTATTAAGGATCAAGAGACGTTTGGTTTTGTTAACGCTTCCGCGGAAAATAAAGCCGTTATGGTGGAGTATTCATCACCAAATACAAACAAGCCATTACACCTTGGACATATCCGAAACAATTTATTAGGGTATAGTGTGGCCGAAATAATTAAGGCTTCGGGTAAAAAAGTATATAAAACACAAATTATTAACGATAGAGGAATACATATTTGTAAAAGTATGTTGGCCTGGCAACGTTTTGGTAATGCAGAAACTCCTGAATCTACAGGGTTAAAAGGCGACAAATTAGTTGGTAATTACTACGTTAAGTTTGATCAAGAATATAAAAAGGAAATTGCTGCTTTAATGGCTGAGGGTAAAACCGAAGATGAAGCTAAAAAAGAAGCGCCTATTTTAGTGTCAGCACAACAGATGCTTCAAAAATGGGAGGCAGGAGATAAAGACGTAGTTACTTTGTGGGAAACCATGAACGGCTGGGTATATAAAGGTTTTGATGAAACTTATAAAAACCTTGGTGTTGATTTTGATAATTTATATTATGAAAGTGAGACCTACCTTTTAGGTAAAGAGTTTGTTGCTGAAGGCTTAAAATCAGGTGTGTTCTTTAAAAAAGAAGACGGATCAGTTTGGTGCGATTTAACAGCTGATGGTTTAGACGAGAAAATTGTGTTACGTTCTGACGGTACAGCTGTATACATGACACAAGATATTGGAACAGCTATCCAACGTGTTAAAGATTATCCAGATGTTGGAGGTATGGTTTATACGGTTGGTAACGAGCAAGAATATCACTTTCAAGTATTGTTTTTAATTATTAAAAAACTTGGTTTTGATTGGGCAAAAAACCTATTTCATTTAAGTTACGGTATGGTAGATTTACCATCGGGTAAAATGAAGAGTAGAGAAGGGACTGTTGTTGATGCAGATGATTTAATAGTCGAAATGGCAGACACAGCAAAAACCATCTCTGAAGATTTAGGTAAATTAGAAGGTTATACAGATCAAGAAAAAACTGACTTGTATAAAACTATTGGTTTAGGAGCTTTAAAATATTACATTTTAAAAGTAGATCCTAAAAAACGTATTTTGTTTGATCCAAAGGATTCAATCGATTTTCAGGGTAATACAGGACCTTTTATTCAGTACACGTATGCTAGAATTCAATCTATCTTACGTAAGGCTGGTGTAGACGCTACAGTAACTTTAAGCGCGGATCAAGTGGCTCTTGAAGATAAAGAGCGTGAGTTAATTAAGCAATTACAATTGTTTCCGGAAGTTATCCAGCAAGCAGCCACTAACCATAGTCCTGCATTAATTGCTAATTACACTTATGATTTGGTAAAAGCTTTTAATAGTTTTTATCAAAATGTGTCTATACTTGGGGCAAATACGCAAAATGAAATTGTTTTTAGAGTACAATTATCTCAAGCAGTAGCAAATACTATAAAAAATGCTTTTAGCTTATTAGGTGTGGCAGTGCCAGAACGTATGTAAGATTAAAACTTTACTATATTAAAAAAACGCTTTCAATTATTTGAAAGCGTTTTTTTTGTTGTGTGTTGTAAGCCTATTATCTTGGTTTGTAAATTGCACCAGTAGCAAAATCAACAATTACTCCAGGAAAGAAAAGTAAAATATCAGCAATTAATGCTCCAACCCTAATTTCGCGCTGCTGCTCTCCTGCTTGAGGTTTTGTTTTTTGAGAAGCAGTAATTTTTCCTCCAAATACCGTAGCGCAACTAGACATCATTATTGCAACTAATCCAATTGCAATTACATTTTTTAGTTTTTTCATTTTTTCGAAATTTATGTTAATAATTAATCTAGACATGATAGAAAGCCAATTATTGTTAATCAAAAAACGAGTTTCGATTAATTGTATAAAATTTGACTTTTACTATTATCTATGTTTTTAACTCTTATTTTTCGCCCAAAGGACATTATTAAGATAGTGAAATAAGCGCAACATATTTTAAATATCAAGTATTTTATCTTTTAAAATGCTTATTGAATGGTATGAAGCTAAACGCAATAGTAATAAAAGAATTCTTTTATTTATTGGTTTTAGTACCTCTCTTTAGTTAAAGAGAGGGAGTTTTTACTTTAGAAAAAAAATCCGGGAGTTCGTATTAAACACAAAGTAGTTTTAAGGAAGGTTAGGTTCTCGATACATTTGTTTTTTTCGTTGTCACTCCAAAAACAAACACTCGAACTGACGCAGTGTAAGTACTCAGGTTGTTTTAATATATGGAAACATTTCGTATCAGTATTTTGTAAATTAGACCAAAAACAGAGTAAGCACAAGCCGTCAGTTCGAGTGATTTGTGAAGCATGAACAAAATTGTATCGAGAACTACTTAAAACTAACTGTGTTTTTTAAAAGAAGAAAGATAGCTTTGTCTTAAACCCTTAGGTTAATTCGCATTCGCGAACATTTCATTTAAAATATAATCGAATGCTGTTTTAATTGGGGCTTTCTCCCTAGTTCCTATTTCTATTACTGTGTAGTTAGTTCCAATAATATTTTTTTCACTATAAAAATCTAAACCAATAAAAAAAGAAATATAATCGGTTACGTATTCCGCAAAACTATCTTCTTTGTCTTTTAATGGTGGATAAAATTTTAATTTATTAAAATATCAGGATGGATCGTTTTTAGTTTATAATATAAAAGCAATCCAAAACCGTTATAACGAGTTTCTAAATTTTTAAAAGATTCTAATTCATGGTAATACACAATAGTAGTATTCTATCCATTGTGCATGTTAAGAATATCAATATACGTATTGTCAAACGATACCTCTAGTAAAGGAGCGGTGTTGAAGTTTATAGTATTGTAAAGTGACATTTTTAGGATAGTTCTTATTTAAATGTTTAGTCTTCTAATATCCAATCTACTAAATCTTTTGTATCAATAATAGACCAACTATGGGGATGTCTGTCTCCGTTTTCTCGGTAGCCTTTATTGGTTGTTGGGATATATTCCACGTTTTTAAATTGTTGTTCTTTTAAACGTTGAGAGAATTTTTTAATGTAGTAGGCATTCATTTGGTCGTAGTCAGCCATATGGTTGGTTTTCCACCATAGTGTGTCAGGCTCTGTGTATAATCTGATTTTTGTATTTTTTAAATGTTTGACATTGCCATTGTAGTTGCTTCTAGAGGTGTAAACTGCATTTTTTTCGTAATTATCAAGGTGTTCGTCTGGATGTCCAAAAGCGTTAGTTAATGTCTCTAGGATCCAGATGCTTTCTTCGTTAGATATACCGTGAGCAGTGCGTTTGACGTTTTTTTCTGACGAGGTATATAATGCTGCTAAATCTATTGGGGAATCGACAATAAAAACGCCTTTTGGGTCTATATAATATTGTTTTAAACTGACAATAAAATCGCTTAACAATAAACTTACTACGCCGCCACTAGAAAATCCACCAATATAAATGGCGTCTGTAGGTAATTGATTGTCTGCTATAATTTTTTGTAATTGTGCGGCTAGTTTGTGTTTTTCTTGTGTTTCTAGCCATAATTTTCTGTTATAGTTAGAAAATATAACAGCAATATTATGTAGTTTGGCAAGTTCAAGTATTTTGAATTCTTTTTTTATGTCTTCTGCGTTTTCTGGGAAACCACCAAAAAGAATCAGCACAGCTTTTGCTTTTTGTACTGGTTTATATAATTGATAATCAAGAGCTATAAGTTCTATATAGTTAGCGTTTTCATTTGTAGTTTTTGTTTTAGGAGTTGTGTTTTCTTTACAAGAGGTCAATCCTAAAAAAAGTATGATTACTGATACAATTTTATTCATCTTAAAATATAGTATTGGTTATTAGCATTTTAGTGTACTACTTTACTTGTATAACTGTTTGCTATGTAGAAAGGTAATCCATTAAAAACTAACGCGTAAACTAGCGTTTGGTGTTAGGCCAAGCGATTTGTTGTCTATTTGTATGGTTTGATTGTTGTCCTCTGGATCGACTTCAAAATAACGGTTTATTATATTATTTTGGTTAGTTAGGTTTATAACACCAGCTCTAAGAGTAAGTTTGGAATGGTTGGTAACGTTAAAGTCGTAACCAATAGAGGTGTCTATTCTAAAAAAAGCTTCCACATTTTGACTATTGGGTTGGTCGTAATTAACGTAGTAATTGTTATTTATCTGTACTGTTGGGTTATTTGCTAATGGATTTGTGTAGGGTTGCCCGGAATGCCAAACACTACCAATAGATAGTTGTAAATTATCAAGAATAGTATAGTTAAACGCTAGAGACAAAGAGTGTCTAATATCTACATTATTAGGAAATACAGATGGTGTAAAACTGTCAAACTGATAGTTGTTAATACTGTAGGTGTAACTAAACCATGTGCTGTAGCGGTCTGCTGTTTTATTTGCTAAAAACTCGATACCTTTTGCGGTGTAATTTCCTGTGGCATTTAAATATTGAAAATTGTTATAAAAGCCTTGATTACTTGCAGTAATACCATTAACCACTTTATAAAAACTATTTAAATCTAAATTAATATTATTTTGTTTAAAATCTATACCAAAAGAGGCTTGTTTGCTTTTTGCTATAGGTATACTTTGGTTGTCTGCAAGTATCCAACGTCTATTTTCTACACCTAAAAAGTCATCTTGAAAATCGACAATTTGTGTTGCAGATTGATTTTTAAATTCGCCTTCTAGTTTTAAAGCAAATTGGTTAGATAGTTTTTGTCGGATATTTAATCTAGGTTCAAATAATAATTGGTCAAATTTTTGAAAATAATTAGCACGTATACCAAGTCTTAAATAGGTGTTGTTTTTGTGGTATTGCACTTCTGTAAATAGGGCATGATTTAATAATACGTCTTTTTTTGTGCGTGAGTAGGATGGTGCAGTTACTATGGTTTGGTTTAGAATACCAATCTCGTTAAATTGATAACCATTTATAAGCGATATATTTGGGTTGATTTGATATTGCGTTTTTAGTTGTAGGTTAGTTTCTAACACCTCATTTGCTTGTGTTAAGCGTTGATTGGTTTGAACGCGTAAATCTGATGCGTCTACATTGTATTGCGAGTAGCTTCCTGACAGTGTTGTGTTAAATTTATCGGTCCATTGTGCTTGCCATTTTCCGCCATATCCTAAGTTTTTTTGCGTTAGATTACTGCTTTTTGACGTGGTTGTATTGTTACTATCCTTAACATTTTCAGCATAATCTAAATTATTGTTGATACCAATTATATTGGCTCTAAAACGATGCTTGCCATTTAAATCAAATAATAGCTTTGCGGTATAATCATAAAACACAAAATCGGATTGTGTAGTGCTATTGTCTAAATTAGGATTAGTGTTTATGTCGCTATCCTGAAAACTTCTTTCAAAATAATTCTGATAAGTTAGTGTGCTAAATGCGTCTGTAATTGATCGTCGTCCAGAAAGGTGTATAGCCAATTTTTTAGTAATAGGGAGTTCTAAAAAAGCATCTGCACTAATTAAATTAATACCAGCTCCACCAGAAAAAGTCTCCGTTATTTTGTCCTTGGTAAACATGTTAATTGTACTAGATACACCATCACTATATTGACTACTTGTTCCGTTTTTGGTTACAATAACTTTGTTGGTTAAATTTGGGTTGTAAGCAGATATTAGACCAAAAAAGTGACCAGAATGGTACATTTTAATACCATCCCAAAGCATTAGGTTTTGGTCATTGGTTCCTCCTCTAACATTAATATTAGCGATGCTTTCATTTACACTTTCTATTCCAGGAAGTGTTTGTATGGATTGTAAAATATCGGGTTCTATTAATCCTGGTAAAATACCAAACTGTTTTGTGTTTAAAAGTAAACTTCCGTCTGTTAGTTTTTGTAACCCTGTGGTTAAATACTTGATAATTAATACCTCGTTTAATTGTTGACTATTTTCTATTAAGACTACAGGTTTACAGGTTTGATTTTCGTTAAAAAAAAATTTAGCTTTAATAGTTTTAGTTTCAAACCCTAAGTAGGATATGGATAAGATTGTGTTTAAAGGAATATTGTCTAATGTAAAGGTGCCATTATAATTAGTACTTGTACCTTTTGTTGTGCCATTTATAATAACTGAAGCACCTAAAAGTGCTTGGTCTGTATTTGCAGACAAAACAGTTCCGCAAATAGAAATAGTCTTTTCTAATACCGAAACGGTTATGTAACGGTTATCTATTGTCTTAAAATTTAAAAGTGTGTTTGCGTTTAAATAGTTAATGGTGTCTTGTAAATTTAATGTGGCTTCTGGTTTTGTAATAGTCAGATTTATAACGTCTTGAACAGCGTAGCTAAACTTAACGTTAAAGTCTGTTTCGATTGTTGTAATATAATCTGCTAACTTAATCTGTTTGTTTTGACTAAAACAGATCGTGCCCATTAACAACATAAAACAGATTGACCAATGTTTACCCTTCATAGTCATAAAATGTAACGATTTGTCCTCTAACTTTAAACTTGATTTTTAAAGGTATAGTTATAGATTGTAATGCCGTATTTAAATTATCATGTGTAAATGTACCTGTAAATAGTTGAGATACGTCTACGTCTGTTGCTTTTATGGTTACCTTATATTGTCGTTCTAGCTCCGCAATAACCTCTTGTAAAGCTATGTTTGTAAAACTACTTTCGGCTTGTAGCCAATCTGGATTAGTAGAGGTGTTATCTTTTATAAGTTCAATGGTTCCATTGGTCGCTTTAAGCCCATTACCCTTAGATAATTTTACGATTTTGTTATTGTGTTTTACGCTAACTAAACCTTCGTAGCAAATGACTTCAAAATAATTATCACGTTCTTTAACATTAAACTGAGTACCTAAAACTTGTACAATCCCGGCGTTTGTATTGACTGTAAATTTTTGACCTTTTTCCACTTTAAAAAATGCTTCACCGTCTAATTGTAAATCGCGAGTATCGTTCCAAGTTTTTTTATTATATGATAGTTTAGATTTTGCATTTAGTATAACCTCAGAATTATCTGGTAAAGTCACTGTTGTGGTTTCTGCAACTTGAGTTGTTATAGATTTTACATTATTAAAAAAGATAAAATAAGAAGCGCCAAGCATGACCACAAGCATTGCTGCTACTTTAAATAAGGCTTTAATATTTAGATTAACAACTTTGGTCTCGTGTCTAGATAATTGCTTTTGTTTAAACGCTTTTAAGGCTTGTTTTGCATCTACTTGAGGTGCTTGCATTTGGGCACTATAATGCTTTATTTTTTCTAAAGTTTTTAAATCTTCAGTTTGCTTTAATTTTTCAAGCTCTTGTTTAGAGAGGTCATTATTAAACCATTTTAGTATGTTAGTTTCTTTTTTCATTATAAAAGTGCTTCAGTCTTAAGACAATTAAATAGTACTTTACCCTACTTTATTAAATGTTTTCTATGTGTTGTTTTAATGTTTTTAAAGCACCAGACATCCTTTTTTCTACTGCTTTTTGCGAGATATTAAGTAATTCTGCAATCTCTCTGTATTTTTTACCTTCAATTCTATTTAATAAAAACACTTCTCTTTGACCGTCCGTTAATAAAGCAATTGCATTTAGTAATTTAGTTTTAAATTCTTCTTCTTCTAATAGATATTCTGGACTTTGATTGTTGGTATCTATATAAGGTGCTGCTTTTGCGTAATCCATAACCACCTTATTATGTTTTATAGTATTTAAAAACATATTGTTAATAGATGTAAAAAGATATGTCTTTGCTTTTGCTAACTCTATTTTAGAACAGTTTTGCCAAATTTTAGAAAACGCATCTTGAACCAAATCTAAAGCTTTAGCATTGTCGCCACATTTATAGTATGCAAAGTTACTAGCAGATTGGAGGTGCTCTAAATAAAAATCACTAAAATAATGGTCGTTACAAAGATTGTTTTTGTTGTCAATCATATATCAAATATCGCCTTTAAAAAAGCCAGTCTTAAAAATTATTTTTTACAAAAGTAGGGTAAAATTATTTTGTGTTGTCTTAAGGATGTAATAATCTAAAACCATAAAATTATGCCAACCGAAAAACTAATAGCCATTTTAGAAGTCTTTTTAATTATTGTTTTAATAATAAGCTTTGCAGCCTCTTTTTATATTATAAATCATTTATTTAAAATTATAGGGTAGGGTAAAATAAAACACAGTTGTCTTACTATTAGAAAGGCGAAAAAAGCACTTTGAAAATAAAATAAAATAAAAAAATAAAAACTAAATTTACAAACATTTAAAATTATGAAAAACCTAAAATTATTTACTGCATTATTTTTAATTACATTATTATCATTTACATCTTGTCAAGATGAAATTGATAACGAAAGTGGGGATAATCCAAATACTAATACATCAAACTCACAAACAGCAAGCAATTTAGAACGTAGCGCTATGTACGATGGATCTTTTGATGATTTTTTAGATGGTAACTCGTGTTCTTCTATTTTATTACCAGTTACAGCAACTGTAAACGGTACACAGTTAACCTTGGTAAATCAATCAGATTACCAGCAGGTAATAGATATTTTAGCGTTGTTTAATACAGATGATGATACTGTAGTTTTACAATTCCCGTTTACCGTTACACTAAGTAATTACACAGAAGTTGTAGTAACAAGTCAAGCGCAGTATGATGATATTACTGAAGCTTGTCAAGCACTTGAAGCTGCTGGCGAAGACGCAATTTCTTGTGTCGATATCGATTTTCCAATTACTATTTTAACATACAGTTTAGATTTAGAACAAACAGGTAGTGTGGTTATAGAAACTGAACAACAATTATATACCTATATAAATAACTTTGGAAACGATCAGTTATTTGCCATAAATTACCCAATAACTGCAACTGCAACTGTAGATGCTAGCGCAAGTCAATCGGTTACGTTTACTAGTGATGCTGATTTACAAGCAGCAATTACAGACTGTGTAGGTTTTGAAGAAATAGAAGATCAGGCGGGTGAAGATGCAGATAGTTTAGAAACAATACTGGTAGATGGTTTATTTGAAGTGGAGTCTATTGTAAACGCAGGTGTAGATACAGCTACGGATTTTGAAGAGTTTACCATAGATTTTGCAAACGATTTAACTGTAGTGGCAGAAAATGTAGTAAATGCAGCAATACAAGATGTAGCGGGAACCTATCAAGTAACATCGCAAACAGAAGTGTATTTGGATTTAATGTTTACGGGTAATGTTGCGTTTACTTTATTAAATCAAAATTGGGTAGTTACCAGTTATAGTTCAACATCAATTACTTTACAAAGTACTACTAATGCAGCATTAACTTTAGTGTTAACACAACTTTAGAATACTTTTAATTAGTTAATTAATAGTATGTTTGGCAATACTGCTATCCTAATAAATATGGCAGTATTGTTAAATTAAAACGACAAAAGATGAAAAAAATCAGTTATTTATATAGTATTTTATTTGTTTTAGTAGCATGTAGTACGGATGAGACACAAACTAATAATGAAACTTCAGACACAGCAACTACACAGGCAAATAAATTAGGTGTTGGTGTATCTGCAAACGATTTATTATCAGATGTAAATTTCAGTAGTTTAGTTGTAGAAGTGGTGTATGTCGATGGTTTTGAGCCTTCTCAAACAGCAGTAAATAATTTTGTCGCTTTTTTAGAAAGTAGAATTTACAAGCCTAATGGTATTACTGTATTAAAAAGAGCAATTGCTTCTCCAGGACAATCGTCTTACACAAATGAAGACATAATATTAATTGAAGATACAAATAGAACACAATATAATAATGAAAATCAAATAGCCGTTTGGGCCTTTTTTGCAGACGCAGAATCTGCTAATAACACAGACGCAGGAGTTGTATTAGGTACCGCTTACAGAAATACTTCTTTCGTGATTTATCAAGAAACTATAGAGCAATTATCATCTGGTACCATAACAAACACAACTTCAATACTAGAAACTACAGTAATTACACACGAGTTTGGACATATTTTGGGGTTAACAAACCTAGGAAGTCCTTTGCAGTCTAATCATGAAGATGGTGGACATCCAAAGCATTGCGATGTAGAAAGCTGCTTAATGTTTTGGCAAGCCGAAACAGGTAATGGTGTTATGAATATGATCTCGGGTGGCTCTGCACCTCAATTAGATGCGCAATGCATTGCAGATCTCCAGGCTAATGGAGGTAAATAAATTACAGAAAAAACAAATCAAACTTTCTTAAATTAATTATTATGAAAAATCAATTTTTAACAATTGCCCTATTTTTTAGTGCCTTATTTTTAGTACAAGCACAAGATGAAACAGCAAAAAGCAAATCGTCAGGAGGATTAAAAGGAGGTTATAATTTGGCAGCAGTACAATATGATGGAGAAGCAGAAACAGGTCAAAGAAGTGGCTTCCATGTTGGATTATATGGCGAATCATATATTACAGATTTTGCAGCTATCCAAATTGAAGTCATGTACTCGCAACAAGGCTATCAAATAGAAAGTGATGGAGGGACCTTTACACAAAAGTTAAACTATATAAATCTACCATTGTCTTTAAAAATATATCCTGTTAGTACTTTTTATTTAGAAGCAGGACCGCAAATAGGTTATGCGGTGTCACATAAAGAAACATACGATAGTAATTTTAATTTGTTTGATACATCACAACAGTTTGAGCCTAATAATTTTGACTATGGTGTTAATTTTGGAGCAGGTTTTAAAACAGAAACAGGAGTTAGTATTGGTGTGCGTTATCATTTAGGGTTAGGAGATATCTATGATGACGGGGCGCCAAAAAATAGAGTTTGGCAATTTTCAATAGGATTTGGATTTTAAATTTCACCTTTTTACTTATTATAAAAAAAACACTCTCATTTATTTGAAAGTGTTTTTTTATGTTTTAAAAAGTGTTTTTATTTTTAATTGCTGCCACTTATTTATATGTGAATTATTCAAACTTGATATAGTCAATTTCAATATCAAAGTCGCCTGCTTTTTTATCGCTAATAATTAATGCCATATTATAAATGTCATCTAATGCAGTAATTGGCATGTCGTTTCCAATAACTTCGCTGATACGATAATGCTTGAAGTCTGATAAATTAACTGTTAGCGTTTCCCATTCAGTTGTTTTTGGCGAAAACGTGTGTTTGTAATACGGGATGTAATACTGTTGACTGTTTTTTAAAGATAATCCAAACGTCCGATCTGTACTGCTACTTTTATAGCGCATAGTCATTGTTTTACAAGCGCTTAATGCACCTTTAGTAATCAATGTACGCATACTTGCAAATCCACCATTGTTTTTTAGACTTACAGCGCCCGTAAATCGGATACTGTTGTTTGTAAGTTGGATTTCTGATTTGGAGAGTCCTCCCATAACACCATCATTAACAATGCGCCAAGTGTCTATAGCTTTATCTTGTCCAAAGTCTATGGTTAGTCCAGCAGTTGTTATCATAAATAGTAGTGTTAGAAGTAATAATTGTTTCATATCTAAAGATACAACAACCAAAGCAGCATTTGTTTTAAAGTCTTGTTAATAGATTATAAATTGAAGTGATAAAAAAGATTTATTTAAGTTAAGAAATCTAAGTGTAAAACTGTCTAATAATCTCATCAAAATCTACTATTTTTGTGACAATGCAACACACCATTTCTCATTACATACCGGAAGCGTCTTTACCTAGAGTGTTAGAACTATTGGAACACGATAATTTAATTGTATTGGTTAAAAAGGAACGTAAAACAAGACATGGAGATTATCGCAGATTACCAAATGGAAAGCATCAAATTACGGTTAATGGTAGCTTAAATAAATACCGTTTTTTAATTACATTAATTCATGAAATTGCACATTTAGAAGCATTTTCTAAATTTGGACGCCAAATTAAACCTCATGGTTTGGAGTGGAAGCAGACGTTTCAGCATTTAATGTTACCATTTATAAATCCAGAAGTGTTTCCTGATGCTATTTTACCAGCACTGGCAAAACATTTTAAAAATCCAAAAGCGTCTAGCGACACAGATGTGCAACTGGCCTTAGCTTTAAAGCAATTGGACGCACCAAATAATAAAAGCTTTATATTTGAAGTACCTTTACATCAGACTTTTAAGATACACAATGGACGTGTATTTAAAAAAGGAGCAAAACGACGGACTCGTCATGAGTGTGTTGAGGTAAAAACGGGTAAAACCTACCTGTTTAATGCCAATGCTGAGGTAGATATTATTAACGATTAAGTAAAGGCTTAATACAACAAGAAGGACATGCAAAATAAAAATTATTACGCCATATTAATGGCAGGAGGAGTAGGCTCACGTTTTTGGCCAGTTAGCACGGAAGAGTTTCCGAAGCAGTTTCATGACATGCTTGGAACTGGAGATACGCTAATCCAAAAAACGTTTAGCAGATTAAGTACGCTTATTCCTAAAGAGAATATTTTTATTTTAACTAACGAAAAATATAACGATTTGGTATTAGAGCAACTTCCAGAAGTTAATCAACGTCAAGTAGTTTTAGAGCCAGCTATGCGTAACACAGCGCCTTGTATTTTGTATGCTAGCTTAAAAATACAAAAGGAAAACCCTGATGCTGTCATGATTGTTGCGCCAAGTGACCATTGGATAGAAGATGAAGACGCATTTACAACCAACGTAAAACAAGCGTTTGAATATTGTGAGACTAATGATGCATTAATGACCTTAGGAATTACACCTACATTTCCAAATACAGGATATGGTTATATCGAATGTGGAGAAGCATCAGAAGAAAAAATAAGTGACGTTATTCAATTTAGAGAAAAACCAGATTATAATACTGCTAAGCAATTTATAGCAAAAGGTAATTTTTTATGGAATGCAGGGATATTTATGTGGTCTGTTTCTAGTGTCATTAAAGCCTTTCAAGAAAAGCAACCAGGATTATATGAGTTGTTTAAAACAGGATTACCGACTTATAATACCGAGTTTGAAGACGATTTTATTAGAGATAATTACGCTAAAGCTGAAAACATCTCTGTAGATTATGCTATTATGGAATCTTCAACAAACGTCTACGTTATTCCAGCAACTTTTGATTGGAATGATTTAGGGACTTGGGGAAGTTTATATGATAAATTAGATAAAGACGAAAACAATAATGCGGTAGTTAATGCCAAAACATTAACGGAAGATGCCTCTGGAAATATGATCCGTACTAAGACCGATAAGGTAGTGGTAGTGGATGGGTTGAAAGATTATATTATTGTGGATAAAGACGAAGTTTTACTTATCTTTCCGAAGTCAAAAGAACAAGATATTAAATCAGTACTCCAAAAAGTAAAAGACAAGTACGGAGAGCATTACGGATAGGATTTAACTATGGAAGAAAACAATACGCCAAAGGAAAATAAATTTGATTTCTCTGATGAGGAGAAACAACAAGAAGCAGTAGATCAAAAAAAAGCAGCTGTTAAAAAAGATGCACAAGGGTTATTTAAAAGTATTAAAACCTTTATGCAAGAGCTACTTGATTTTAGAGAAGATACGGATAGAGATGCTACTATTGAAGCCATAAAGGCAGATATACCTTTTAAAGGGGCAACTGCATGGATTTTAATATGCTCTATATTTGTGGCATCCATTGGTTTAAATGCCAATAGTACTGCGGTTGTAATTGGTGCCATGTTAATTTCTCCATTAATGGGACCAATACTTGGTGTTGGGTTATCTATTGCTATTAACGATATTGATACGCTTAAACGCTCGTTAATCAACTTAGCAATTATGATTGTGCTTAGTTTGCTAACAGCCTTTTTGTTTTTTAGATTTTTTCCTTTAAGCGAGGACACTTCAGAGCTTTTAGGTCGTGTACAACCAGATATTCGAGATGTACTAATTGCCTTTTTTGGGGGGTTAGCTTTAATTATTGCCCGAACTAAAAAGGGAACAATAGCATCTGTTATTTTTGGAGTTGCAATTGCTACAGCATTAATGCCACCCTTGTGTACAGCCGGATATGGTTTAGCAAAAGGCAATTGGACCTACTTTGGCCAAGCCATGTATTTGTTTACTATTAATACCATATTTATCGCATTAGCGACCTTTTTAGTACTTAAGATATTGCGTTTTCCAATGCTTAAATATGCTAATTCTGCAAAGCGTAAACGTACCGCTAGAATTGCATCATTAGTCGCTATTATTGTTATGATACCAGCTATGTTTACCTTTTTAAGTGTACTTAGAGAAAGTCAGTTTAAAGTGGATGCTAAAGACTTTATTAGCATGGAGCTAAAGTCGTTACCAAACGCTAGTTATATTCAGAAATACGCAACACCTAATTACTCACCTACTGGAGAGTCTAATATAGAGCTGACTACTTTTGGTACAGATGTGATTTCTGACGATATGAAACACTTCTTAGAAAACAGATTACAAGAATATACATATTTAAAAAATTCTAAATTATTAATTAATCAGACTAAAAATAGACAGATTAATAACTTAGAATATATGGAAGAGTTGCGCACAAGAGACTCTTTAGACCTAATGAGTCAGCAACAGAAAATCACATTTTTAGAAGATAAAGTTAGAGAGTTGTCTAAATTAGAACAAGGTTATGTTCCGTTTGAAGAATTATCTAAAGAGGTTAATATTAACTACGAAAATATCGAGGCGCTATCTTATGCTAGCGTTGTAAACTCTAACTTTAAAAGTATAGATACGTTAGCTGTGTTTCAGGTAAAATGGAATGATAGTTTGGCGGATGCTGCACAAGTGTCTAAAGAGAAAGATAAACTATATCGTTGGTTAAAATTAAAGTTAAAATTAGACACATTAGTGGTTAAGCAAGTAAACTAAAATTCAGGATTTAGAATAATTATATACGCTATCATTCAGAGTAAAGCAAAGCATCTATTTATTTAAAATAATAAGGTTGCAATTAGTCTTTCTTCTGAATGATAGCGATACTTAATCTAAGTGATGTAATGTTTATTAACCGCGTTCTTCCAAGTACATTTGACGTACTTTTTTGAATAGTTCTGAAGAGTAAACAAAGTCAGTTACTGCTTCGTTATCTGTCTTAAAGATGTCGTAGCGAGAACCTTCCCATTCTTTTAAACCATTTTTTAGAAATACAATTTTTTCTCCAATTTGCATAACAGAGTTCATGTCATGCGAGTTGATTACGGTTGTAATTTGGTATTCTTCCGTTATTTCTTTAATCAGATTATCAATAACTATAGATGTTTTAGGGTCCAGTCCAGAGTTAGGTTCGTCACAAAACAAGTATTTAGGTTTGTTTACAATAGCGCGTGCAATAGCAACACGTTTTTGCATACCTCCAGACGCTTCACTTGGCTTTTTGTGGTGTGCATCTTCTAGGTTAACACGTTTCAATACAAAGTTGACACGGTCTTCCATTTCACTTTTGCTTTGTTTTGTAAACATTTTAAGCGGAAACATAACATTCTCGGCAATAGTCATAGAGTCAAACAAGGCACTTCCTTGAAAAACCATACCTATATCTGCTCGCATGTTTCTTTTTTCGTCTTCGCTTAATTGCGTAAATATTTTACCATCATAAGCAATACTTCCTTGTTCGTAATCAAAAAGCCCCAAGAGACACTTTAAAAATACGGTTTTACCAGAACCACTTTGTCCAATGATTAAGTTGGTTTTACCTTTTTCAAAAGTAGTTGTAACCCCTTTTAAAATATGAGCGTCTCCAAACGATTTGTGTAAATTTTTTACTTCTATCATTGACTTAGTAGGAGTTGAGTTAATATATAGTTTAAAAGGATAATCATTACACTAGTCCATACAAAAGATGTCGTACTAGCTTTACCAACTTCTAACGCACCACCTTTCATATAATAACCATGATAGGACGGTACAGTTGCTAAGATAAAAGCAAAAATTAATGTTTTGATAAATGCGTAGGCCATATGAAAAGGCTTAAAGTCTAGTTGGATACCTTCTATATAATCTGGCATTGTTGCGTAACCGCCATAAACACAAGCAGCTAATCCTCCCATAATTCCTAAAAACATAGAAATTGAAATAACAAATGGGTATAGTGTTAGCGCTATAAATTTAGGAAACACTAAGTAGTTTAAACTGTTTATTCCCATAACTTCTAGTGCGTCAATTTGTTCTGTAACACGCATGGTTCCGATACTAGATGTGATAAAAGACCCTACTTTTCCTGCCATAATTATAGACATAAAAGTAGGTGCGAATTCTAGGATAATAGATTGTCTTGTGGCAAAACCAACTAAGTTTTTTGGTATCCAAGGACTGTCAATATTTAATGCTGTTTGTATTGTAACAACACCACCTACAAAAAAGGAGATAAATGCGACAATACCAATGGAGCCGATAATTAAATCGTCAACATCTTTTAGTATTAATTTTTTCATTACAGACCACTTTGTAGGCTTGCGAAACATCTCGACAACCATTAAAAAGTACGTCCCAATATAGTGTAGGTAATTCATGTTTTATTTGTTACTGCTAAAATATAAAATTCTAGTAGGTATTTAACCTTAATTTCAAATTAGATGTTTTAAAATCTGTATTTTTGACCTCTAAAATTAAATTATCCAAAATGAGAGCGATACTATCAGTATTTGTGATATGTTTTCTGTTAAGTTGTCAGTCACAAAAAAGCGTTATTAAACCTAATGTTGCAACATTAAATACACAACCTAAACTTGTTGTAGGTGTAGTTGTAGATCAGATGAGATATGACTATTTAACTAGATTTTATAATAAGTATGGAGAGGGTGGATTTAGGCGTTTAATGTCACAAGGTTTTAATTGTAAAAACAATCATTTTAATTATGTGCCGACATATACAGGACCCGGACATGCTTCAATATTTTCTGGTACGACACCAAAAACACACGGTATAATTTCTAATAATTGGTACGACAAAGTCTCTGATAGTTATGTGTATTGTGCAGGTGATACAACAGTACAATCTGTAGGGACTACAAATAAAGCAGGGCAAATGTCTCCGCACAGATTAAAAACAACATCATTTGCAGATGAAAATAGATTGTTTACGCAAATGCGAGGAAAAACAATAGGTATTTCTGTAAAAGATAGAGGTGCTATTTTGCCAGCCGGTCATACTGCTAATGCGGCATATTGGTTTCATGGTGCAGATGAAGGGCGTTTTATTACTAGTACTTATTACCTAGAAACTTTACCTAGTTGGGTTAAAGCTTTTAATGATACAGGTGCTGCTGAAAGTTATTTAAAGGAATGGAATACATTATACGACATTAATACTTACACAGAAAGTGGGAGTGATTTAAATGCTTTTGAAGGAGGTTTTAAAGGAAAAGAAACTGCAACGTTTCCTTATGATTTAAAAGCATTGAGTAAAACCAATAGAGGTTATGATATTATTAAAGCAACACCTTACGGAAATAGTATTGTTGCAGACTTTGCAATTGCAGCCTTAGATGGTGAGCAGTTGGGACAGGATAATATTACAGATGTGTTAACGGTTAGTTTTTCTAGTACGGATTATGTTGGTCATAATTTTGGTGTTAATAGTAAAGAAGTGGAAGACACTTATATTAGATTAGATAAGGACATCGAACGTTTACTAAATGCTTTGGATGCTAAAGTTGGTAAAGGTAATTATACATTGTTTTTATCTTCTGATCATGGTGCTGTTGAGGTGCCATCTTATTTAGAGTCTGTAAAAGTACCATCAGGATACTTTAATAATGATGCTTTTAAAAAGACGTTAAACGAGACAATCATTTCCAATTATAAAGCAGAATCGTTTATTAAAAACATAAGTAACAATCAAGTCTTTTTGGATCGTGAGGTTATTAAAGGTTATGGTTTAAACCTAATAGAAGTACAACAAGCTTTAGTGGATGTAATTATTGGTTACCCGCAAGTGTATAAAGCATATACTGCTAGTAGTATGACAAATGCTGAGTTTTCGAGAGGAGTAGAGCATTTACTTCAAAATGGGTTTAATCAAAAACGTTCAGGAGATGTATTATACGTTTTAGATCCAGCAGTTATTAGTTATAGCAAAACAGGGTCTACTCATGGATCTGCTTTAAATTATGACACTCACGTACCATTATTATTTTTTGGAAAAGCAATCAATACAGGAAGTACTTTACAACATACTACTATTCCTGATATAGCACCTACAATGTCTGCTTTATTAGGGATTAGTTTTCCAAATGGAGCATCTGGTAAACCTTTAGAATTTGTTTTAGAAAACTAGTCTTTAGAAGACTATATAATTCTGTTTTAGTAAAAAAAGATTATAAACAACAATGCCATACTTTATTAAAAGTATGGCATTGTTGTTTAATGTAACATTAAGTAAAAAGTGGCAATACCCAGCGCTAATTAAAAAGGTGCGTATTTATGACGTTACGATAAAGTAAAGTGGTCTGTTGTTTAATGTTGTTGTAAGTAAAAGGGGTAGTGGCGTTTTCTTTTATTTTCTATAAAGGAAGTAATTATCAACCAGCTCAATATAAGTTTCTTTTGCTTGGTCTGTTGTAATGTCTTTAATTTGAAATAAGGCATTCGCTTTAAACGCATTTATTATGCGCTTTTTACTGCTTGGGCTTTCGTAATTGTTTGTTGCCTTTTTATAATAAGCATACAAACGTAGTAGGAAATCTGCGGGAAAAGGTTCTGTATGCGCGTTAATACGCTCTACAGCATCTTCAAAAATAGTATTTAACTCTTCGGTAGTCATATGCTTACATTTCGGCAATAATACTTTCACCACCTTTTACTTTTTGGTTTAAGTTTACCTTAATCTTAGTGTCCAAAGGTAAAAATAAATCTACTCTCGAACCAAATTTGATAAATCCTGAGTCTTCACCTTGCGTTGCAGCGTCTCCTTGTTTAGCATAATTTACAATACGTTTAGCTAATGCTCCAGCAATTTGTCTGTATAAAACCTTACCGTAAGTTGGGTTGTCTACTACAACTGTAGTGCGTTCGTTTTCTGTACTAGCTTTAGGGTGCCAAGCTACTAGGTATTTTCCAGGATGATATTTACTGTAGGCCACTTGTCCGCCAATTGGATAACGTGTAACGTGTACATTTATTGGAGACATAAAAACACTTACTTGTAAGCGTTTCTCTTTAAAAAATTCAGGTTCAAATACTTCTTCTATCACAACAACTTTACCATCTACAGGAGATACAACTGTGTTGTCATTTAAAAGTGTGGTTCTTTTTGGGTTTCTAAAAAATTGTAGTATCAAAAATAAGAATACAAACAATGTGAAAAACAACAGGTATTGTAACCATTGTAGCGACACAAACTTATCTACCACCACTGCAAAAAGAGCCACCAGTAAAAAAGTAATTGCAATTATTTTAAAACCTTCTTTATGAAACATAATTTAAAATTCTTAGAAATAAATAAATAAAAGGAGCTGCAAATATCATGCTGTCAAAGCGATCCATTAGACCACCATGTCCAGGCATAATAACACCACTGTCTTTAACTTTTGCTTGACGCTTAAACTTAGATTCTATTAAGTCTCCAAGTGTGCCAAAAACGCTTATTATAACACTTAAAATTAACCAATGCGTAAAGGTTAATGTGTGGTCTGTAAAGATATAAATAAAATAGCTGGCAATACAGGCAAAAAATAAACCACCCAAAAAGCCTTCTACTGTTTTTTTAGGTGAAATACTTGGGAATAGCTTTTGCTTACCAAAATTCTTACCTACTAAATACGCAAAGGTATCATTGACCCATACTAATATAAACGATCCTAATATATAAGCCGGTGTAAACTGGCCATTATGGTTTGCTATTAGTACTAAAAACACGAATCCGCTTGATAGGTAAAACGTAGTGATTATAAATCTTTTAGAACTAAATAAGGGTATTGTCTTTTCTGAAAATAAATCCTTAATTAAAAGCAATTGCACAAATAGTGTTATGACTTGCAGAATTTGTGTGGTCTCGTCTAGTCCTTTGTCAGAACTCATTACAAGTTGCCAATATCCAAATATAAAATAGAGTACTGTAAATATGATATAAGGAAAAATGCTTTTTAGT
Source organism: Olleya sp. 1-3 (assembly GCF_002836085.1). Lineage (NCBI taxonomy): Bacteria > Pseudomonadati > Bacteroidota > Flavobacteriia > Flavobacteriales > Flavobacteriaceae > Olleya > Olleya sp. 1-3. The sequence goes on from NZ_PJBW01000012.1 coordinate 54,754, forward strand.
TGAATAAGTTTACAAAACTCCATTAAGCAAATAAAGCCAAACACAAAAAACAACACAATAAAAGCGTGTTGGTTTAACAGTGAGGCTACTAGCAAACTTACGTATAAGAATCCTGAAAGTGCTCTGGTAAGGGTTTCGTTCATAAAACTAAAGGTCTTCTAAAAGCAACAAATATAGGTTTTTTGCACTGCTTCCGTAAGATAAAAAGTCTTTTTCCTCTTGCATTTTAAAATGCTTGATAGTCGTAATGTTAGTGGGTATCTTCGTGGTGTTTTTATTTTTAATTTCACGTAGACCTTCTCCTATGTTTGAAACAATTTGACTTGTTGTCGCAAAAACAATTACGTTGTTAGGAAATTCGTTAAGCTTTTTCTCTGCTAATTGGTTAGAGCAAACTAATAATGAGCCATCGTTGGCTATTAAGTTTTCGCAAGTGGTAATAAAATAGGTGCAATTTGATAGGCTGCTATCTGTTTTAAGTTGCGAAGATTTAAATCTGTCCTTTAAATTAGTATCGTAGAAAAATGCAGCGTCGTCTTCCCAGTTATTTTCTAGAATAATGTTGTTTAAGTTTTCAAACACTTCGTCTAGAGAATCACAATACAGGAATTTTCCACCGTTTTTTTTGAAGTTAATTGTAAAACTTTCGTCAATAGGAATGTCTTGGGTAGGCATATATCTGCCTCTTTCTTCAGACTTTAACTCTTCCTTTTTCTTCTGAGATTTAGAACTAAAAAGTTTCCTAAACAGACTCATTCGCGCGTTGCTATAATCAAAATTCCTTTATGGGATAATCAAATATAAAAAATCTTAGACTATCTGATGCGATAATCTAAGATTTTTAAATATATTATGATAAAATGATATTATTCTTCTTCCTTTGTTTCTATTTGAATTTTCTCAGATGGTTTTCTATCTATTTCAGCAAACGGACGTTTACCTAAAATTTCTTCTAAATCATCTTTAAAAATAACTTCTCTTTCAATTAGTCTTTCCGCCAAAAGTTTTAATACATCTTTTTTAGATTCTAATAAGTCTAAAGCACGTTGGAACTCCGTTTCAACAATGTTTTTGATTTCATTATCTATTAATTCAGATGTTTTTTCACTGTAAGGTTTAACAAAACCACTCTCTCCAGCTGGATCATAGTAAGTAATGTTTCCTACTTTTTCATTAAGACCATAAATCATAACCATAGCTTTTGCTTTTTTAGTTACATTTTCAAGATCACTTAATGCTCCGGTAGAGATTTCATTAAAGATTATTTTTTCTGCAGCACGTCCACCCATTGTTACACAGATCTCATCTAAAAACTTACTTGTTCTAGTTATAAATGCTTCTTGTGGTAAGTACCATGCAGCTCCTAAACTACGTCCTCTTGGTACAATAGTAACTTTTACTAATGGATCAGCATGTTCTAAAAACCAGCTTACTGTAGCGTGCCCAGCTTCGTGATAAGCGATTGTCTTTTTCTCTTCAACAGAGAATAAGTTACTACGCTTTTCTAAACCACCAACAATACGATCAACAGCATCTAAAAAGTCTTGCTTTTCAACAGCTTTCTTATCATGTCTTGCAGCAATTAAAGCAGCTTCATTACATAAGTTTGCGATATCTGCACCAGAAAAACCAGGTGTTTGTTTTGATAAAAATTCAACATCTAGTCCTGCTACCTTTTTAAGTGGCTTAAGGTGTACTTCAAATATTGCTTTACGTTCTGTTAAGTTTGGTAGATCAACATGTATTTGTCTATCAAAACGACCAGCACGCATTAATGCATTATCTAATATATCTGCTCTGTTGGTTGCAGCTAATACAATAACGTTTGTATTGGTTCCAAAACCATCCATTTCTGTTAGTAATTGGTTTAACGTGTTTTCACGCTCGTCATTACTACCTGACATTGCATTTTTACCTCTAGCACGTCCTATGGCATCAATTTCATCAATAAAAATAATAGCAGGTGATTTCTCTTTAGCTTGCTTAAATAAGTCTCTAACACGAGAAGCTCCAACACCAACAAACATTTCTACAAAGTCAGATCCTGATAGAGAAAAGAAAGGAACTTTAGCTTCTCCAGCTACTGCTTTTGCTAATAACGTTTTACCTGTTCCTGGAGGTCCTACTAGTAAGGCTCCCTTTGGAATTTTTCCACCTAAGTTAGTATACTTTTCAGGATTTTTTAAGAAATCTACAATCTCTTGTACTTCTTCTTTTGCTCCTTCTAAACCAGCAACATCTTTAAAGGTTGTTTTAACTTCAGAATTTTCGTCAAAAAGTTTCGCTTTTGATTTTCCGATATTAAATATCTGTCCACCAGCTCCACCACCTCCTCCAGAGGACATGCGACGCATTATAAATACCCAAACACCAATTAATAATATAAATGGTAAAAGGCTAAATAGTAATTCTCCCCAAGGGTTACTGTCTATGCTAAAAGTTAATTCGGCAGCTTTGTCTTTTCCTATTTCGGAGTTGATCTCTTTTATAGATTCTTGAAATAAAGCTAAGTCACCAAATTGAAATGAATAATTTGGAAGTTTAGCTGTTGTTGGAAAAATAGACGTTGGCTTAGACTTTTTATGTTCTTCTTTGGCTTCGGCTTCTTTTCTTAGGTAAACTTTTGCAGTAGTTTCGTTTATGATATCTACTTTTTCTACATCACCAGATCTCAAATATTCGAAAAATTGAGCAGGAGATGTTTTGCTTGTAGTGTCTGCGCTACTACCAAATACCTGAAGTGCTATGAAGAAAATAATAATACCTCCATAAATCCAATACGGATTAAATTTAGGTTTTTTTGGTGCTACTTTTTTATTTTTATCAGCCATGTATTGATTTTAATAGTTTGTTTCGATAACAGTTACTTTGGCATCTCCCCAAAGACTCTCTATATCGTAATATTCTCTAATTTGTTTCTGGAAAACATGTACCACAACGTTAACATAATCCATAAGTACCCACTCAGCATTGTCTTCACCTTCAATATGCCAAGGTTTGTCTTTAAGTGCTTTACTTACTTTTTTCTGGATTGCGCTAACAATAGCGTTTACTTGTGTGTTTGAAGTCCCTTCGCAAATTACAAAGTAGTCACAAACAGTATTTTCAATTTCTCTTAAATCAAGAATATTTATTTCTTTTCCTTTTACATCCTCAATACCTTCAACTATTGTTGAAATTAGGGCATCTATGTTTGGTTGTTCTTTCGACATTAATTATATTTAAATTTGTGCAAAGTTATTATTTTTAAGTTCTTTATACTCTAAAAAAATCATAAGATTTTATAATACGAAGATAAATATTAAATATGCGTATAATCAAACTTAATGCCACCGATTCTACAAATAGGTTTCTTCGCAATCTAAGTTTAGAAACTCCGGTCAAAGATTTTACTACAGTTGTTACTAACGACCAAACTAAAGGGCGTGGTCAAATGGGGACGTCGTGGCAATCACAACCGTTCCAAAACCTTACCTTTAGTGTGTATAAGCAGTTTGGTGCTGTGCGTTTTGAAGATCAATTTAAGATTAGTATGGTGGTGTCTTTAGCTATTGTAAAAGTATTAGAGCGCTTAAATATTCCTAAATTAAGTATAAAGTGGCCAAACGACATTTTGTCAGCAAATAAGAAAATTTGTGGTGTGTTAATTGAAAATGTCATAAAACAAAACCGTATTGAGTCTTCAATAGTTGGTGTTGGTTTAAATGTCAACCAAATAAAATATGATAATTTACCTCAAGCGAGCTCCTTAAAAAGTATTACTGGTGTACATTATGATTTAGATGAAATACTACAGTTGATACTAAATCAATTAAAAACAGAAATGGCTTTTATTGAAAATGATACGTTTGCAATTCAAGAAACTTACGAAGAGTATTTATTTAGAAAAGAAAAACCTTCAACGTTTGAAAAAGCTGAAGGTTTGTTTTCTGGTATTATAAAAGGTGTTTCTAAAGAAGGTTTATTAAAAGTAATGGTCGAGGACCAAATTCTAGAAACCTTTGATTTAAAAACTATTAAGCTATTGTATTAATTGCTTTAGGCATATTAGTAGCTAAAGTTTCGATAAATTTATTGATAGGTCCTTTAATCATCATAGCCATCATTGCATTAAATTCGCCTTCAAAAGTTAGTTGTACTTCACTTTTGTTAGCTTCAATTTCAGTAATATCTGCAATTAAAGAAAAGTCTAATTTACCTCCCGCAGCGCCAAGTACTATTCTGCTATTAGGTGTCATTTCTTTCTTTTTTAAGACTATTTCTGGCATTCCTTTTAATGCAAACAAAAATTTGTCTTCTCCTAATACTTCAAACTTGCTTATGTTTTCTGGCATTAAGGTTTCAAAGTTTTTTACATCGCTTAAAAAATTAAACGTGTCTTCTGTAGATTTATCTAAGGTTGCTTTTGGGCTTTGTAATTTCATTATATAATGGTCTTTATTTTATTAAAATTGTATTGTACTAAATAATAGTGCAACTATTGTATAGTATCAATTAGCGTTCCAAACACTTGGATTGGCATTCCAAAGACTTAAAGTTTCAATTTCTTTATCAGAAATATAATTACTAGAAGCAGCTTCCGTTAATAGGTTTTCGTAATTACTTAATGTGTGCAGTGTGATGTTTTCAGTTTCAAAGTTTTCTTTTGCGACGTCAAATCCGTAAGAGAAAATAGCAACCATTCCTTTTACATTAACATTAGCCTCCTTTAATGCTTTTACTGCATTAAGGCTGCTTTTTCCTGTGCTTATTAGATCCTCAACGACCACTACATTTTGACCACTTTCTATATGACCTTCTATTTGGTTTTTTCTTCCATGACCTTTTGCTTCAGGACGGACATAAATAAACGGTAAGCCTAAATATTCTGCAACTAACATCCCGATACCTATGGCACCAGTTGCTACACCCGCAATAACATCAGGTTTACCATAATGTTCTTCTATAAATTTACTCATTTCCTCTCTAATATAATTACGTACTGGAGGATAAGATAATACGACGCGATTATCACAGTAAATGGGAGATTTCCAACCAGATGCCCAAGTAAATGGTGCGCTAGGTTGAAGTTTGATCGCATTAATTTGTAATAAAACTTTTGCGGTTTGTCTGGCTGTTTGTTTGTTGAAAATCATATGGCAAAAATACAGTTTTATTTAATTTTACTTAAAATTAATTTTAAAATAAATTGAGAGAAAGTGTCATTGTCATTAAATTTAATATTTTTACCTAAATAATACTAGTCTCCCATATTTATGCAACGCATTTTTGTAAACGACAAACCTATCTATTTAACTACAAAAGTTGAAAAGGAAACTGATTTTAAAAACTTTTTACTTAAAGATGCAGATATAGATTTAGTCCTTAAGACTTTGGCTAAAAAATCTGTTGCTTCCGTACGTTTAATAGGTCATAATGAGGATAAGCTTTTAAAAACATTCAAGAAAAAACTGCCTAATGTTATAGCAGGTGGTGGTAAAGTTTTTAATGATGACGGGGACATATTATTTATATACCGTAATGATAAATGGGATTTGCCAAAAGGTAAAACAGAAAAAAACGAAACTATTGAAGAAACAGCGATTAGAGAAGTTGCTGAGGAAACAGGAGTTTCTGGTCTTAAAATAGTAAAACCACTGCCAATTACTTATCATATATTTAAAAGAAATGGTAAGACGAAACTTAAAATTACATATTGGTATGAAATGCAGTCTTCGTTTTCTGGTAATTTATATCCGCAACTTAATGAGGGTATTACCGAGGTAAAGTGGCTAGGAGAGAAGGATTGGGGTAAAGCTTTGAACAATTCTTACGCCAATATTAAGCTACTATTTTAATCACCAAATTTTTTTAGTTAAAATTCCACCTACTGCTTTTAATCCGTATAATCAAACGCTTTAACTTTTTAAAGACAATATTAAACGGTTTGGCTATTATATTCTTGGAGGAAAACTTTGTTAGTTAGATTTGCAGCTGTAAATGTGAATAATCTAAAACCCTCTAGTATGTATAAAAAAATACACAATCAAACTCTAAATTTTAGGGCGCTATTTATTTTGGTAGCCTTAGCTTTTTCGGTTCAAACTTTTGCTCTTGAAGACACGTATTGTGGTTCAATTGCTGGTTTTGAGTTTTCTAATGGAAGCTCTTCGACAGCCATTTCTAATAATCAATCATATTACATTGGAGACCTTCCAAGTGATTTTTATATTGATTTACAAGTAAATGGATATTCTAACAGTGCTAGATACTATGTTAGAAACCTAGACACTGGACAATGTTACAACATTAACGAAAACTATGCGCCATATACATTTCCAGGAGGAAACGGAGCATGGAACTTAGGTTGTGGTAACTTTGAAGTAAAATCAAAAATTTATAAGTATAGCAGTTGTAGTTCTTACTGTGATAGCGAAACAATCCGTTTTACTATTACATGTTCTAATCCATGTGGAGATATTTCTGGATTAGAATTATCTAATGGAACGGATACTGTAACGGTTGTAGACCACGGGGTTTACGAGTTAGATACTTTACCTAATAATTTTTATGCTGATTTAATAGTAAACGGTCAGTCTGAAAGTGCTAGTCTTAAAGTTGAAAACTTAACTACAGGTCAAGTTTTTAATGTTGGTGAAAACTATTTACCATATACTGCACCAGGAGGAAACGCTGCTTGGAGTTATGGAACGGGTAATTTTAAAATTACAAGTAAAATCTTTGCTACCAATTACTGCCAAGGTGCTGCTTGTGACGAAAACGTAATTTATTTTACAATAAACAACACGATTTGTGGAGAAGTAGATGGATTTGAATTTTCTAACTTTTCTGATGCTGCTGTATCTATAGTAGATGGTGCTAGTTATGATCTTGATAACTTACCTGCAGATTTTAACATCAACTTATTAACGTCAGGAAATGTTGAAAGTGCTTATTTTACTTTAACAAACTTAGAAACAGGAGACGTTTATACTAAAACTGAAAATGCAACACCATATACTTATCCAGGAGCAACAACTGCTTCATGGGCACATGGATGTGGTACTTTTAAAGTATGTTCTAGTATTTATGCTGCTAACAATGCTGGTGGTGCAGAGTGTGATAGCTCTTGTGTTACATTTACAATTAATTGTGAAGAGCCTTGTGGAACTATTAGCGAATTTGCTTTTTCTAATACAACAGATAATGTTACTATAGCACAAGGTGGTGTTTATAATATTGCTGATTTACCTGAATATTTTTATGTTGATGCAATTGTTGACGGAGGATCTGAAAGCGTAAGATTAACTGCTACTAACTTAGATACTAACGAAACACTTGTTATTATTGAAAACGTAGTACCTTATACTTACCCTGCAGGAGGAGTTGCTTGGAGTTTAGGATTAGGAAACTTTCAGATTCAAACTGAATTATTTTCTGCTGATTACAATGGAGGAACGTTATGCGATACACAAACAATTAGCTTTGCTTTAGTAGATGTATTACAATGTGAAGACGTATCAGCTGGTACGGGATCATTATCTACAGGTTTTGCTGTAGTAACACCAGGAGTAACTGTTTCAGTTAGTGTAATAACTAATAACGATGCTGTTTTACCTGTAGGATACCAATTAGGTACAGTGCTTACTAAAGGTGCAGGTTTAACTATTGAAGGTGTTAGTGAGTCAACAACAATGATTTTACCAGTATCAGGTGGAAACTATAAAGTACATACTTTAGCTTACGACCCAACAACGTTTAACTTAAACGATATTGAATTAGGTGATACAACTGCTTTTTATATCTTAGATTTAATTGAAAACAATGAAATCTGTGCAGATTTAGATGCTAATGGAAATCCATTATTAATTGTAACTACAGGTTCTACGGATAGAACTACTGGAGCTACTCAGTTAGCTGAAACTAAAGGAAACGATAACTTAGACGCAGGTCTTAAATTATACCCTAATCCAGTTGTTAATGAGTTACACGTAAATATTAATTTATTACAAGGTGAAGTTTTAACTTACTCTATGATGGACGTAAATGGTAAGCAAGTCTTAGCTGGTCGTTTATCTAGTAACACTAACATGATTCAAACAAATCAATTAGCTGGTGGACTTTACATTTTAAGAATGACTTCTGAAACAAGAAGCTTTACTAAAAAGGTAGTAGTGAGAAAATAATCACTAATTATTTATATAAAAAAACCGTTACAGTGATGTAACGGTTTTTTTTATGCCTTAAATTTAAGTATGCTTTCTTTTAGAACAGTCTTAATAGCATCGGGCATTTTATTGTCGACACTAAAAGATTGGTTTATTTCAATTTCAATTCCAGAGTAATGCTTCGGGAACTGTTTTCTTAAAGTAGTAGTAAATCCATCAGTTTTACCTAAATAAGGATAATTAAAGCGAATACGATAGTTGGGGTTTTTAGCGAGAATACTTTTTTTTAAAGCGACAGCAATTTCTTTTTCGTTAGCTTTTCTTGAATCGAATAGTAAACCGATATCACAATTACGGATGTCTTGGTTTAATTGTGGAGTAAAGGAATGTATGGATAAGTGTAATACGTCATTATTATTTTTAATACGTGCTTGGATATAATCTGTTACTGCACTTCTGTATACGCTATAATGTTTTTTAATAATTTGTTTTTTCTCATTGATAGGAAGCTTTTTAGTAAACTCGGAATATACATTTTTGTGTAATAAAGACCTATTCAACTCTATTAACAAGCGACTAGTTTTGCTATAGTTAGAATAATCAGCTAGTGGTTGTAAGTAATTAAACACATCCAAAGCGCCTAAATCATAACCTCTATGCGTTTCAAGTACGGAAGTGTCTGTGAAAAGTGATTTGTATTCCTTGGGAATAGTATTACCACCATGTTCGCAAGTTATAACTAATTTCATTTTAAACCGTGGGTGTAAATAGCACGTTGTTTTGCAAACATTGGGCTAGTTGATTATAAATGTGAGTTATGTTTTTAACTGAAACATCTTGTTTTAATGCGGTAACAATTCTAGTAGATAATGTACCATGTGTAAGGATAGTCTCTAACGCTTTTTGGTAGTCCTCAGAGATGTTTTCTTTAACTAGACTGTATAGATGTTTCCATATGTCTTTTACCGTGGCAGCGTCGTTTAAATCAAATAGCTCTAAATAGTTTAAGTCAGAGATGTTGTAAAGTTCTCCGTCTTTTATAGTATTATTCAAAATAGCATAAAGATCTTGTTTTAACCATTTTTCTTGCTTTTTAAGTCCTACCGTTTCTCCATTAACTAATAGCTTTAAAACTTCAATTATTAATGCGCAAATGGCAATGTCTGCTTTTGGACATTCTTGTATATCTACTAATCTAATTTCAATAGCATTTCTGTCAAATCTAGCAATGGCACCACGACTATTTAAAAAGTGATGATCTAAGATATTGTTAGTGTCATGCTTTTTAATGGCTTTTTTTATGGGTTCAAAAATAGTTGCGTAGTAATCTGCTTTTGTAAAGACGCGCTCCGGAATAACTAACCCTGTCATTTCTGGAATTTCTTTTTGGTTGGTTTTATAATACTCTAATCTAGTATCTTTAAAACCTGTTACTTTACCATCTAATATTGGAGAGCTGGCACACAATCCTGGTAATAGCGGTAAAATTACCCTAACGGCTGCGTGTAGTTTTTCAAATTCTTTATCATCATAAAAAGGGAGGTTAATGTGTGTGCTTTGGACATTACTCCAGCCATGACCTTTACAGTCAAAAATCCTATTGTACAACTCATACACTTCACTATAACTGTGTTTCCATAATTGTGTGTCTTTTAAAGGATCCATTGTCGGGTGACATGCTGTAGGTAGTAAATTAGCTTGTAGCGGTTTTAGTAACGCATTAATTTCTAATACGTTTTTATGAAATGCTTCCGCTAACGAATTTAAATCTTTAGTTGGTCCATTGGTCTTTAATTCTACCACATGGGCAACCAACTCATTACTCCAAGCAATGGTTCCGTTTTCAATATCAGAAGTTAATTCGCCATTCTTTTTAGTTAGTAATACATCAACAATAGGTGCCACTTTAAAGCTATTAGTGTTAACCAACATGTATTCAAGCTCTATTCCATAGACCTCAAATAAGTGATACTTTTTACCCATAATTATTCCAATCTTGTTTTTAAAGCATTCAATATTTTTGTGTAGACTAGATCACCATAAAATGCGTCTTCTACTCCAAAGTCAATGTTAGGGTTATCATTAATTTCAATAACCATTGGTGTATTGTTTACCACTTTGATGTCAATACCATATAAACCTTTCCCCATCAGTTTAGCCGATTTTATAGCCATAGTAATAACTGTTTTTGGGACGTCTTCTATTGGTAGGCAATCTGCGTCACCATCTTGATCGTTTTTTTTATCGGCATTCCAATTATAGATTTGCCAATGTCCTTTTGCCATATAGTATTTACAGGCATAAAAAGGCACGTCATCTATAATTCCAATGCGCCAATCGTAATCAGATGGGCAAAACTCTTGCGCAATAATTAAGTCTGATTCTTTAAGCATTTCAGAGACTAAAGTATCATATTCGGCTGCTGTTTTTGCTTTTTTTACACCAAACGAAAACGTGCTATCTGGCGCTTTTAACACACATGGTAATCCAACTTGTTCTAAAACTAATGCTCTATTCTCTTTATGTACAATGACTGTTTTTGGCGTTGCAATATGTGCATTGTTTAAGGCTTCTGCCATATATACTTTGTTGCAACATTTTAAAATAGCCTCAGGGTAGTCAATAATAGCAAGTCCTTCTTGTTGTGCTTTTCTAGCAAAAGCATAGGCTTCATTATTAACTTCTGTACTTTGTCTAATAAATAAAGCATCAAAAGACGATAGGCGACTTAAGTCTTTAGGTTCTATGATTTCGGCATAAATATTCATTTTTTCAGCAATATCAATAAACTTTTTTAAGGCTTTGGCGTTGCTTGGAGGCGCGGGATCGTTAGGGTTAACTAAAATCGCTAAATCGAAATCAGAAGTCGCTAATTTAGGTGTGTCGTAACGTTTTTTTGCAAAATATTGATTGGCGAATACGTTGACACTTTCGATATGATCGGCAGGGATTTCGGATTCTGAAATGGCTTTAATACTTTGTATGTTCCATTTGTTGTTATGATGAAACTTAATGCGTAAAAAAGGTACTTGAAAATGTTTATAGAATAAGCTGCTTAGCTCTTTATATTTTTGAGCTACATTTTGTCCAAAATAGATGCTCAATGTAAATTCTCTTGATTTAATACTTTTTAAACTTTGTTGGATAACATCATCAAACTCGTCCGATACAATTTTAACGAGTTTTAATGTTTTTAAATCTACAATGTTTCTAACCGTAGGAATGGCTAAATGACCTCTGGCTTCTGCTAATAAAGACACGTAATACCCTTTAGATTGATAGCTGTAGTCTTTGCAAAGGTTAAATATTCTCGCTTTTTTTAAAAGTGAAAACTTAGGATTGGTAAGATAGTCTTGAGAAGAAATTACCGTAATATTCTCAATCGAAAAATGCCATTTTTCAGGTTGATTGACAACGATGTATTTGTTCATTTTATGCGATGATCGCGATATAAATTATAAGTAAAGTTGTATTATTTTTAAACTGGTTTTACAAAAAGTAAAACCAGTTTAGTTAATTTTTTAATAAATAGTAAAGCCTATTTTTTAGTCAAGCTGAAAATGTCTTTACGTCTGTCTTTTAGGTTTCTAACGCTACCAAATTGGTTTAATTCGCGTAGTAAATCTATGTCTACATCTGCAATTAAAATCATTTCTGTGTTTGCTGTAGCTTCTGCTTTTATACCATTTGCAGGGAACGCAAAATCGCAAGGCGTAAACACCATCGACTGCGCATATTGGATGTCCATGTTGTGTACTTTTGGTAAGTTACCAACGCTACCTGCAATAGCAACATAACATTCGTTTTCTATAGCACGTGCTTGTGCACAATGACGGACTCTAGAATACCCATTTTGTGTATCCGTTAAAAACGGAACAAATAATATGTCCATACCCTCATCAGCTAATAATCTGCTTAACTCCGGGAACTCAGAATCGTAGCAAATTAAAATTCCTATTTTTCCGCAATCGGTATCAAATGCCTGTAGTTTGTTACCACCTTGCATACCCCAAACTTTAGCTTCATCAGGTGTGACGTGTAATTTTTCATAACGTTCTAATGTTCCATCACGTCTACATAAATATCCAACGTTATATAATAGGTCGTCTTTCATTTCTGGAAAACTTCCTGTAATAATATTGATGTTATACGTAATTGCTAATTCCGAAAAGCGTTGTACAATCTCATCCGTATGTTTTGCTAATTCTCTAATAGCTTCAGATACCGGTAAGTGGTTGTTGGTAGCCATTAAAGGCGCGTTAAAAAACTCAGGGAATAACGCAAAGTCAGAACGGTATCCAGATACGGCATCCACAAAATATTCGGCTTGTTGCATTAATTCTTCCAAATCCTTATACAATCGCATTTGCCACTGTATAAGACCTAAACGCACTACTTTTTTCTTGGTAGCTGCTTTTTTAGATGGTTTTTTGTAATAAATATTATCCCATTCTAAAAGCACCGCAAATTCTCCAGAGTCTTTATCCCCTTCTAAGTAGCCTTTTAAAACACGTAGTGGGTGAAAGTCGTTTGATATTTGAAAGTTTAAAACAGAATCATGGATTTCTTTACGCTTCACTTTATCCATGTATTCCTTCGGCGTCATTTTATCTTGGTGATTGTGGTAGTTTGGAATACGACCGCCAAAAACAATACCTCTTAGGTTAAGTTGTTCGCATAATTCTTTTCTATAATCATACAAACGTCTCCCTAAACGTAATCCTCTAAATTTAGGTTTTATAAAAACATCAATACCATAAAGCACATCTCCAGATTTGGTATGTGTGTTAAAAGAGTAATTACCTGTAATATCCTCGTAGGTGTGTTCTTCTTCAATCCTATCGTAATCTACTATTATAGATAATGCACAACCTGCAATTTGATTGTTGATTTTAATAACAACTTGTCCTTCCGGAAACTTGTCTATTAAGGTTTTAATTTGATGTTCTCTCCAATATAAATTAGGCATAGACTTATATGCTTCTTGCATAGCCTCTTTTAACTCTTGATAATCATCTAGAGTTAGATATGCTAATTCTATATTTTCAATGTCTTGTGGGTTCATTTTTATTTACTTGATTTTTATAGTAAATGTAGTATAAAAACAAATTGAAAAAACAACTAAAAAAAATATTTTTTACATTTATTTTTCCACTCTGAAAACAGGATATTGTAAGTGTGATTTCTCGTAATTTGGACTCTGTTTGTGCAACCAGTCTAGTTGTGAGTACCAGTTAGTTGCGAAGTCTTTATCGTACGATTTTTTAAGATTGAAATTTATTTTAAGTTTTGGATTTTGCGCCAATAATAATTCGGCTTTATCTTCCCAAACGTAAGGCGAAAATCCTTCTTTTTGTTGCAAGATTGTATCAAAGAAATTCCAGTTAAAAAATGAATCTGGAGCTTGAGGTTCTAAAGTTTCAATTAGATACCTAAACGCCGTTTGATTGGTTTCAATTAGAAAATCTCCTTTTGTAAAAAGAATGTTTTCCTCTGAGGCTTTTATTGAAGTATTATAATGTTGGTAATGTCCCTCATAAGCTCTTGTTCTAGTTTCAAACGCATCAATTTTATAAGATTGTACCGTTATGGTTGTGTCCTTGGTTAACGTTTTTAGTGCTACATTATTCAACTTTAAAAGTTCAATAACATGCCACCAACCTTGAGGTATAATGTAGGCTTTTGGAACACTAACCTCAACACTAGGTTTGAAGTAGTTCTGATAGGTAACAGGTTTTGTAAAAGGTTTGTTGACGTCGTATTTTAAACGATCGGCTTCGGTAATATTACTTGGTATTCTGTGACCTTCAAAACCTTTAAATTGTAATGTTGTGGTTTTTGTAGTATCAATTTCCCATAGTAATGGGTAAGTTGTTTTAGCCAACAGTTTTTGATTCGCCTCTAGGCGTAGTGTTTTTATTTGCTCATGGTCTTCTTCTATAATTTCTATCATAGATTTCATTAACTCATAAGTCCCTTCTACACGTTGCTTATAGGGTTTGAGCATGTGTGTTTCTACCATCATGCCCAAAGTGTTAAATAATGTTGTGTATCCAGTGGAGTAGCGCGGGCTGTCCATAAATTGGCTAAATCCAGCTTCGGGAACCGTGTTAAAAACATTGACATAAGGTGTGATGTCCCATTTTTTATCAGCTAATTTATGTTCTAAGTTAGGTTGCATCTTGCTGTGTAAATAGTCTCCTAATGCGCCACCTAGTTTGTTGTGTTGTGTAAATAAATGGGTTAGGGTGTATTGGTAATCTGCACCATTACTAACGTGATTATCAATAAAAACATCAGGTTGTACTAAATGAAAAATCTGTGCAAACGTCTTGGCGTTTTTAGTGTCACTTTTTATAAAATCTCTGTTTAGATCATAGTTTCTAGCATTACCTCTAAAGCCATATGCTTTTGGTCCGTTTTGATTGGTTCTTGTGCTTGTGTTTCGGTTTAAGCTTCCACCCACATTATAAATCGGGATTGTAGTTAATACAGTATGTTTTGGGATTGCAATAGTACCATCCGCAATGTCTCTAAATAATAGCATTGTAGCGTCAATACCATCGGATTCTCCAGGATGGATTCCGTTATTAATTAGTAAGATGCGCTTGTCCTTTTTGATGTTTTCAAAATTGAAATTGCCATCAGGGTTTAAAGTTACTATATGTAATGGTTTTCCGGAGTCTGTTTGACCTAAAGAGTCTATAGATATTGAAGGGTAAGTCGATGCTAAATTATTGTAAAAGGTAATAGTCTGTTGGTAAGTCGCTGTTTCTAATCCATTAGATTTTTCAAAAATAGTTTCAAAATCATAGTTAGTCTTAGTGGATGGTTTGCAAGAAACGATTAAAATTAAAAGGACTAATATTTTTTTCATTGGTAGTTTTTTAAAAAGTGGTTACACAAATATAATACTATAGACTTGTGATTGTTGTAATTAAACGTACTTTTGCAGCTTGAAAAATTGAAGATATGACTGAGTTTATTAGAAAGATAATTCCGAATGCAAAAGATGATGTTTTAGCCGGGATAACAGTGTCTCTAGCTATGATTCCAGAGGTGGTGGCGTTTGCGTTTGTAGCGCAAATTGATCCATTAATGGCATTGTCAGGTGCTTTTATTATAGGTTTAATTACAGCTATTTTTGGAGGTAGACCAGGTTTAATATCTGGAGCAGCAGGAGCAGTGGCAGTTATTTTTGTGACTATGATTGCCGATGGACATACCAAAGGAATGTTGATGGATACGCCTATTGAAAATATGGGGTTTTTCTATCTGATGGCCTGTGTGGTTTTAATGGGAGTGATTCAAATATTAGCAGGTGTTTTTAAATTAGGACGTTTTGTGCGTTTGATTCCGCATCCAGTAATGATGGGGTTTGTAAACGGGTTGTCTATTGTAATCTTTATGGCACAAGTAAAAATGTTCTCTCATAAATCATTACAAATTTCTGATGCAGGAGTAAAGGAATACATTAGTACTTATATGCAAGGGTCTGAATTATATATCATGATTGGTTTAGTATTACTAACTATGGGTATTATTTGGGGATTACCTAAAATAACTAAAAAATTGCCCGCAGCATTAACTGCAATATTGGTGACTAGTTTAATAGTTATTGGTTTTAATATGGATGTGTCTACCGTTGGATCTTATATTGTTGAAGGTGGTGGTACAGGTTTAAAAGGCGAATTTCCAACACCTAATATGGAGCTTTGGGAGAAATTACCGTTTAATTTAGATACTTTAAAGTTTATTGCAATACCTGCGTTTTTAGCAGCATCTGTTGGATTAATTGAGTCTTTAATGACTATGAATTTAGTGGACGAGTTAACAGAAACTAGAGGAAATGGAAACAGAGAATGTGTCGCACAAGGTGCCGGGAATATTGTTTCTGGGCTATTTGGTGGTACTGGTGGTTGTGGTATGATTGGTCAAACAGTTATTAATATTAATGCAGGTGGACGTGGAAGACTATCTGGTATCATGATGGCGGTAACATTATTATCGTTTATATTATTTGCTGATCAATTAATAGAAATGGTGCCAATTGCAGCGCTAGTTGGTGTCATGTTTATGATGGTTATTGAAACATTTGCATGGTCAAGTTTTAGAATTTTAAAAAAAATACCTAAGTCTGATGCAGTGGTGCTTATTACAGTGTCTTTAGTAACGGTGTTTGTAGATTTAGCAGTGGCTGTATTTATTGGAGTAATAATTTCAGCATTAGTATTTGCATGGGAAAACGCAACTAAAATTAGAGCAAGAAAACGTATCAAAGCAGATGGAACTAAGATTTACGAAATCTGGGGACCATTATTTTTTGGAAGTATCCAAGCATTTAATGAGAAGTTTGATGCTAAAAACGATCCTGATAAAATTGAAATAGATTTTGTCGAATCTAGAATTAGCGACCATTCTGCTTTAGAAGCTATTTTTAATCTAGTAGAAAAGTATGAGAAAGAAGGTAAGCAAATCCGTTTAAAGCATTTAAGCGAAGATTGTAAAGTATTACTGTATAAATCTAGTCCTAAGTTTAGAGAAGTGGTTGTCGAAGATATAGACGATCCTAGATACCATTTAGCAGCTAATCCTGAGGATTTCCCTAAGCCTTTGTCAGAATATAAGTTTTAGATCTGTTTTGTCTTTAAATAGGCAGAAGGTAGAAGTTAAAAGGAAAAAGGACTCGTTCTTAACTAAAAAAAAGCATCATGATTTAAATCGTGATGCTTTTTTTAGTTTTGCCTAATGCCTAATGCCTAATGCCTAATGCCTAATGCCTAATGCCTAATGCCTAATGCCTAATGCCTAATGCCTAATGCCTAATGCCTAATGCCTAATGCCTAATTATTAGTCCTAACACTATCGGGTACTAACACCGTGTAGTCTCCATTGTTTCTAATAACTTCTCTAACAATAGAAGAAGAGATATAACTTGTTCTTGCAGCAGTTAGCAAAAACACGGTTTCAATTTTAGAAAGTTTACGGTTGGTATGTGCAATTGCTTTTTCGAATTCAAAATCTGCAGGATTACGCAAACCACGTAAAATAAATTGGGCATCTACAACTTTACAAAAATCTATAGTTAAGCCTTTGTAGGTTACAATTTTTACTTTTGGTTCGTCCTTAAAAGTATCTTCTAAAAAGCGTTTTCTTTCTTCTAAAGAAAACATGTATTTTTTTTCAGAGTTAACACCAATAGCAACAATAACTTCGTCAAAAAGTTTGATACCACGTTTAATAATATCGTAATGACCTAGGGTAATCGGATCAAAAGATCCAGGGAAAAGTGCACGTCTCATGTTTTGTTTTTTAGTCTCTATCAACATCGTAGATGGTTCCGTTTGCAAAAAGAGATTTTATCTCAGTTTTTGAGTATCCATCAAATTCTGTATTATAATTTTCAGGTTTGTCTATTTTGTAGGTCTTTGATTTTTTATCAATAGACATGTCATTATAAATTACAAAAATACTGTCGGTTGTAATTTTGTTAATCTTCATTGTGCTATAATATCCTTTTTGTGGTGTTTCTAAAGCGTAAACATCACCTACAGCAGGATCTTCTATGTAGCGTTTTTCGTTTTCGGCATTCTGTTTACCAGAATACACTAAAAAAGCAATAATAACAGCTAAAACAGCTAAGCCACTAAAATACCAAAGTGGATATTTAGCATCTGCTTTTTCTAATTTAAATTTTTCTTTAACCTGATTAGGAAGCTCTTTTAGTTTATACGTCCTTTTACAGCTAGTACATTCTAGTATGTTTTCTTTACCAATCGGAAACATCGGGATCCAATATAAATAGGCATATTTTCCAAAAATGGTATAACGCATACTGCGTCCATCTTCGCAATCCGGACATTTTGTATTGCTTAGAGTGCCTTCTTTTATTTTAGAGGCTTTGCTTCCGTAAAAAATCATGTGTATAGTGGTTTGGTTAGTATTTAAATATATGCTTTTTATTTTAAAGCTTCTTCAATAGCACTGCTAAACAAGTCTTGCATGGATATCCCAGCAGCTTGTGCTTGTTGAGGTAAAATACTAGCAGTTGTTAATCCAGGAATGGTATTCATTTCTAATAAATGTGGTTCGCCATTTTTAAAAATAAACTCACTTCTAGAAAATCCTTTCATTTTTAAAACCTCATAGACCTTTTTTGCAACGGTATTGACCTGTTCTTCTTGTGTTTTTGTTAATCTGGCAGGCGTAATTTCTTGAGATTTGCCTAAATATTTGGCTTCGTAGTCAAAAAAATCGTTCTCGCTTACAATTTCTGTAATCGGTAATACCTTAGTTTCACCTTTATAAGTAATCACTCCAACAGATACTTCTACACCATCTAAAAACGATTCGATTATAATCTCATCATCTTCTTTAAACGCAACGTCAATAGCCTGTTGTAAATCTTCTTTTTTATGCACTTTACTAATACCAAAACTACTACCGGCTTTATTTGCTTTTACAAAACAAGGTAAGTCTACTTTGGCAACAATTTCAGTTTCATTAATAACATCTCCAAGATTAAGGTAATAACTCTCAGCGGTTAAAATTCCGTAAGGTTTTAAAACACTTAAACAGTCTCTTTTGTTAAAGGTTAAACCCGCTTGATACATGTCACAGCTAGTTTGTGGCATATTTATCAAGGCAAAGTAACCTTGCATAAAACCATCTTCTCCAGGACTACCATGTATGGCGTTAAACACACAATCAAACGTTATTTTTGTGTCATTTACAGTAACAGAAAAATCGTTTTTATCAATTGTAAATTCAGTGTCATTAGCATCAACATACACCCATTTGTCTTTAAAAATATGTATGCGATAACCAATGTATTTAGTGTTGTCTAAATTTTGATATACAACGTTTCCGCTGTTAAGAGAGATCTTGTATTCGCTAGAATAACCTCCCATTATTATGGCAATGTTTTTTTTCATTTAAATCTAAATTATATCAGATATCCAATAAAGTAGTATAATATTCGTTTTGTAAAAATATCATTTATTTTATTCCGAAGATAAAACCTTTTAGTTTTTATATATTTGCCTACAAAAATTAGTTAAATGAGTGTGATCAGTTTTCTTAAAAGTAAAGCGTTTTTTATACAATTAGCAATTGCTATAGTTGCTTTGTTTGTAATTGGATTTTTAATCTTAAAATGGTTGGACATTACAACCAATAATGGCGAGTTTCAAACTGTGCCAGATTTAAAAGGAAAATCCATAGAAGTTGCTCAGATAGAGTTAGATGAAAATAATTTGGTAATGCAAATTCAAGATTCTGCTAATTTTAATCCAGATTACCCAAAGTTTTCTGTGATAGATCAAGACCCGAAAGCTAGTGAGCAAGTAAAGGAAAACCGTAAAATATATATCACCTTAAATCCCTCTGGCTACCGTAAAATAGCAGTGCCTGATTTACGCCAAAAGTCGTTTAGGCAAGCTAGACCAATGATAGAAGCCTTAGGTTTTCAAGTTGGAAAAACAACCTACATAGATAATATTGGTAAAGACATGGTCTTAGGACTACGTTATAATGGCAGTGTTTTAGAGCCTAATACAAAATTACCAAAAACATCAAAAATTGATGTGGTTTTAGGTAACGGTAATCGTCCAGGAGGTAACTAATTATGAACGACTATACACCAGAATTACCAGAAGAAGAAGGAACGTTGTACGAGCACCACACGTTTGTTGCAGATAAAGGTCAAAAACCATTACGAATAGACAAATGGTTGATGAACAAAATCGAAAACGCAACACGTAACAAAATACAAGATGCTGCCAAAAATGGAAGCATATTTGTTAATGAGGTGCCTGTAAAATCAAACTACAAGGTCAAGCCGGACGATGCTATTGCAGTACGTTTAGCCTATCCACCGCACGAGAATCTTCTAGTAGGAGAAGATCTACCATTAGATGTTGTTTATGAAGACGACCAATTATTGGTAGTCAATAAACCAGCAGGTATGGTTGTGCATCCAGGACACGGTAATTACTCTGGGACGTTAATCAACGCATTAATATTCCATTTTGATAACCTACCAAACAACTCTAGTGACCGTCCAGGATTAGTCCACAGGATTGACAAAGACACCTCAGGATTGTTAGTGGTAGCAAAAACAGAAGTTGCTATGGCACATCTGTCTGCGCAATTTAAAGCCAAAACTAGCGAGCGCGAATACGTAGCCATAGTTTGGGGTAATATGGACGAGGAAGAAGGGACCATAGAAGGTAACATTGGACGACACCCAAAAAATAGATTACAAAACACCGTGTTTTTTGACGACGAAGCAGACAAAGGTAAACCCGCAGTAACACACTATAAAGTTATAGAGCGTTTAGGATATGTAACCTTAGTAACTTGCAAGTTAGAAACCGGACGTACACACCAGATCCGTGTGCACATGAAACATATTGGACATACTTTATTTAATGACGAGCGTTACGGCGGAAACCTAATCTTAAAAGGGACCACGTTTACAAAATACAAGCAATTTGTAGACAACTGCTTTAAAGTATTACCACGTCAAGCCCTACATGCAAAAACATTAGGATTTGTACACCCTACAACAAATAAGTTTATGAGCTTTGAGTCTCCAATCCCAGAAGATATAGCAAACTGTATCGAAAAGTGGAGAGGTTACTCAAAACACATGGAATAATAACTAGTCTAAGATATTTTGGACGTTACCCTTATCCTGAAAAAAAAATCAGGATAAGGGTCGCGCTATCCGTTATATCTTTTTTTGCCATTTATGGCAGCAAAAAAAGGATGCCACTACTATCCCTAACGCAACACGGTACATCATAGTAAAATCAAATTTTAGTATTGTAAATTACTATAGATTCAGCTTTTATAACCAAAGTGTAATTCGTAATTTCGTGATAAGTAAAACAATAAGTTATGGTATGTATTAACGTACTATATACAAAGCAGTAACATTGCAAAACAATGGGACTCCAATAGTAAATTAAACACATCATGAAACTAGTTATATCTCCAGCAAAATCCCTTGATTTTGAATCTAAATTACCAACAACAAAAACAACTCAGTCTTTGTTTTTAGCGCAATCTAAAAAACTAAATACGGTATTAAAAAAGCAAACGCCGCAAGACCTATCAAAATTGATGAGTATTAGCGACAAGTTAGCACAGCTTAATTACGACCGTAATCAAGACTGGACCATACCATTTACTAAAGACAACGCCAGACCTGCCATCTACGCGTTTAACGGAGATGTCTATAAAGGACTAGATGCCTACAATATCCCAGAGGATAAATTAGCGTTAACCCAAAACACAGTTAGGATTTTATCAGGACTTTACGGGGTGTTAAAACCATTGGATTTAATACAACCGTACCGTTTAGAAATGGGAACAAAGTTACCCGTAGGAAGCAATAAAAATTTATACGAGTTTTGGAAAAAAGACATCGTAGCAGCTTTAAACGAAGAGCTTGAGGATGACGAGCTGTTTTTAAACCTAGCGTCAAACGAGTATTTTAAGGCTATAGACACCAAAGCACTAAAAGTACCGGTTGTAACCGCTAACTTTAAAGAGTTTAAAAATGGTAAGCTAAAAATAATATCGTTTTATGCTAAAGAAGCACGTGGTTTAATGGCTAAATTTGTTATTGATACCAATGCAAAAACTGTAGACGATTTAAAACAATTTAACTATAATAACTATCAATTTGATGGAAACCTCTCAACCCAAAAAGACTTGGTCTTTACAAGATAACAAACGTACCAAAGACCAACGTAATTTATTTAAGGCTACCGGAAAAACAAAAAAGAACAAAAACATCATGTATTTGTTCTCTGTAATTGGTGTGCTATTAGCAGTTAGCTTTTTATTGCCAATGCTGTACGATCAAGAGGTTACTGTATGTATTACAGACACCTTTTGTCTTAACTCTGCACACCATGTTATTTTATATCCACTTTACATATTTTGCACCATAGTAATATTGCTATTAGCCATTTATGGTGCTTATGTCATAGGAAAAAAAATAGGGGATAGGTTTAAGGTTTAACCGTACCCTTTTTGTCTAAACTAATTTTAGTTTCTGGTCTCACACGTTTTTTAATACGTGGGCGTCTAACACCAAAAGTACCGCGATTAATTTTTCCTCGTTTTGATTTTCTATCTCCTTTACCCATAGTTTGTTTTTGTTTTAATTGGCACGCTAGTGCAAATAATTAGTTTTAAATACTGATTTTAAGATACAAAAAGGACTATTTTTAGCCAAAGTAATACTCCTAAAGTTGTTATAAAGTTTGCTGGACTAACGGACTTTAATAGCTAAAAACTATGTTTAAACACAAACATCCATACCAACCCTTTATAAAAAAGGACACTACAAAATTAATTGTAGGTACCTTACCGCCACCGCGTTTTACAACAGGACAGTTACTAGAAAAAGATGTGGACTTTTGCTACGGTAGTTATTATAATAGCTTGTGGTTGTTTATTGATAAAATACATGATTTAGGATTGCGTTTTGATAACTCTCAAGAAGCAATAGACCAAAGAAAAGCCTTTTTAATACAACAAAAAATAGGGGTTTGTGATATTGTGGATAGTGCAGAACGCGAAAAAATTGATGCGTCAGATCTAGGAATGACCAATATTAAACTAAGAGACCTAATTGGCTATTTGCATAAATATCCCGCAGTAGAGACCTTGTTGTTTACAGGTGGAAACAGTAAAAACGGTCCAGAATATTTTTTTAGAAGACACATCAAAGACTACAATCTAAAATTAGAATTAGTCTCAAAAATAACACCCAAAATACATCAGTTTGTATTACCAAGTCCCGAAACTACAGCAACTCAACCAATCTTACTCAAACCAAGATTAATTAAAACCGTATCCTTGACCTCAGGGTCTGGAGCAGCCAATATAGCTATAGGTAGTAATCCATTATACAAACAATTAAAAGCAGCTAACCCTAAATTTAATACTTTTGATTTTAGAGTCATGCAGTATCGAGAGTTTTTTTAGGGTGTGTTTAAAAGCTTTAAATGGTGTAAATGGGATTATGTAGTGCGTTTTAGAGTAATACTGTTATAGGGCTTTTTAATTGTATAATTTAGGTTCCGTTATGCCTCTGTCTAACATGGCTTGTTTATTCATTTCAAAATGATTTATAGTCATGCTATTAAAATAGTCGCGGTAAGGAGGAAGGTTATAGTCTTTTCTTAATTGCTCAATATTAATCGTGTCCATTAAACCAATTTTAGGAAAATTCATTTTTTTAATGTGCCCTAACGTTAATGTATAACTTAAGTTTGATTTTTGATTAAAGGTATTAAATTTAAGTATATAATCGGACGTTACAAACACGCAACGACCTTTGATTAAGCACTAAACCGCAATTATTTTTATACGGTGTTGTAAAACGTTTTTATTCCGCTTATAAATTATTTTTCGTTCACTTTGATTGATTCAATCTTTAATTTTTTCTTTGTCAACTTAATTTTTCGGTTGGTAAAAAAGCGAATAATTAAAAAAATGAATATAAATCCACAAGCTGTAATTCCGAGACCAATTTTATCATTCAATTCAGTTTCAGTAACTGCTTTTATTGGAATAATTATAATTCCTAACAGTAAACCTGTGAGGAAAATATTCAGAACTATGGATGGTCGAATTCTTATATTTTTCAAATTACTGTTTTCCAACTCAAATCTTATAGAAATCAGTTTTGGGTTTGCAAAATCATCCCAACCTAAATCAGGTACGAATGAACCATTTATATTAAATCCATTGTCATAAAATTCAAAGTTCTTTAAACTGTTCAAATGTTTCTCTAAATCAGTTTTAGATAAAGAACTGTTGATTTCGTAATTTTTCTCAAGTTTAAATATGTCCTTCAAGGTTTTTGTCAAATGTTTTACAACGGTTTGTATATGAAACGTAGCGTGTAAACAGACACTATCGTTTCGGATTATACACTAGCTGAATTTTTAATTTTTTCTTTTTCTTTTTATTTTACTAAAAGCCAAATTTAAAAATTTGGCGGACTCGCAAATATACCTTGACTTCTATTAATAAAATATCTAGCTATGAGTTATATACGTTGTTGTGTACAGTTGTTTTTCTATCCACATTTTTGCTACTAAATTGCCTATTCCATAACTAACAAGTTCGGCATCTGGACATTCAACTGTTCCGTGTCCTGTATCCAAAAATTTGAAAGATACAGTATGTGTCAATTCGTGGGCAATTGTATTTACTAATTCAGATTTGGTTTCAATATTATTTGAAAACCAAGTATTTATTCTTTTAGGCTTAATGGCTATTCTGTTTTTTGTATGGTCAGTTTGAGACTTTTGAGCTTGAGCAATAGCTCTCCAAGGTTTTCTTGGATTTATAGATAAATTTACATAACCTTTATTTAAAATTTTAAATACACTTTTTCCATCTAAAATATCTTTATTACCATTTTCTATTTTACAACTTATGAGCCAGTCCTTAGATTCAACTTTTTTTCTGAATTCTTCACTCTTTAATATACTAAAAACTTCTTTTGTTGCCTCCTCAATTGCTTTCCTTTGATTTTCATTTTTTAGATTTTGCATCCCTATTTTAATTGGAACGTTTTCTATGGACATGTAGTCACTATCTTCAGGTTTGTCATAGCCAATCCAAGCAATAGACATACAACTGTTAAGTGCAATAGAAATTACACTTAACAGTAGAGCTTTTTTCATAATAGTTGTTTTATTCTTCATCATAGTCATCATATTCTGCTTCTCCAAAGAAGATTAAATTATCGTCATTTTTAGCTTACTCTGGTGTTATTAAATCAATTGACCTTATTGATTTTTTACACCTTTTGTTGTTCCGCAACTAAATAGTAGAATAGCAATTAATATTAAATATAGATTTTTCATATTAAGTATATTTTATTGTTCTGTTTTACCACTTGTATTATTAGAATCATTAGAATTAAAACTAACATTTATTCCAAATCCGAGCCAAGGTTTTTTATTATGAATCCATTTCAATTTTTCTTGGTCAGAGCCTTCAAGAAAATCCCATCCATAGAAAAGTCCAAAATTCACATTCTTGGCTAAATGGATAGCTATTCCAAATGATGTTGTTAAAGCACTTTGAGATAAAGTGTTTAAATCAGGATTTACTGTTTTTATATCACTATTGTCTTCAGTTAAATTAACCTTTGTTAAGCTAATTCCAAAAGATATTTCTGCATAGCCTAAATCTCCATATCTACTAAAATTAACTCCTTTGGCAATATTCGCACCAAGAGATAAATTAGATTCAAATTCAAAATTTTCGTTTTTAGACCTAATTCTAATAGGAACTGTATAAGCTCCCACTTTCCATTCTCTAAATCTTGATAAATATTTGTTTGTGTAAAAGCTAAAATCTTCGATAGACATTTTTAAGGTTTCATTATCCTCATTATATATTTTTTTTAATTTGTCATCTGTAAAAGTTAAATAACGAAATGAAACAGTTTTAGAATCGTAATTAACAATTTGTAAAATATGTTTTCTCTTAATTTCTAAATTTCCATTAAGGTTAGTAGTTATTCTCTCATCAGAATCCGTTGTGTTAAGTGATTTTGTAAAATAATATTGTCCGTTTTCAACTAAATAGTTTTTTTCTTGAGAAAATGAAATTAACGGAAGTAGAATGAATAGTTTTAGTAGTTTTTTCATTTGGTTGGTTTTAATGGTTGGTAACTCGTATTAAGTTGACTAAAGCTATTGATATCAAATAAATTGTGACGTGATATACTTACTGTTAGCCCTAAAATTGGTGATGCTAAGCTACACAAACCAAGCTCTATTTCCTATACGTAGAACTACGTAATTTGTATAAAGCAACTATTTCTCAAATGTAAAGGATGTGTTTGAGGTAATTTTACGGTAATCCTCAATTTGCTAAAAAAGTTTTAAAAAACTTATAATTGTGGTTAACAAATAAATCACGGATAGAAATTCCGCTAGGACTTTGGTAAATAGGCGAGAAGCCAGCAATTAATTTTATACGGTGTTAGCTACTGCTTTTTATTCCATTCGTCAATAGTCATAATTTCAGTCAGTTCAAGAGTTTCCTTTTTTCCGTCTGAATATTCCTTTTCCATTTTCGCTAAACCAATTCCTTTCACATAATAACTGTATTGAGTGTATTCAAATTTTTCTGTTGAATTCATAACTACAGTTTTATAATTTTCTTTTAGTTTAATTGCTTCGTGTTCTTTTCCGAGAATACTGATTTTAGATTTTCCAACATATTCTCTTTCTTTTGAAAATATCGTTTTATACTTTCCATCATAATCAGTTTCTGCGGAATATTTATAAGGTTCTTTTTTATTCCATCTGAAAACATCAACATCTTTCGGAATGTTATAAACTGGAAGTAAAAGACCTTTTTGGTTTTTAAGATAACTTGTAAATTCAATGACTTCAGTTCCTTTATCAGTAATTTTTTCTTTAAACAACTCATATTGTCTGAAGTCACTTTCGTATGCTTCTGTAGTCAGGATTTGATTTTTTAAATCCGAAGTTAGTTTCCAATATTGGGTTTTGCTTGGTTCAGATTTACATTCGTATTTATAGACTTTTCCACTAGTCAATTCAGACATTGGGAAATAATATTCCTTTACTGAACATCCTGCGAAAGTCAGAATTATTATAAATATCGAAACTTGTTTTACGTATTTCATTTTTCAGGTTTTAGC